>CAYSGM010000154.1:0-2209 GCA_964430595.1 uncultured Candidatus Cloacimonas sp.
TTAAGGCTAAGGGATTCAAAACGGGCTGGACTAACAGTGCAACTGCTACTGCTGCCTATGTGATTACCGGAACCGTAGCAACCCCGACTTTCAGTCCTGTTGCCGGAACATACCCCGCAGCACAGAATGTAACTATTGCCTGTACTACTGCAGGAGCCCAGATACGCTATACAACCAACGGAACTGAGCCTACCTCTTCTTCCACATTATACAGCGCAGCGATAAACGTAGCCACCTCAACCACGATTAAGGCTAAGGGATTCAAAACGGGCTGGACTAACAGTGCAACTGCTACTGCTGCTTATGTGATTACCGGTATTGTGGCAACCCCGACTTTCACACCTCCAGCAGGATCATATCCCACACCACTGAGTGTAACTATTGCTTGCGCTACAGCAGGTGCTCAGATACGCTATACTACTAACGGAACTGAACCTACCTCCTCTTCAACCCTTTATAGTGCGGCAATAAACGTTGCTACTACTACCACAATCAAGGCTAAAGGATTCAAAACAGGCTGGACTCCCAGTGTAACTGCCACTGCTGCATATATGCCAGGCGCTACTGTGGCTACGCCTACCTTCACACCTCCAGCAGGATCATATCCCACGCCACAGAATGTAACAATTGCTTGCTCAACCGCAGGAGCACAAATACGCTATACTACTAACGGAACTGAACCTACCTCCTCTTCAACCCTTTATAGTGCGGCAATAAACGTTGCTACTACTACCACAATCAAGGCTAAAGGATACAAAACGGGCTGGACTCCCAGTGCAACTGCCACTTACACTTTAGCAGTACCTAATGATGATCCTTCAATTGTATCGGTAGTTACCTCACTTCAGGGTAATTACCCTAATCCCTTCAATCCCACTACAACCATTGGTTACTCTATAAAGGAACCCTGCAATCTGACTATTGATGTTTACAACATTAAGGGAACCTTGGTTAAAAATTTGGTCCAAACACGAAGCAATAACGGCACTTTTACGATAAGTTGGGATGGGACAGATAATTCTGGTTCACCGGTAAGTAGCGGAGTCTATTACCTGTTTATGAAAGCTGATAATTATCAATCCCGTAAGAAAATGATCTTAATGAAGTAGGGTTAAGCTAATCATCGAAAGCGAGTCCGGTCATTCTGTCCGGACTCGTTTTCATTCTACCGTAATTGAGGTTATTGGAGGCAATGATGGGGAATAACAGATTCCGAAAATACATCTTACAATTCGGAGTGTTAATAATTCCTGTGCTAATGGTCTTTCTATTTATAAATCAGTTTGGTTCAGATAAGCAGCAAAGGGCAGCGCAAGAATTGGCGTTTCCTTCCGTGTTTCCGCTTTTTTCCGGGAAGCCATTTGCCTTGCCCGATACTTTGCAGTATTTTTACAACACCATCGATTCCCGGGGTATTGCCTTATCTGGAGGCGAGTTTTCGGTATATATAAAGTATCCCGTTTTTCGTTCCGAGGATGACAATGCCTCAAAGCTGGTATCATGGCTTCAGGAGCAGATATTCATTCTGGCGCATGAAGGTGCTCAGGACAATACCTCCCTGCGCAAGTTGTTTAATAACAACTACACTGCTTATGCGAATTACGTACTGAATTCGTGGCTCTCTACAGAAGAAACTACCTACACAGGCTGCATGCAGGAAAGGTTATCTGTGGAAGTTGTGCTCAATTCACAAATCATCACGATGAAAGTGCATCACAAAGGCTATTGGGGTGGGGCACATGGGGATGATATAGTTTCTTATGCCATGTTTGATAAAGAGTTTAATGCGATATCCCCCAAATCAATCATTTGCCATGAGAAATTGGCTGCCTTCCACAAGTTGCTGCTAACTGAATATGAGCTTAATATAGAGCCATGGCGGGATTATGATATTGCTTATAAATCAAATCCCGAATATCTGGCTCTTGTTCCTGAGGGCTTGATTGTTACCTACTCCGGCTATGCCTATGCAGAAGGGCAACCCGCAATGCTTATAAAGCCCGTCAAGTTCATTAACCTGCTGAAACCAGAGTTTAGATTAATATACATAAACAGGGTCTGAATCAAGTAGGGCAATGTTATGTAATACTCTCTGAATGATATGGAGTTCGACATCAGCCACATTACAACAAACCCTCACAGCCCCCGTATCTTTCTTGCTAAATTTATAGATTCTCTTTCAAACTATATGGTGAATTGTCATCAGATC
>CAYSGM010000154.1:2219-5541 GCA_964430595.1 uncultured Candidatus Cloacimonas sp.
GTAGATTTAGTAACTTAAACTTTTTCCCATTTTCCAGGGTAACCTTCTGCAAAGATAAGTCACCATCATATACTCTGATAGCCAGTTCGCAACTGGATTCATTCATAAAAATCATCATAGATTTCAACGAACCACTACTACCGCTTTTACTTTGATGGGGATTAACTGCTTTTTCCAGCCAATTACAAAATCAATTTCAGCCGAAGAGCCTCTTTTGTCTTTCACTCAGAATGATGAAGGGGGGAAACCCTGTATTATCGGTAGCTGAAGAATAATCTCAAAAGGAAGTGTGAAAGAATCAGGGGTGTTTATGCAGTGAAGCGTACGTAACCCCTCGTAAAAAGGACCAGATGACAAAGCTTTGTTTGGGTGACACATTCTGCTAATTGCTTACTTATATTCTAATTGTGTAGCTCGCAAGGGGCTTGGTTATCCTGTTACCTTTACAAGGGGTTACGTTCGCTCCACTCACTACACACCCTCGCTATGGTGTTGCGCCTTGCGGGCTTGTGAGCGCTAAAATTAGTGCTCAACTTATGCACGCTAATACTTGCAGAAAAACGTAAGTTTGGGGATTACACTCCCCGAATATACAAATATTTGGGGAGTGTAATCCCCGATATTGAGGTTTTAGGCTTGATGTATTGTTGCTTACTGCAAAAATCATCATGCTTGGCGAACATAATGTTTGGCAAACACAAAGTGTCCAATGAAGGGCTTAAATAGTTAGCTGGTATGTATTTTTGTTCTGGCGTTCTTGGATCACAGTGTAGCTGTGGAAACATTGCCAATCCCAAACATCCGGCTTATTCCAATGCTATTCATCAAGTCTGGAGTCGATTTCGCCTTCAACAATTGTTTGTTAAGACTATCCTACGCGGCGAAATGGACTACAGGCGGTATGTGGCTGGTGTCGCTGTAGTCCATCCGGCTAGAATGATTGGGAAATAATTATTGGGTCAGGGAAAGCCGGATCGACTCCAGATTTAAATGGACTAAAGGCAGTATGTAGCTGGTGTCGCTGTAGTCCATCCGGCTAAAATGATTGGGGAATGGGTGTATAGTCAGGGAAAGCCGGATCGACTCCAGACTTCATACCGTCTAGATACAAATATTCTGAAAAACCCTTTAACAAAATGGGGGAGCTAAAAACTTACGATCCAACGATGTAAATACGTTCCGTACGTATAGCACAAGTCCCATATTTTGCAGGGGCTTATAGTTCTTTAGGAGGAACAATGTTATCCTTTAACCGGGATACTCTGGTTGAGTATCGCTGTGGTTTGGGACATGTCCCAGTCCGCAAAATTAAACAAACTTACAGCAGTTTGATTTCCTGCTTGGGTGGCGGAGCTCTGTGCTTCCGCAGTAGCCCTTTGGGAGCGCAAATTGCCACAACAAGTGGAGGTTCCAGTGAGTAACCACGACAATCGTATCCGGATCAAACTGAAAGCATACGACCATCGTCTCTTGGATCAATCTGTAGCGGAGATCGTGAACACCGGTGCCAAAGTGATAGGTCCTATTCCTTTGCCAACCGATCGTTCCGTTTATACCATTTTGCGTTCCCCTCATGCAGATAAGAAGAGTCAGGATCAATTTCAGATGCTGGTTCATAAGCGTTTAATTGATATCGTGAACCCAACCCAGCAGACCACTAACGCCCTCAAAAAGCTTAGTCTGCCCGCCGGTGTGCACGTAGAGATTAAGGCGAACACGAGGAGCTAAGCATGATCGGATTAATCGGAAAAAAAATAGGCATGACGCAGATATTTGACAGCAGCGGCAGAGTTATCCCCGTTACGGTTATCAAAGCCGGACCCTGTAAAGTAATCTGCAAACGTACCGAAGCCGAAAACGGTTATGAAGCCCTGCAACTGGGTTATGAAGAAATCCCGGAACGCAAGGTTACAAAGCCTTTATTAGGTCATTTTAAGAAATACAATAGCGGGCTTTACCGTTATGTAAGAGAATTCCGCCCTTCCTACGGACAAGAGATTACCGAGATTAACATCGGCGACGTTCTTAATGTCGATTTCTTTGAGGAAAACGATCCCGTTAGCGTCTCCTCCAAATCCAAAGGCAGAGGTTTCACAGGTGTGATGAAGCGTCACGGCTTTGCCGGTTTCATTTCATCTCACGGCAGCCACGAATCTTTTCGCGGTGGTGGTTCCATCGGTCAATGTGCCCAACCTTCCCGCGTGTTTAAAGGCGTGAAGATGGCAGGCCAGCATGGCAACGCCCGCGTTACGGTGCGTCACCTTGTTATTGTGAAAGTGGATGCAGAAAACGGACTGATCATGGTTAAAGGTGCAATACCCGGTCACCGCAATTCCCTGGTCACCATTCATAAGGAACAATAGGTGGTATCAGATGGTAACAGCTAAAAAATATAATGCCAATGGCGAACTGATCGGCGATGTAAATCTTCCTGCCAGCGTGTTCGATGTTGACGTAAATTCACCCAAGGTACTGCTGCACGAAGTTATCACCATGTATTTGGGCAACCAACGCCAGGGTAATGTGCAAAAGAAGAACCGCAGCATGACAGCCGGTAGCACCAAGAAGCTTTTTAAGCAGAAAGGAACCGGTAATGCACGCGTGGGTACCCGCAGATCCCCGATCCGCGTTCATGGTGGTAAAGCCTTTGCGATCTATCCTAAGGATTGGTATAAAACTATCCCGCACACCAAGAAACGTATGGCACTGAAAGTTGCCTTAACAGACCGTGCCCGGGATAGCAGAATCTTTATCGTGGATAGCCTTGTGATGGACAAACCGGATACCAAGTTTGCCAAAGAACTATTGGGCAAGATCATTCCTGAAAGGGGACGTAAGCTTGTGGTTACAGACGGACACCATCTTCCCACGGTGAAAAGCTTCACCAATATCCCGGATGTGATGACAGACCGCGCCGACAGCCTCTTCGCCTATGAAGTGCTGAAAAGCAGCTACATCATCATGACCGGCGATGCCCTGAAAAAAGTGGAGGAGGTATTCAGCTCATGATACACCCGCGTAATATCTTAATAAGCCCGATAATCACCGAAAAAAGCGGTAACCAGGTTCAGACTTTGAACACTTACAGCTTCAAGGTGAGCATCAATGCCAATAGAATCGAGATCAAGCACGCCATCGAACGCATCTTTGCCGTTAAGGTTCTCTCCGTTAATACCATACGTATGATGGGAAAGCCTAAACGCCTGGGTAAATACAGCGGAAAGCGTCCCGATTGGAAAAAGGCTATAGTCACACTTCGCACCGGCGATAAGATTGCCGATTTCGAAGTATAAAGAGGTGAAGAATGGGAATAAAGAAATAT
>CAYSGM010000155.1:0-5475 GCA_964430595.1 uncultured Candidatus Cloacimonas sp.
CTTGTGATGCAAGTGATTACAAACTTATTATCTGCCTTTTCTGAGGGTATGCCTTGAACTTATCCGGCGTCCTCCCCATACCCCCTACTCCAGCATCCCCATAAATTTATCTCTAAGCTGCCGGTTCATTGCCGCAAACACCTTGTAAGCCAATAGCGGCTCAGCTTTCAGCAAGTTACACAGCTGGTCGTAAGGCAGGATATCCGCCTCCACGTCGGTAAGGGCAACGGCATTGGCGGTTCTGCGGGTGGGAATGATAAAATTCATCTCGCCGATAAGATTGCCTTCCTGCACCTGTGCTACTTCACGCGAATCACCCTCACTGGTAAAGATGCGGATGGACACCCTGCCCTTTTCCATACAAATAATGTCCCGGCTGCGGTTGCCGGTTTGGATGATGGTGTCGCCCCTATGATAGTGCTGTTTTTTAATCACGGTTTTCAGGTGATCTATCTCTTGGGGACTTAGAAAGCAATACAGCGGGTGTTTATTAAGCAGGTTCATTGCTTTCTCCTTCGTGGGTGATGCGGATTATCTTCAGGCAAATGGTGTCGTTTATGGCGGCGTGTAGCTTGGCACCGTGTTCCGGGCTGGAGGCAATGAGCTTGTGCAGGGTATCAAAGCTAAGCTTCAGGATGGTGCTGTCCCGGCGGGCACGAAGTGTGTATATGGCAGGGGTATTATCCGGGAAGCAGGTTTCCCCGGCGATCTCTCCGGGGTAGATGAAGCCGATTATCTTCTCGCGGGCGTTCAGCATCTCCAGCTCTCCCTGTTGCAGGATTATGATGCTGCTTTGGGGGCTTCCGAGGCTAAACACCGTTTCGCGGGCGGGGACAAAGGAGCTTTCTGCTTCTTTCAGTAGAAGTGCGGTGCTTTCATCATCCAGATATTTGCAGAGGTCGGTATCCTGTATGCGGGTGTAGATATTCATGCCTGATAAGCTCCTTTAGCGGAATCCAAACAGCAGACGCCATAAGGTGAGCGCAAAGAATGTAAACGCCATGAGCAGGGAGATGATGATATCGAGCTTGATGGTGTCTATCTCCTTGCCCAATGCCACAATCCGGTGCGAGAGGAAGATGTTGCGCGCCTGGTTCAGATAGTCTCCATGAGCGAGCTTAACCGTTGTCTGGATAAGCTCATTACTGTAGCGGGTGTCGGGATGGGTTTCCAGAAAGTGGTTATAAGCATTAACGTCTGCCATGTATTGCTCATAGCTGCGCGAAGTGTCCTTCGCCTGTTCTAAGAAGCGCTGTTTCTGCTGCTCCATAATATTCATGCGGGCAGAGGAAATTGCCCAGCCCTCAAACAGCCAGCGGGAGGGGACAGTGTGGCAGAATTCAGGGATCTCGCTGCTGCGGTTGATGCGGAGGGAGGTGTTCATCTCGGCAAAGCGGATCACCGCTCCGCTGAACATAATCTGGGGGATGATGACCAGGGGCAGGATGTTTACAATGGCGCTACGGTCGCGAATCAGGCTGGAGAATAGCAAGCCCATGCTGTAGCCTACAATTCCGCTTAGCAGCAGGAAGATACTGTGTGGCAAGAAGTAACCGCGCATACCCAGCACCATTGCAGAGATGAGATTGTATAGCAACACTTGCACAAGGGTCATCACAAAGAGCACAATGTGCTTGGATAAAAGCTGGCAAGTGGCGGAGATGTTTAGCTTTAGTTCCCTTTGGATGCTGCGTTTCTCCCCCAGGAGATCATCGATGCTATTCGCCAAGCCGATAAAGATAAAGATGATTACGGAGATAAAGCCGAAAAGCAGCGCATTCTGGTTATTCAGGAAGCTGTAGGGCATGCCTTCCGGCACGCCGCGGAGCACGAAAGCCGTTACCGCAGCTAAGAGAGGGGCTACCAGCAATGTCATGATGAGGTTTATCTTGCTGCGGCGTTTATTCAGGAAGTTCCGGTGGGTTAACAGGATCAGGTTACGCGGACTGATATGCAGGCTGCGCTTTGCGGTTTTTGCGTGATTCTGCATTTCGGAGGAGCTATCTTGCGTGTTGGTTTGTTCCATGGTGCGGCGAAAGCTGTAGTCCCGAAACTTTTGTTCCCAGTAATCCGGTGGGAAGCGTCTGTTGCCGCCCCAATCCGGGGTCTCGATGAGGTCGTAGAAGTAATCCGGCATCAGCAACTGCCGTTTGGTTTGCAGGTATTCCCGCCTTTTCCCGCTGTCTTGAAGCTCCTGGTTAAAGTAATCGAACACCTCGGTGCAATCCCCAAAGAATACCTGCTTACCGCCCTTATCCAACAGTAGAATGCGGTCGAAGGCTTTGAATACGGTGGCATTGGGCTGATGGATGGTGCAAAGGATGATCTTGTTCTGCTCTTTCAGGTCGCACAGGAATTCCGCAATGTTCTCGGAATCCTTGGATGATAGCCCGCTGGTGGGTTCGTCCAGGATGATAATAACGGGGTTTAGCACCAGTTCCAGAGCGATATTCAGCCTGCGCCTTTGCCCCCCGCTAAGCTTCTTGTTCATCACATCGCCAACCTGCATGTGCCGTTGTTCAAACAGCCCCACGCTATGCAGCAGGTTCTCGATGCGGGTGCGAATTTCCACCTTATTCTTCAGATTTGGCAGGGCTAGCTTTATCCGGTAGTGCAGATTCTCGTAAACGCTGAGATTGGGGAACAGCAGATCGTCCTGGGGAACATAACCGATATACTTGCGGAAGAAGGGGAAGTTTCTTCCGAAATCCATACCATCGATGCTAATCTGGCTGCGGGTGGCTTTTATATCGCCCAGAAGCACCTGTAGAAGGGTGGTTTTACCGCTACCGCTGGGACCCATTATCGCGGTCATGCTGCCTTTGGGGACACGGAATACGATGTTGGACAGAGCGGTTTTTCCGCCGGTGAAGCTGTGGGAGATTTCTTTTATGGCAAGCTCATTAATCTGGATAGGGATCTCGATAAGCTCCCAGTGCTTGTTCACGATGTAATTGGCATCCCCGATGCTGATGATGTCCTGATTGTGGGTAAATGCACTGCTGCCATCTATATGCATGCGGTTCAGGAATATCTTGCCATCTGATAGGTTCTTAACCATCAGGATTTCCGCATCATAATAGAAATGTAACATTGCCGAGGAGGCAGCTTCCTTGCCGATGAACAAGCCCTGCTTATCGCGGCAGAGGTAGTATTCACCGGCTTGCTTCAGCAGTGCAGCTTCTGCGTAATCTTTGGTTAGTATGGTTAGCACAGGTTCCCGGCACGAAGCGGAAGGTGCTTCATCCAAGGCAAACTCTTTGGGGGGAGTGTATTTGGTTTTGTAGCCCAGGAAGAACTTGTGATCCCGATAATACAGCGTGCTGTCTGTGTCAGGGCAGGGAAGATCAAAGGCTGCACAACCCAAATCGTAAACCTGCCACAAGTCATCCGTCTGCAAGCTGATTTCACCCGAAACACCGGGAAGAACAATGGTGCAGTCATCCTTAAGCAAGTGAAATTTATGGTTCTCCAGATTCCTTGCGCTTCCTTGCACAATCATACGGCATGGCGGGGCATTGTCACTTAGCTCGGGATAAAAGAGCAGCAGGGATTTTATCATGATGAAGGTTAGTTTCAGCTCGTTGCCTTTGCCCAGAAAGCGGAAATCCCCTCCTTCGGGAGCCCAGATCATGGAATTCCGCAGGTAGCTGTGCTGACCGATGCTGATCAAATCCGGCAGGGTAATGGTATCGGTTTTACCTTCCATGAGGTCATAGATAGCATCCAGAGAGCTTACATCCAGACGGAGCAGATCCGTAAGCTCTACAATTTCCAGGCTGCCCAGCACGTTTAAACTGCTGCGTTCATGGTAAGCAAGGCAAATGAGATTGAGGATTATCTTGCTGCGGTCTGAAGTGCTTAAGAAGCGGTTAAGGAAGTTAGCTGCGTCGCGGGTGGATAACGTCTTGCTGCGGGCTTGTTCCAGCTTGTAGAGCGGGATATCATTGCCAAACATGGAGTGGAGGATACGGTCTATAAAGTTCAGCTCGTCGCCCTTTAGTCTGGCGGTTTTTGCCATATACAGGTAGAGAGATACCACCGCAGTAAGCAGTTTATCCATGATCTGGGTATCTGCTTTGCTACCTTGCTTTCTAAGCGGTTTAAACAGCTTCAGCATGCAGTCCCAATCCCGATCCGGTTTCCAAACTCTCTATGGTAAAAAGCAACTAACATTTTAGCAATATGCATCCTTAATCCCCAAATTAAACATATAAACTCAGGAGTTGTAGGTTTTATTCGTATATCAAACTGTCAAGCTCAATCTATCAGCAATGCTGATTACCAGCATGAAGTACGCTATCACA
Source organism: uncultured Candidatus Cloacimonas sp. (assembly GCA_964430595.1). Taxonomy (GTDB): domain Bacteria; phylum Cloacimonadota; class Cloacimonadia; order Cloacimonadales; family Cloacimonadaceae; genus Cloacimonas. The sequence continues at coordinate 4,308 of CAYSGM010000155.1, forward strand.
CCTCACCTTGACCTCTCTTTGTGAGGTCAAGGTGAGGTGTGATAGAGGTTTGCTTGTAAGAAAGAAGCATCCAATACCAAGGAAACAAGGGCTTTACAAAATAGCCGGCAACAATAGTGCTTGACAGCAAATCCATATGAATTTCGGTTGAGAAAAAACTTAAGTAGGAGTATAACATGCTTAGAGCTGAAGAAATACATGCTGCTAAAGGCAAACTAGGTGTAATGTTGGTTGGTTTGGGTGCCGTGAGCACCACCTTTGTCGCTGGGGTGGAAGCAATCAAGAAAGGACAATCCGAAGCAATAGGTTCAGTATCACAAATGGCTACCATTCGGTTGGGTAAAAGGACCGAGAACCGCTCTCCGTTGATTAAAGATTTTGTCCCCCTGGCAAAACTGGAGGATATTGAGTTTCTGGCGTGGGATATCTTTGAGGCTGATGCTTACGAAGCTGCTTTGAAGGCAGGAGTCCTGGAGAAAACCCAGATTGACAATCTGGAGCCAGAATTACGCAAACTGAAACCCCAGAAAGCGGTGTTCAGCACCGATTATGTAAAAAAGCTGGACGGCAAGCACGTGAAGCAAGCTCCCAGCAAATGGGATCTGGCGCAAATGCTAATGGAAGATATAGAGAATTTTAAGCAGGATAAGCAAATTACCCGCCTGGTTATGGCATGGGCAGCCTCCACGGAGATTTATCTGGAAGCCGATCCGGTACATTGGACGATTGCAAGCTTCGAGCAGGCGATGAAGGATAATCATCACGCCATTGCTCCCTCCATGATCTATGCCTATGCTGCGCTTAAGATGGGCATCCCCTTCATCAACGGCGCGCCAAACCTGAATCTGGAGATACCGGCGCTACGCGAACTGGCAACGCTGAATAAAGTCCCTGTGGGCGGAAAGGATTTCAAGACCGGGCAAACCCTGATGAAAACCATTATCGCACCGGGATTGAAAGCCCGTATGATAGGCGTTAACGGCTGGTTTTCCACCAATATCCTGGGTAACCGGGATGGCGAAGTGCTGGATGATCCGGAATCATTCAAAACCAAGGAAGTTAGCAAGTTATCGGTGCTGGAATCCATCCTGGAACAGGATAAATACCCGGAGCTATATGCCGATTTATACCATAAGGTGCGCATTAATTATTACCCGCCCCGCGGCGA
>CAYSGM010000156.1:0-5427 GCA_964430595.1 uncultured Candidatus Cloacimonas sp.
GACCGAACCATGGCAGATCAAAATCAGGCTGGTATAAAAAATGGGGGAATGCCAAGGATAAGTTCCGCTTGACACAAAAGCTCTTTTTAATTAGTCGGTTAAGGCATAATACTAATATAAGAACATGGAGGAATCATGTCCGAGAATTTGAAGTACGGTAGCGTTAGCTCCCGCGAATCGATCGAACTGGAAGAGAAATACGGAGCGCATAACTATCATCCGCTGCCGGTTGTGCTGGCGAAAGGTGAAGGCGTGTTCTTGTGGGATCCGGAAGGAAACCGTTATTATGACTTCCTGTCCGCCTATTCTGCCGTAAATCAGGGGCATTGCCATCCGAAGATTATTAAGGCATTGATAGACCAGGCAAAAGAGCTTACTCTCACCTCACGAGCCTTTTACAACAACAAGCTTGGCGAATATGAGAAGTATATCACCGAGTTCTTCGGCTACGACATGGTTCTGCCAATGAACAGTGGTGCTGAAGGTGTGGAAACAGCGATGAAGCTTGCCCGTAAGTGGGCATATAACGTTAAGGGTGTAGAGCCTGACAGTGCTATTATCATCTTCGCCGAGAATAACTTCCATGGGCGGACGATTGCAATAATCTCAGCTTCTTCTGATCCGGATTGCTACGAGGGCTTTGGACCCTTTGCCCCAGGAATAGTGAGAGTGGCTTATGACGATTCTGATGCGCTTAAAGTGTATCTGGAGAAGCATGGCAAGAATGTGGCAGCCTTCATTGTAGAGCCTATTCAGGGCGAAGCCGGCGTCTTTGTCCCGCATGATGGTTACTTAAAAGAATGTTACAACCTTTGTAAAGAGCATAACGTGCTGTTCGTGGCGGATGAGATCCAGACCGGCTTAGCAAGAACAGGTAAACTGCTCGCTTGCGATTATGAGAACGTTCGTCCTGATATGCTGATTTTGGGTAAAGCGCTTGCCGGCGGTGTGTTGCCTGTTTCCGCAGTGCTTGCTGATAAGGACATTATGCTGCAGATAAAGCCGGGACAGCATGGCAGTACCTACGGCGGATTCCCGCTTGCCTGCGCCGTAGCAAAAGCCTCGCTGGAAGTGATTAAAGAAGAAAAGATGGCTGAACGAGCCTTTGAACTTGGCAAGAAATTCCGTGCTGCTCTGCGTGCTATCAACCATCCTATGTTGAAGTTAGTCCGTGGTAAGGGCTTACTGAATGCCATTATCGTTGAGCCCAAGGACGGTAACGAAGCCTGGGACGTGTGCCTGAAACTGAAAGAAAAAGGCATCCTTTGCAAACCCACCCACAGGCACATCATTCGCTTAGCACCGCCGTTGGTTATCACCGAAGCTCAGCTGATGGAATGCGTGCAGATCATCACAGATGTATTCAACGAAATGTAAGCTAAGGCTTACATATATATAACAGTTAAGGGGTGGTGAATCCACCCCTGTTTTTTACGGGAGAATTACAATGACCATACCTGCAGATTTCAAAAGTGGCTTTGTAGCCATCATTGGCAAGCCAAACACGGGTAAATCCACACTGATGAACCTGATACTTGGCGAGAAGCTATCCATCACCTCTGCCAAGCCGCAGACCACGCGTTATGCCATAAAGGGAATATGGAATACTCCTAAGCACCAGATAGTGTTTGTGGACACCCCCGGCTACTTAAAACCACGTTATGAGATGCAGGAAAAGATGATGCGGATATGGAACGATGCCTTTAAGGATGTGGATTTGATTATCTTTCTGGCGCAGATATCCGGCTTTCCCAGCGAGTTTGATACCGAAGTGCTAGAAAGGCTGAAGTATCTAAAGAATCCGCAATTAGCGGTGTTCAATAAACTGGATTTATGCCCGGATGCCAATCTGGAGGAACTAAAGAGCCATTTGCCAAATTCTATTACAGAGAGTATTATGATCTCTGCCAGAACGGGGGAGAACGTGCCTGAGCTGATTGAAGCGATCAAACGCTTTACTCCCTACCACGAGCCCTATTACGAGGAAGATCAGCTCTCTGATTTGCCAATGCGCTTCTTTGCCAAAGAGACCATACGTGAAGCTATCTTTCATCAGTTCGAGCAGGAAATACCTTATGCTACTGCCGTAATTATAGAGCGATATACGGAAGCCCCGGAGAAAGTGGTGATCGACGCCGTTATCTGGCTGGAAAGGCAAAGCCAGAAGCCAATAATCATCGGTAAGAACGGGGAAAACCTGAGGCGGATACGCGAATATGCAGAGAGAGACTTATCCAGATTTATCCAGATGGAGGTTCAGATACACCTATGGGTTAAAATAAACCCCAACTGGAGAAAGAAAGGTAATGCGCTGAAGGAATTAGGCTTTGATTAGGTAAGGTCTGCTTAACTATCAACTTATAACTAATCAGTTACAGATTCACTTCCACCCAAATACCCAGGCTGAACATCTTCGTGCCGTCGTCTCGTTTCTTATCAGTAGTCATTTCGTAGCTGCTTGTTAAACCACCCCGGATGTTTTGGTCAAACTGGTAGGTAGCTCCTGGGGTAAAAACTAAACGTGTGGTATTACGGTCAACCTGAGAGGTTTCTCTTCCTTGAGTTTCATCATAATTCTTTTCATAGGCTATAGCAAGGCTTGAACTCAGTTCGTTATTAATGTGGATTTTACGTTTTGTGAATGGGATGGTAAACCCTCTTCCTGATCTGAAACTGTAGGATATGTTGCCATTCATAGTTTTGCTATTGCTTGTTTTTAGGATCTGATAGCTATCCATGTCGGTGATGTTCTCGGTACGAGTCATTGAGAAGCTGAGATTGGTGTTGATAACTTTGATGATACTACCGCTAAAGCCAATCAAGGGGTTGAAGGCAACTGTGTTTGTTTCCTGTTTTGGCTTAATCCAGTTTATATCACCATTTTGTCTTACTGTATTTTGGTATCCGGTGTTGATTCTTGTACCGGAAACATACTTATCGAGACCAACCCAGGATTCGAAATTCATCAAAGTTACGGTAACATCCGGGAAGGTGTAACCGATTGACTGATTGCTGGCACTCGCATAACGCTTATTTGTGGTGTATGAGTAGTTTATCACGCTATCAATATTGCGGGATAGGGTTAATCCTGAGCCGAAGGTTATGGTATTGTCATCAGTAGTCGCATCTAGAAAGTCAGGTGGAACACTGTGAGGCAAACCAATCTGGAAGGCAAAGGGGAGGGATTCGGTCTTACGTGCATAATTCATAACATAACCATTCTGGAAGGATGCTGTAATGTTTTTTAAGCGAGCATGAGTGTTTACAACTCCATAAGTGAGACCGTAACTTGGAGACTTTGGTTTTGATGTTGTTCTAGTGGAGTCAGATTGAGTGGTTGTAACCTTAGGATCCTCTACAGTACCGGGTTCTTCAAACACCTTCTTTTCTTCGCTTTCATCCTCAGCAATCGATGGTGTATCTTCAGTATTAGAAGCTGCTTTTCTCTTTTCCTCATCCAGGTACCTTTGTTTTTCTGTTAATATTCTCAGCTCTTCATCCGAGATATTGTTTTCCCTTTTGATCCGTTCTTGCTCCGCTAACAGCTTATCCTGAGCTTTCAATTCCTCTTCGGAAAATGTATAACCGCTGTTCTTCTTTTCCTCGTCAATTCTACGCTGTTCCTCAAGCTTTTTAAGTTCTTCAAGATTATCTGGTTGAACAGGGTCAGTTGAAGTGTTATCTTCCGGCTTCCTGATGTTTTCATCAGGTGAACTTGGTCTTCGGCTTTTTAACTTTTGTGCCCATGCACTGAGAATCGATGCGTTCTGAATAGATGCGCTTAGTCTTATACCACGGTTTGTGTTACCATCGCTTTGGAACACCTCTACCTGTCCATTTGGTCCGTTCTCATAGTATTTACGCTGCGCATCAGAGAATCTGGCAGTAACCGAGGCGTTTACAGTGAATACTTGAGGCAAGTAATTAGGGGTGAAGTTTAATCCCAAATCTTGAACGAACTCGTTCATCTTTCCAATGTTTAAACTCTTCACATATTTCTTCTGTAGCAAATCTCGTTTGGTGTTAAAGCGGGCGGTTGCAGTTAAATCACTTAGCAAAGCCCAGCTTAAATTGTTATCAGTTGTCAACAGCCTTGATGCAAGTGTCTGTGCTCTGGGATACCAATTGGACACATTCTCTCTCTTTTCCCAGTTCCACCCTTTTGGTTCAGTGTTATTATAGGTAAAGCTGTTGTTCCAAGTATTGGGCAAGTAGCCAAGCCGATAATTCCTATAAACAGCGAAACTAGTAGCATCGGAGGGTAAGCTAAGGTTATAGTTAAGTGTCCCACGATAGCTTAGTGTGGTATCTACAGTTGTGGGTGCATAGCGGAGGGAGTGCTCGTATCTTGCGCTAATAGAAGTGCGGTAAAGAGTGTAGAGGAGGATCTTGTTCTTTGGAGCGGTTCTTTGGCTTAACCCAAAATCAGCACTGTACATCAAACTCTCATTCTTCTCCCGTTCCCTTTCCTGATCGTCAATAATATTCTTTCTAAGCAGATCAGAATTCGCCCGGTAACGGGGGATACCAAGAGTATAGTTTCTGGATAGAGAGAGAGGCATGTCTAAGCTCCATGAAGTTGGTAGGAACTTATTCAGGAAGACCTTATTGTTTATATTGAGAGATTGGGTACGGGTGTAGGTGTTCTGTCTTCCCCGCTGGATTACGGGGTTAAAATTCTCGCTTTTATCTTCGTAATCCACATTCAAAGTAGCCAGATCTGCTAGAGACGTGCTTAAGCTTATTCTGCTTGCAACTCCTAAGTCTTGATATGGATCTACAACCCTCATATCATTAAAATAAACTGTCCCTGTATATGGCACATAATTGTGATCATGAGGGTTGTAAACACCAAGGTAGATATCCCTGATGTTCGTTAATGTAGGACGACCCTTATAGTAATAAACCTTATTACCTGCTACAAGTGAATCAGCAAGCGCATCAGGGTTTTGTAACTTTAATGCGATCATGTCCTGTAGCAGATAATCTATCTCTATCCAATTATTAACACTCATAGTGCTCCCATACGGATGCACGGGTAACCGGTGGCGTACCTGGTAGTAATTCAGTGAGTCTGCTCCTATTCTAAAGATAACATCCAAAGAATCTGGATTAGTATTGGCAGGATTACTATCACCTTCAGGATATACCCAAAAGCGAAGGCTATTGTAGGAAAGCAAGTTGTAAGGATCATACATGCGCTGACGCAGCAAACACTGCTGTCCCCTGTAAAGCTTATTAAGGCTTAAGCTTAATGATGATTCGGAAGTCTCTCTATCATCTTCGATACTTACAGTACCTATGGGAGACCTATAATGGCTACGATTCTTCTGATTGTTGACAATGCCAGAAAGATAAGTTGTTCCCTGCGAGTTTAACACCGATTCGCTAATGACGTTGTTATCGAAGTTACGGATATAAAAATCC
>CAYSGM010000157.1:0-5398 GCA_964430595.1 uncultured Candidatus Cloacimonas sp.
ATCAAACTGCGCGCGGCCACCCCACCCTAAAGGATGGGGAATTCGTGACCCTCCGCGCTCCCTGTGTATTAACGCAGTTTGAAATCATGGTTTGAAGGTGTCCATATTGGAACTGCTAGAACATTGTTGTATGTATACATTACATCTTGTGTTGCCCGTTGCGATGCCATCATTGCCGTATTGCCATTTGCAAGGTAATTAAAGAATTTCGACATATAAAGGCTATTTCCTGCGGAATTGACACTGTAGGTATAACCACCACTTATCCATTCTTTATTCTTGACTGCATTAGCTATGGGGCTGGTAGCCTTTGGGTTAAATGAATTGCATCCAGCAAAAATTGCCAATCCTTGAGGATTTTTTGTGAACATCGATGCTAGCTCGCGTCCATTTACCACTCTATCAGATTTCGCGGCGTCTGTAATTTCTATTGCATTAGGTCCCATATGTCCTTTGATTGCAGAAATGTAATAGTCGTCCATTGTACCTACGCGAGAATGCGTTACAGCCGAATCTCTATAGTATGTAACTGCCTGCCCCTTGTTCATCAATGCATTGAATGCGTCATTTCCCCAATCTTTATAGCCATTTTTGATGACATATTCTGCACGGAAAGGATCGAGCAATAATGCGGTGCGATAAGATGCCACGTTTGTGCTTGGAGTCAAAGATAAACTAGATGAATAGGCTTTACCCAATACAGATCCTTTTAATTGGGCATAATTAGTTGTCTTGAATCCGAAATCGCCCCCACCAGAATAATATGTGCCTTCATGTCCATACATCTTGGCCTTGTTTTCTACGTGGGTGCGGAATAAGGCACTTGTACCGTACGCTCCAGTCGTCCTTCCATAAACACCGGCGTAAGTTTTTGAGCCGTAAGAATCAACATATGGTTTGTATATTACAGCAGGCCTGCTAGTAGTGCCATATGCATCAGTCCAATGATATGTTTTCTCGCCTTCTTTATTGCTTGAAGACGCATCGAACCAGATATAGTCTGCTCCTTTACCATAGTCCGCAGATAACTTTGAGAAGACGTGATCGGTATAGGCAATTGTTTCTGTATATAAATTGCTTACAGATGATTTTCCAACCCCGGTCGGCGAACTGCCTGATGCCATAGTTGATGCATAATCACCTTCAAGATTTGAACCATAGCTACCGCCTGTGAAATATTGGGCATTGGCGACATTAAATTTTAGCCATGTACCAGCTGAGGTTGATGATGGTGACCAGGTGCTCCAATCATAATTCCAAGTGGTAACTCCGGGAATGCCAGTAACGCGCCTGTATTCGGTAACCTTGGCCCCCCTAGATTGGGCAGTCTTCGATATGCTACCGTACGGCAAAGAACCAGATCCATAAAATGTATTAGAGAGATCTGCATCAGTTGGATTTAGTGCTATATGTTCGTTTGCATAGTCGTCGACAGTAGCTCCATAAACGACATTTGTTGAAGAGCTACCTCCATTGCCTCCGGTCGAAGCTGTGAGTTCCAAACCGGAAGTCAGCAAAACATTAATCAAAAAGATCAATGCTAATGCTAGAGATCCTTTAATTATATTCATTCAATTATTACCTCCTACTTTTTTCCTTGGATGTAATTACAATTAATAGATGATAAGCTTTATTAGAGTCCTAGTTGTAGGTTCTATATGATGCGCAGGTTTCGGGCAATTCACCTCATTATTGTAGTATTGGCACTTAGTTCAAACGTCTACGGAGTCTACTGGTCGAGTAGCGTTGACACCAATTCCTCTCATTGGTCCATCCATCGCCAGAGCAGCAATATTAGCTTTAACCTCTCAAGCTCAGTGGAAGGCAAAATATCACCTGTAGAATCCCGTGGCAGAATTCTAAGCCCATACCAATCCTACTATGAAGAAGTTGGAACTAATGACGTACGGCTCAGGCAGAGGACAAGCTCTCTGGCAGGGAGCTATAAAACCTCAGATGAAATAATGATGCAGTCAGTTGTTTACCCTGACGAAATCGAGATTATAGTTGAGAAGCCAGAGGGAACTGATCTATACACAATCGAGTACAAAAATGAAAAATGGCCGATCTTCATAAAAGCCAGTAGATCCCTAGCTTATTCCGGTCAGCAAATAAACAATCGAGATTATGAGGAAAATAACGGAGACTTTGTGGGTGCGAACTTGCTATACAACCACGAGCTATCTAAGGAGCAGTGGACTGTTATTTGGCTGCAGAGGCTAAATGCCACAGTGCTGGCTACTAATGATTCAATTCTACTGGCAGAGTTCAAGCCAACCAAATATTTGGGCTATATAATCAATGCTAAAACTACTGGAATAGCCGATTTAAGCTATAGGCTCAGAGATTCTCAGTACGATATTAAGCATCAAAACTATCCAGCTCTTAGTGAAGGAGAAGAGCGATATTATGGTAATTATGACATCTCAAGAAAAATAGAGATGAGATCTGTATTCAAAAAGTCCGATGATACCGATGATGAGGTTGATAGTTGGCTACCATGCTGCAATGGCGGCTGGAACGACCTAATGTACTTCGATGATAAAAAGGGCTTTGGAACCGGTGCCAAAGGGGTCTTCGATTGCACCTGCTACAAAGGAACTCCGAAGACATAGGGCTTGAAGCCAAATAATTTATGGCTCCTCGCCATTTTGCATGCACTCCCCTCTATGAGTTGATGTTGCTTAACTCATTGTCCACTCGGAGGGGTTCACTCCCATCTGGATGCTACAGGCACCCTGGATGAAGGTCAAAGCTATCAGAAAGATTGCAGATTCATTTTTGATGGATATCCCTCAATACTTGCCCATTAGAAGGACTAAAGAAAAAGTTTGCGTATATTATGATCGTCATAGTTGCTAGCTGGTTGTATGTACTTTCCCATGTAAATCGAATTCATGATGTCAAAGCATTTCGATTTTCATCTGCCACGTATGAGCCTCGTCCTGTAGCTCCTTGGCGTTTCTGATATTCTAAAAAAGGGGATGAAGGGCAGATCGTCCTCCATCGATAGCCCTTTAGATCTTGGTGTTGCCGGTGACCTGCGTTGAGGGGTTGAATCCGTTCTTCTTGATCGGTGAACCCGAATTTACATACACGCCGTATTGTTGATACCAATTTGCTGATGTAATCGAACTAGGTAGATGTGCCTTATTCGAATAGATTTTGACCTTAGAACCGTCAAGTGTCACAGTGCACGTAGATGAGTATGGCTCGGAATTAATTCCACCACCATTGCCAATAGTAGCCTGATTGCTGAATATCAGACTCGACCCACTGACATATAGAATGCCAGTGTTGTCGATTCCCCCTCCTTTCCAATTTGCTTTGTTCGATGATATTGTTGTATCTATTAGTTTTAGATTGGCAGGAGTGAAAGTTCCGCTTTTATAAATACCGGAGTTTGCAATTCCTCCTCCTTTGTATTTCACCGTATTACCGGATATCTTGCTGCTTTTTACCGTCGCAGTTCCGGAATTTGCAATGCCTCCTCCATGAGTTGCATAGTTCCCTGATATCGTGCTACTTGTAACGGTCATTGTGCCTTTGTTGTAAATTCCGCCACCGTAAGAATTGTAGCGGATAGAGCCAATGAGACTGTTTCCAGATAGCGTGCTACCGGTTATTGTTACTTTTCCTGAGTTATAAATGCCGCCACCATCTTCAAGAGCGCTGTTCTTTGATATGGTACTGCCTGTTATGGTTGCTATGCCGGAGTTATAGATACCGCCACCACTGCCAGGATACTCCCAACTGGCCCCTCCGGAACCATATATGATTTTAGTCTTCAAACAACTGTTTGCGGATATGGTACTACCAGTCACTGTCAGAGTGCCATAATTTCTTATGCCGCCTCCATACCATGCCTTGTTTTCTGATATAGCGCAACTAGCAACCGTTAGCTTGCCATTGTTATAAATTCCCGCTCCATAATCCGCTTTACCATTCTTTATGGTCATACCAGACAACCGCACGACAGCATTTGCGTTACCCTTTCCTACCATGAAAACCGACCCTGCTTTGTTACCATCAACAATGGTTCTGGCCGATCCAGCACCCTTCACGGTCAACGACTTATCGACCTTCACGTTCTCCCTGTAAGTGCCTGTAGCTACATTTATGGCGTCACCAGATAGCGCAGCGTTCACAGCACCCTGGATTTTCAGAGTTGGGTTGACATAATAACCCACGATTCCAGATACAGTCGGTCCTGATGCACTTTTCTTGGCTGCCAAATTAAGGTCGTACTCAGTGCCATAGTTCGAGGATCTGGTTATGGTTTTTGTCACTGCCGTAGCTTTGCTGGTGAATGTTCCCTTTAAATGCTCTTTTTGGATTACCTGAGTGGTAGTTCCTGCCGATGCAGTCTCGCTCAATCCCGAGAATGTGGCTTTTCCACCTGATATGCCCTTGAGCGGGGTGCTTATGCTATAGGTTCCACTGCTATCCTTGGCACTGCCGTATATCTTGATGGAATTAGCCGCTCCACTGGTTGCAGTCTGGCTCGCAAGAACCGAAGTACCCGTGGTTACTGCTTTGCCGCAATATCCTGTGAGCGTGACATAGTCTCCTGCTGCTGTGCTCCTAGCTTCTTCCAAACCCACGCTTGCCGATCGAATGGTGCCATAAGATGAAGTCGCTGTACACTTGATGGAATCTGCCTTGGGAACCGTGAGCCACTGCTCAGCCGAGACCTGGGTTTGAGTGGTTACGCTTCCTTCTTTTGGCAGGACTTTGGAAGTGTATGTTAGGCCACTGGGCGCATTGAGAACCTTGACGTACACGCTGGCGCTTTTTCCCGAAGCGTCCTTGACCGAGTGGGTCTGTTCAAATTTCGCGACTGAGCCGCTTAACGTGGTTAATGGTGTCAGATCTGCGCCTTTGATTGCGATTTGGCTGCTCACGGCAGAGTCTTTCAATGTATCAAAATTCATCGAAACCGAATCGCTCTCGCCATTACCGCCGCCCGAGGCTGTGACCTGGATACCATCGGCACCTTGGATGAGGGCAAATGATATCAGAACGATTACAAATTCATTTTTAACGGATATCCCTCCATATTTGCCCATTGTAAGAACTAATGAAAAAGTTTGCGGTTATCACAATCGTTATAGATGCACGCCCATAGTGTGGTTCAGGTCAAATTTCCGGGTGCAAAACGTGCGGGTGAAAGTTATACGCACTAATTTTGTACAACCATCCTGGCCGGAATCAGCGTCCATGATATTTTTATAAATATGTTTTCGATCTCGTAAGGTCTGGTGTTGCGCGGCGGATTCTACAGCGTCTTTTCAAGCTTACTGCTAACGAAAAACCAATATCGGGCAATTGTCGATAAATCATTCCATAGTGTACTGGATTGATTTGTTTGCCAGAAGCGATTTATGACTTGTTTTGG
>CAYSGM010000158.1:0-231 GCA_964430595.1 uncultured Candidatus Cloacimonas sp.
CGTATACATATACAACAATCCCCCACTCCAAGAAAAGGTGTGGGGGATTACGAATTACGAATTCTGACTGTAATAGATTGCTATGTAACTACTTAATTATTCGTCAGCATTACGAATTGGAGTCGAATAACTCATAGTATACATTCTTCCCAGAGCCACATTTCCTCACCAAAAATGCATCCATTAAGGTCTTCATGATGGTGTTCAGATTAGAGGCGTGGGTGTTTCTGC
>CAYSGM010000158.1:241-5383 GCA_964430595.1 uncultured Candidatus Cloacimonas sp.
GCTGAAGAGGTCGTACAAATCAGTTTGACTCGCCTGCTTCTTTAACTTTTAGATACTCTAGCACTTTTTCTTCCTGTTTGTTTCGGTCTGTTTTCAGTATCTGGTCCATTATAGTAAAGGCTTGACCGATAAAGAACTTGATCTGATCCAAGACTCTATACGCTTCTTCTTCTGTAGCAGTGTTCTTGCCCGTGAGAACACATTCTAATATGGTAAGCTTAATGAAGTAATCTGTCTGCAATCTTCCGATAAGAGACTTGGTTCCCTCATCCAGCAGGGGGTCATTGCATAATGAGTCTATATCTTCATAATACTGCTTATAGACCTTTTTGTATGAGGCATCCAGCAATATCTCCAAAGGGGGTAGATTAAATAGCTTGTTGTAAGCTGAGTGTATTTCAGCAAGGGCTTCAGGGTCTGGAGAGGTCGGTATAGCTGTAGATCTATCTTTCTTGTTTTTGTGACAATACAGAAATCGTGCCAGAAAGCCTGATTCTCTGTCGTTTTTTGTGATGTTATCCTTCAACCAGATCAGTGTTGTACCGGTGGCTATGCTGAAGATTGGCTTCTCTATATTGATATCATCTTCACTTTTCAACCTGACTTTATGTACATCCGGGACATCGAAGAAATCTGTAAAGAATGATTTCATGTTATTGTTGTAGCCCTTACTCATTATCTCCAAAAGCGATGCAAACTCAGAGTGCCTTAACACGCCCTGCTTTTCTCCCTCTAAGACTTTCAGGAAAGCAGCAATTGAAACATCTTTGGGGAGCATATAGTTTTTGTGAGAATACTCCTTATCAAATTTAATATTGAAATATAAACCCGTGTTAAGTGAAGTTGTCTTGCGCACAAATGTGCTTGGGGCCACTAACATTGTCCAAATGTTAGGATAAATATTCTTCGTACCCCATGTAACCCACCGCATAGTAGATATCGCTGCCCCCACAGAAGGGAGCAGCGATGTGTAAATGAACTCCAGTGGTGCATCTGAACAGTTATAGAACACTTCAAGATACCGCCTGTAAAAGCTATTTAGCTCTGTTACATTCAAAGGGTAACCTTGAAGGCGAACTCTGCTTATGTTATCCATCGCTCTTCCTTAGTTAATCACATCGAATAATGATGGTTGTGGAGCTTTAGTGCTACCATTCTCGCGTCGGGGGGATATCTTACACCCCATACTTCCTCCGTGCTTAAGCGAGTACTTTAGGTAGCTTATAACATCATGTTTAAGGTCAATGTCATACTTATCTACTACGCGATCCAGTATGTCGGGGGTGAACTCCTTCTTGTTGTAGGCATACTGGCTGACATTCGGGTAACCAAGATCGGCAGCGAACTCTTCCTGGCTCATTCCGTGTTTGAGACGTAACAACTCGATGGGATTTTCTTTGATTAATTTGTAGTTCATGTTTGTTCCTTCCTTATATTGTTTTCTATGTTCTTTATGCACTGGTCTAAGGTTTGGGGAGGTAAATTCCCATAAGTGGTCAAGACCAGCATGATAGTCTCGTGGCCTAGAATTTGGCTTAATGCCTTAATATCCATCCCATCCCTTACTCCCGTCCAAGCTAACGCTGTTAGCCCATGGCGCAGAGAGTGAGGATTGAATGCAGGTAATCCAGCCTCTATACAGCGCTCCTTAAGCACAACCCGTATTCGTGACGAGGTTATCGGCCGGTGCGATAGATCCTGAGATTTGGTATAGGCAAGCCCATCTTTGTTTGACTCAGCAGCAGGGAAGAGCGGATCTGTAAGACTATACCCGCTATCAATAAGGAGTTGATGCCAGTCTTTAACGATCTTCGTTAATGCGGTATCAATATCGAACAGCCGACCTTCAATACGCTTGGAGTACTTAGTTTTTATCCCTCTTGCCGGATTTTGATCAACTCTCTTGGTATCAGCATTATAGCTTCCAATTCTCAACGTTGACAATGCAGTTACTCTCACTCCCGTCAAGTACATAAAGGCTATCATAGCCTGATCTCGCATGTCCATAAACGTTTCGACGTATATTGACTCAATCAGCGTTTTTACTTGCTCAAGGGTAGGATATTCCCTGTGATTACGGTACAGGTGGCTGTTTTTCTCTTCAGGGACGAGGCTGAAGTATTCAAGGTACGATTTGTTAACGCACTTTTTGAAACCAGTTTGATCGCTCAACCAGAAAAAGAACTGCCGCACTTGAATTATAACGTCTTTGATAGAGCTATGAGACAGTCCACTATCCTTGCGCAACTTATCGGTAAACTCCATAATCACCTTGGAATGTATGGGCTTCTTATAATCACGATCTTTGGTAATTTTCTTCCAGTGTACCAGGGCATCTTCAACTTTACGAATAGTACCTTCAGAACGTCTTTTTGCCTTACGAAGGTATTCGATGTATTCGTGTTCTATGCGGCCATTGCTTTTGTCGCTGCGTTTCTTTTTGTTATTCTTGTTCACTTACTCTCCTTATGTTCGGCTTCACAATCGTAAGTAAGCGTTTAGATATAGGATTGCATTTACCATTCATACCTTCCCCCTTCTTCTGTATCGGCCTTAGCTGTTTCTGCAAGAGAGGTGGAGAATCTGGTCATAGCCGTCCCACATATCTCGCATTTCCCATGAATCAATACTTGAGTTCCACTCTTACCGATCTTACGCTCAGTGCATTCCATGGATATGCTGTTCGGGAGTGGTTTTCTGCCCGTCCGGCATTTCAGGCAGTATATCTCCCCATTACGCAGATGGTACTCGAGCTTTGAATTCTGCATTTGCAGGTACTTTTTTAAGTCTGCACCCTTAACAAGGAAAGGTCGGCAACTATCTTCGATCTTTAGACCTTTTTTGTGCCAAGTCTGCACCGTCCTGACGTGAACTCCGAGAGTTTTGCTAACCTCCGCGAAACTGTATATCCGCTTAGAAATTACTAACGATGCCCTGTGCTTCCTTCTACTACGCTTTTTCCCATTTCTAAGCATAAGTTCTTCCGTCTAAAGTGGTGTCCATGCCAAACAAATGATACCCATCTGATACTTGCATGCGCTTAATAGCTACTAGTCGGTTATTCTTGATTGGAACTACGGCTTCTTGGAGGCCGAAGCGTTTACTTTCGGTGTAGTGCTTCATACCGTATCGCCTCCTGTTCGATCTCTTCATTAGATTGGACGCGGTTCGCGCTGTTCAGAACGTAGCTCTCTAAGTCTTCAATCTTGAAGTAGATCTTACGCCTGGTCTTGTAATGGGGGATAAACCTTCTACTCGTGTAGGAGTAGAGTGTCGGCATGGCAATACCTAGATAGGCTGCCGCCTCTTCAGTCGTCAGGAATGATTTCTTCATGCTGACTTTGTTTTGGTCGTCTATAACCATTGTGTCTCCCTTGGAAGCCTTCTATCGTGCTTCTAATAGAACCGCACCTATTAGGGAGGTTTTTCAGTTGTTTATTTTTAGCCTATTTACGTTTGTAATGGGTAGTTGCATATAATTACAACAAGATACGGGTGTGTGTGTTTTTGCATTATTGAGTAATCTTTGGTTCTAGAGGGGATAGTGGGAAACCTAACTGGTAGGTTTTTAGCAGGAAGATTGTTTATCGCCTACAATCATGACATGGAGCTAATACTTCCTGATAGACGTGTTTATAGTTTGAACATTGATATTTAGCAGTTCATTTATCTCTACATTTTGCGCTTTCCAAATTGATCTTCCACTGAAATTTGCTCTAGGCATATACAAATTTTAACCTCTATTGAGCGACCCCTGTGGCTGAAGCACTTAATTTTTCTTGGAGAGGATATATACTTTCGTATTGCGTTGTTGATGTGGTCAATATGGTATGGGCGTTCTTTTCCCCATAACTTCACCACTGTCTCCTCGATGGTCGCGATACTGCCCGGTTTTATCTCTTTGTTACAGTTAAGGGTGAGTGGATTAACAACATGATTCATGAGAAAGTCAAGCTCATTTTGTTTGAATAAGTTAGAGAGACGAATGGATTTGCCAGCAGAAGCGAGTTTATACGTTGCCTTGTGCTTGTTCCTGCCGAATGAATAATCAATTGTTAAGGTAATATCTTCTGCCTTATTTGCTATTAACTCTCCTTTGCTTTGGGATCTATTTCCAGACAAATACCTACCCTTGTTGTCTTTTATTGCAGCATCTATGGTTTTTTTCATGGTGGCAGTGATTTCCCTACTGGGTTTTAGATTAATGAAAGTTGTTAACAGTTTTGCAACATCAATTGTTTTCTCATATCCCCCAAATATTCTGCTCTCCCAATAGTTTTCTACGACATACAGAAACATATTCAACAAGATCGTCTGTTGTTCCTTACTAAATGTTATTGTACTCTCGATGGCTACAAGGTTGGTATGAAAGCTATCGATAAATGTCCGCAAAGAATATATGTCGATTTCGTACCTCATAATTAGGTCGCGCATAAACATATCGATGTCTACTTCTTGAACAAAAAACGCTCCTTTCAAATGACTATCACTTCCAAACTTCATGTTATTCTTAACATAAAGATATGTAATCAAGGCATCTTCTGGTAGATACTTGCGGTTTTTTTGATAGACCTTGCTTGCTGAAATAGAATTCAGCAATTCATCCACACTAGGTTCATCTTCCAGCCTAATTAACGACAGTACTTCGTACTTTTTTCCTTTGCTAATCATAGTATCCTCGGAGTTCATTATTTCTATGCCTAATTCTTCAATTCATACAAAACCGTTTCGCACGCATGTTAATAAATTCAACTAACCAGAAATATGTCAATTTAAATCGCTTTCTGAAGTATTCTCCGAGAACTGCTAACCTGTGACTTTCAGAATATGGACGGGCAATATTACTAGGATTACCAGGAAACAAAGCGTCTTATATGTAGTTAATACGATGTTTGCTATCTGGCATTTATACTGCATAATCCTCTACGGTAAACTCTTAAAGAGGAACAAAGGATGATACAATGATTGCTTTAGATAGTAACCAGGCTGCTTATGATAAAAGTTGTACTTGGCACAAACAAGGGTATCTTAGATAGTGAGGAACAGCAGTAGATGAACCTTTGAGTTTTTGAATACCGTACCCAATGCATGTTGAGTCCCAAATGTTGGTGTAAATTCCAACTCATTGTTTCTCTGGTTGTT
>CAYSGM010000159.1:0-5363 GCA_964430595.1 uncultured Candidatus Cloacimonas sp.
AAGCCCGGGGTGTGATCACTAAGCACAAGATCGTTATCTATGGTTTTGGGGATGTGGATAGCACGAAACTCGTAATCTGCAAGATTGGCTTGCTCATTCACGATACGGACGGTATCAGCGGAATCATTCCCACCAATGTAAAAGAAATATCGGGCATCATGTGCTTTCAAGACTTTGAAAATCTCTTTGCAATACTTCTCATCGGGCTTGTCGCGGGTGGAGAGCAGTGCCGATGAAGGCGTATCCGCCACCTGTTCCAGATTGTGGGTGGTTTCCTGAGTTAAATCCACAAAATCCTCGTTCACGATACCTTGAACCCCGTATAAAGCACCATAAACTCGGGTTACCTGCGTGAATTTGCGTGCTTCCAGAGCTGCTCCCACCAGGGATTGATTAATAACGGCAGTGGGTCCACCGCCTTGAGCAATAACTACCTTTCCTTCCAGTTTCATCTTTACCTCCATGTTCCGGGAAGAGATTAATATTTCTGATAACCAAGCTTTTAGAAAGGTGGAGATTCTGTCCAGCAGAAAATGCTTGCGTAAGAAAGAGACAAGAAAAATGATGCCTCGGGAGGATAGATGAGTTATATCGTTTTAGCCAGAAAATACCGACCGCAGAACTTTAAAGAAGTGTATGCCCAAGATCATGTAACAGAGATTCTGCGAAGTGCGATTGCATCTGCCCGCATTGCTCATGCCTATTTATTTACCGGACCACGGGGAGTGGGGAAGACTTCCTTGGCACGCATTATGGCGAAAAGCCTGAACTGCGAGCACGGACCTACCACCGATCCATGCAATAAATGCTCTAATTGCATAGAGATAACAGCTGGAACCTCCACTGATGTAATAGAGATAGATGCTGCCTCGAATACCGGTGTGGATAATATCCGGGAGCTTCAGTTGGAATTGCTTTATGCTCCCAGCGCATCCAAGTTCAAGATATATATCATCGATGAAGTGCACATGCTGTCCAAAAGTGCCTTCAACGCACTTCTGAAAACGCTGGAAGAACCTCCGGATAACGTTATCTTCATCTTTGCCACCACAGAACCGCAAAAGGTGCTGCCTACAATCATCTCCCGCTGCCAACGCTATGATTTCAAGCGCATACCCATCGAGGCTATTGTGCAAAGGTTGAAGGACTTAAGCGTTACCGAAGGGATAAAGATAGATACGGAATCCCTATATCTGATCGCCCGTAAGGCGGATGGCGGGATGCGTGATGCGCTGTCCTTGATGGATCAGGCGATTTCCTATTGCATGGACAATATTAGCATTGAGAAAGTCCGGCAGATATTCGGCTTTATACCCAATCAGCTTTACCATCAGTTTATGCTGCATATCGATGCCAAAGATGCCCGGGAGCTGATTAGAGAGCTGCACAGCGTATTTGAGCAAGGGACTGATCTACAGGAGTTCATCGCAAATATGCAGGAGTTTATCAGAGTGCTTATCTTGCGGAAGCTTGGGATTGAAGTGCGAGACTTGAATCCCGAAGAGCTACCCTTATTTGACGAACTTGGTGCGCTGTTCCCACAAAACAAGCTGCTGTATATGATGAGCTATCTCATTGCCTGCAAGGCAGATCTAAAGAGTAGCTCGAACCCCTATCTTATCCTGGAAGCACTTATGATAAAGCTGTGCAAAATGGATGAGATGGAGGATGTTGCTGCTCTGATTGGTAAGCTTTCCGGGGGGCAGTCACTATCAAAACAACCTGCTGCCGTGAATGTCCCAAGCAATAATGCTTTACCTCCCAGGCAAGCTGCTCCGTTGCCTCACCATACTGAGCCTGAGCATATTGAAGAGCCCGAGTTCAGCAAGCTGGATTTTAACCCTGATAATCTGGAGAAATCCTGGCAACGCATTGTAGCCAGAGTTCGGAAGGGCAGTAAAATGGCAGCTGTGGTGCTGGAAAAGGTCTTGAACAAAGAGGCTGTGGGCAGGACTTTGAAGATTACAGTGGATACCCAGCCAAATCTTACTTCCATGAAGAATAATATGGAACTACTGCAAGCTATACTGGGTGAGCTCTTTACCCAGAGTGTGGTGCTGGAGTTCTGCCTGATAGAGAAGGAAAGCCCAAAACAGGTGTTCATACAACGGCGTACTCTAGACGATGTGAAGGCAGAAAGCCCGGAATTGGCTAAGTTCATCGAGGTTACCGATTCTATTCTAACCCAGGGATAGATGCCGTATCTTTTTGCGGTTTACACTCTTTTCTACATAGCTTTCCTAGCTTGGCTGGAAAGGGGAGCATACCATATTAGCAAAATTGACAAAGCCAAGCCGGAGCCGGAAAACAGCCAAGCAATATCCATTATTATCGCAGCTAAAAACGAACTGAGCAACCTACCGCATTTACTTTATTCTCTGGCTGCTATCCGTTATCCTAAAGACTGTTACGAAGTTATACTGGTTAACGACCACTCCACCGACGGCAGTAGTGACTACCTCCAATATCAGACTATTCTACCCGATCTGAAGGTGATCGAATACACGTGGTCTCAAGAGGGTTTAATCGGCAAAAAAGCAGCCATACAACAGGGTATAAACGCAGCATGCTTCCCGGTTCTTGCCTTCACCGATGCCGATTGCATAGTCCCTCCCCATTGGTTAGAAGAGATTAATAGAAGCATGACCGAGGATACGGACTATCTGCTTGCCTATTCTGTGATGCGCAGAACCCCCACCGGCACCTCATTCCGGCTAAAGAACTTCGAGCGAAGCGTGTATTATGCTCTTGCTTCCGCGGGACTGCATTACCGGGTGCCATTTACCAGCAGCGCATGCAATATGGTTTACCGAAAGAGCGTATTTGAAGCAGCGGGAGGGTTCGAGGGCATCGGTCACCTGCTCTCTGGTGATGATGATCTGCTACTAATGAAGATGATGCCATACATCCGCAAAGCTGCATACAACTCCAGCTATTGGATGCAAGTATGCTCCATAGATGGAGTGGATGCAGCAAAGCATCACCAAACCAATATCCGCCGTGCTTCCAAGTTTTTCTTGCATCCCTGGTGGCTACAGCTTATCTCGGCATTGGTGTTCATATACTTCTGTTTGTTCTATTGGGGATTATGGAGCTTGTTGTGCCAAGAACCAACTAACTTGCTGGTGATGAGCTTAGTAATGAAAACATACGCTGAGTTTCTCTTCTGCTATCACCACCTAAGGCGCATCGGGCATGCCAAACTCGGTGCTTTATATCCAGTTCAGATTCTGCTGTTTCCTGCGCAGTTCATCTTTTATGCCCTGCGGGGTACATTAGGCAGATATCGCTGGAAATAAGTTACATTTCTATTAGCTGAGCCTGCACATAATCCACTGCATTTAAAGCATCAAGCATGGCAGAAAGCTCTTCTTGCTTGCCTTCCACTTCCAATACAACTAAGCCGTCATTGGCGCAGAACTCTTTGGAGACTTCGTGCAAGCCCAAACGAACCTTAATGTTGCAACCAAACTCGGTCAGGATTCCCTGCACCTTGCTTGCCTCTGTGCTGCGGTGATCGATCTTTACTAATATTACTTTGTAGGTCATGGGTTCCTCCATATATCTATTTTACTGCTTTAGGTGTCCATCTGTCTTTAAGGGATATGATACGGTTGAATACCGGTTTACCTGTGCTACTGTCCTTATCTACAAAGAAGTAGCCCTGACGCAGGAACTGAAAGCGTTCACCGGGCTTCACCTCAGCCAGGGATGCTTCTGCCATGCAGGTATTATTTACCACTAAGGACTCCGGGTTTAGATAGTCTTTATAGCTTTTCCCTTCTTCTAAAGCGCTCATATCGGGAATCGTGAACAGCCTGTCATAAAGCCTTAGTTCCACCGGCACTGCATGTTCGGCAGAAACCCAATGCAGGGTTCCTTTTACCTTGCGTCCATCAGCAGTTCCACCCCCGCGTGAGGCAGGATCGTAGGTACAGAGCAGTTCAACTATCTCTCCGCTGGCGTCCTTAACGGCTTCATGGCACTTGATGTAGTAGGCGTGTTTCAGGCGGACTTCGTTGTTCAAGCCAAGTCTGAACCAACCTTTGGGCGGGTTCTCACTGAAGTCTTCACGTTCTATATAGAGGGTTTTGGAGAACTTAACCATCCGCTTTCCTGCGCTCTCATCTTCAGGATTGTTATCCGCTTCCAGCTCTTCCACTTTATCTTCCGGGTAGTTGGTTATAGTAAGTTTAACAGGATTCAGCACTGCCATAGTGCGCAGGGCAATCTTATTCAGGTCTTCCCGCACACAGAACATCAGCAGTTCATCATCCACCATGGAACTGGCTTTAGCCACTCCAATCCTATCCGCAAATTCGCGTATGGCAGCAGCAGTAAAGCCACGACGGCGCATCCCAGCAATAGTAGGCATGCGTGGATCGTCCCAACCGCTCACCAAGCCGGTAGTAACAAGCTCCAGAAGCAAACGTTTGCTCATCACAGTGTAGGTAAGGTTCAGGCGGGCGAACTCAATTTGCTGCGGGTGGCAAGGAACGGGCAACTGATCCAGAAACCAATCATAAAGCGGACGGTGGTCTTCAAATTCCAGCGTGCAGATAGAATGGGTTATCCCTTCCAGCGCATCAGAAATACAGTGCGTGTAATCATACATCGGGTATATCTGCCAATCGCTTCCGGTGCGGTGGTGATGTGTCTTTTTAATCCTATAAATCACCGGATCGCGCATGTTCACATTGGGGGAATTCATATCGATCTTAGCACGTAGGCTACAGCTTCCATCCGGAAACTCACCGTCGCGCATAGCACGGAACAGCTTCAGGTTCTCTTCCACGCTTCTATCCCGGTATGGGCTGTTCTTTCCCGGAACGGTAAGTGTTCCGCGGTAAGCTCTCATTTCTTCGAAGCTAAGGTCGCACACAAAGGCTTTACCATGCTCTATAAGATGTTCAGCAAAGCTATAAAGTTGTTCAAAATAGTCAGAAGCATAGTAAAGATGTTCATTCCAGTCAAAGCCCAACCAGCGCACATCATCCATGATGGAATCCACATATTCCACATCTTCCTTCACAGGGTTGGTATCGTCAAAGCGCAGATGGCAGCGTCCCTTGTAATCCCGCGCCAATCCGAAGTTCAGGCAGATGGATTTGGCGTGCCCAATATGCAGGTAGCCATTTGGTTCCGGCGGGAATCTGGTAACCACTCCGGTATGCTTGCCGCTTTCCAGATCGCGGTCTATAATAAAACGGATAAAGTTAGAAACTACTTTGCTTTCGCTTCCGGTTTCGCTGTTTATTTCGGGTGTTTCCATAATTAATTCCTTCGTTTACTTTCAGATTTCCATTTTCTGTTTCTACATATCCCGTCAAGCACAATCATCTCGTATTCTCACATCCCCCCGT
>CAYSGM010000160.1:0-5358 GCA_964430595.1 uncultured Candidatus Cloacimonas sp.
GGATATTTGCAAGTAACGATAACGCGGTAGTTGACGTTACAAGCTTTATGATCCCGTCTCTTCCGTTAGACTATGTATTGCCGCTAAACTTTAATGTGACCCTTGCAGCAGGTATCCCCGAAGGTACGATAGTACGCATAGGTATTGCCTTCGATTCCGGTATCCAAATGTATAATTCGCAGCTTGTAATCCCTGTTGGGCTAATAGGAGAAGGATTTGAAACAGGTAGCTTTACCGAATACCCTTGGGTAAACAATAGCAGTTCATCATGGACAGCAGCGTTTGGTTCGGCAACTGCTCATAGTGGATCTTATGCAGCAAAATCCGGGCAGATTAGTCACTACGGCTCTACGGTTTTACAAGTTTCTCAAACCGCTAGCACCGATGGAACCATAAAATTCTGGCGTAAAACAAGCTCTGAAGGTAACCACGACTATCTAACCTTCTACATCGATGGTACTGTTGTTGCAGCATGGAGTGGAGCATTGGAATGGGCAGAAATGGCGTATCCAGTAACAGCGGGTACACATACCTACAAATGGACATATTCTAAGGATGGATCGAACTCCAATGGTAGTGACTGCGCTTGGATAGATGATATCGTATTCCCTGGTGCAGGAACTCCCGCTTCAGCGATGGTTTACACTACCACAGAATCGATCACCTTCCCTAACGTCCAGCCTCATAGCACCGTAAGTGCCGATTTTATCTTGCGCAATATGGGCAGTGCTACTTTGCAGGGAGTGATTACCGTTCCCTCAGAATTTGTCTTAAGCTTTAACGGTACAGATTTGCCTGCAAATTACAACTATCAGATTTCTGCCGGCATCACCCGTGTGTTTAGCGTCAGCTATACAAGTGGTGCCAGTGTGCCAAACATTAATGATGATATCGTAATCACCACGAATGACCCGGATATGCCTACAGTGCTGATACCCCTGCACCTTCAAAACGGTTCACCAAATGATGATGCTGGGCTAATCCCCTTCGTTACTAGCCTGGAAAAGAACTACCCAAATCCCTTCAACCCTGAAACAACCATCCGTTTCACTACTAAAGAAGCAGGACAAGTGAAGCTTAGTGTGTTTAACCTCAAGGGACAGCTCATCCGCAGCCTGGTTAACAATACACTTGCTTCCGGTGCGCATAACATAGTATGGAATGGGAAAGACGAGAATGGCAACAGTGTTGCCAGCGGTATCTACTTATACAGAATGGAAACAACGAACTATACCGCTACTCAGAAAATGATGTTAATGAAGTAATTATAACCATGGTTTTGGCGTTCCTGAGTGGGAACGCCAAAACCAATACTAAGACCCAATGATTGATTTTGATATTTAAAATAACGTAGAAACGAGTGTATTTAATACATGGAGGAACCCATGAAGCCTTTAATGATAATCATGTGTCTGCTGATTGCCGTTACCGCGGTCTTCGCAGAGCAAGTGACGGTGAGTGGATATCAGAATGATTTCCGCCTCACAAACAGCAGCCCGAACAACCTTGAGCTGGAACTCACGCTAGGTAGCTTCGAACGCGAAACGGTAAGCATAAACGGAAGCCAGTGGAATAGCATTTCTCTTAAGAAGGAAGCTCTTACCCTGGAAGCAGGCTTACCGCAATTACCTACCATTTCCCGCAGTGTAATCATTCCGGGAACCGCTGCCATGCAATTAAGCATCCTTAACAGTGAATACACTGACATACCTATGCCGGTTGCTCCTTCCAAAGGGAACTTAACACGTAATGTAAATCCTGCTGATATTCCTTATACCTTTGCAGATTTCTACAACGGTACCGGCAGCTTTCCCCAGCAGACAGCAAGTCTGTCCGAGCCATTCATCCTTAGAGATTACCGCGGTATTACCGTGCGTATGCAGCCTTTCGTGTATTATCCTTCCACTGGAACACTGAGGATTTATACAAAGATTACCCTATCATTACAAGCTAACGGAACTGATTATACCAATGCCATCACTGATCCCAAAGCATCCTATTCCGCTTACTTCGAGGAAACATACCGCAACATGTTCCTTAACTTCGGGCAAGCCAAATATCCCAGCTTAGGCGAAGAAGGCAGCATTCTGGTTATTAAGCACAGTATGTTTGATGCCACCATCCAGCCTTGGGTGGATTGGAAACGCCAAATAGGTTTCAACGTAACGGTAGTAGATGTTACCGTTGCCGGTCCTTCCGCCAACAACATAAAAACATATATCCAGAATTACTACAATGCTAACAGTGACCTGATGTTTGTTCAGCTAATGGGCGATGCCCCCCAGATACCTACTCTTACCTCTGGCGGTGGTGGCAGCGATCCTTCTTTCTCCCTTGTAGCTGGAAATGACAGCTATCCTGATATTTATATCGGCAGATTCTCCGCCTCTTCTGTAGCAGATATGCAGACCCAGATCCTGCGTAGCATTCAATATGAGCGTGATACTCCTATTGGGACAGACTACTTGCAGAATGCTATGGGTCTTGCTTCATCCGAAGGTGGTGGAGGTCAGGGAGATATGGGTGAAAGCGATGTCGCCCACATGAATCTCATTCGCACAGATTTGTTAAGCTACGGATATACCACCGTAAGCCAGGTTTATGATCCCGGTGCTTCTGCCGCAACTGTAACTACTAACGTTAATGCAGGCCGTGGATTTATCAATTATGTTGGGCATGGTTCCGATCTAACTTGGGTAACATCCGGATTTAGCAACACTAATGTGAACGCCCTCACCAATGTAAACAAGCTTCCCTTCATAGTATCGGTAGCGTGTGTAAACGGTAATTTTGTAAGCCAGACTTGTTTCGCCGAGGCATGGCTACGAGCCACCAACAGCGGCACCGGAGCACCGACCGGAGCTATTGCCATGTATGCTTCCACAGTTAATCAGGGCTGGAATCCTCCCATGCGCGGACAGGATGAAGTTACCGATCTCCTCGTCGCTGGTGCTAAGCACAGAATCGGCAGCCTATACTTCAACGGTTCTTCCAAAATGATCGAGGCTTATGCTGCATCTGGCATCAGTGAGTTTAAAAACTGGACTATCTTCGGAGACGCATCTCTCATGGTTCGCACCAAGAATCCGACTGCTCTTACCGCCACTTACAACCCAGTGATGCTGCTGGGAATGAGTAGTTTCACCATTCAAACCGAGCCGAATGCGCGCGTCACTCTTAGCAACGCAGGCATTATCTATGCCAACGGCGTGGCGGATGCCGCCGGCAATGCGGTTCTTTCCCTCAATCCTGCCCCTGCAGAGCCTATGGATCTCACCCTAACCGTCTTTGCTTTTAACAAGCAAACCCTTATCCAAATCGTTCAGGTGCTCCCAAGCACCGGACCTTACCTTATGCTGGACGATATTGGTTTCACTGACAGCAACGACGGCATCCCCCAATCCGGGGAACTGGTTCAGATGGGCATAGAGCTTTCAAATATCGGCAGTGAAAATGCCACAAATGTTAGTGTTACACTCAGCAGCGCAGATAGTTATATAACCATCCCCAATCCTGTGCTTGTCCTTGGTGATATTGCCACTGGCATATCTAACCCTTACGGCAGCATAGGCATCCAAATCAGCAACACCATCCCGGATCAGCATGAAGTTATGCTTACCCTCACCTTTGCCGATAATGCCGGCAATACATTTGAGTACGAGCGCAGTTTCGTGGTTAGTGCTCCCCAAATCAGTTGGGGTAGCCTGAGTGTGGATGATTCCATGGGTAACAGTAACGGCAGAGTTGATGCTGGCGAATCCGTCACTTTCAGCTTGCCTATCACCAACACGGGACACAGCAACACATCAATGATCAGCTCCACCCTTATGGTGAATGGTGTGAACCATTTTATTGAGCCGATTTCGCCTAATGTGATTAATCTCATGGTTAATGAATCTGCATCCCTGGCTTACAGAGTTACTTTCAGTTCGCAAATCCCAGCCGGAACTCCGGTTCAGATTACCGCGATGACCTTCTTTGGAGATTACCTCAGTGTAAACGCCTATAACTTTGTTTTGGGTATAGATCTAGAGAACTTCGAATCCGGTTTAAACTCTCAACCCTGGAGCTTTAGCGGCGGAGCGTGGACAGCTTCAGCCGGCAGTTATAATGCTACTCAGGCTGCCAAATCCGCCACCATTTCCCATAGCACAAACACCAGTATGAGCGTATCCAAACTGGTGCTTCAATCCGGTAGCATCTCTTTCTGGAAGAAGGTATCAAGCGAAGCAACTTACGACAAGCTTTCTTTCCACATCAATGGAATATTGATGGGCGAGTGGAGCGGTAATCTTGAAGATTGGAGCCAGGTAAGCTTCCCAGTTAGTGCTGGCAATAACATCTTCATGTGGAAATACACTAAGGACGGTGGCGGCTCAGTCGGCAGCGATTGTGCCTGGGTGGATGACATCGTTTTCCCTTCCACAAACGAAGTAGCTGGCGTTCCAGCCATGGCAGTAGCTGTTCAGGAGCTTGAGTTTGACGACGTAGAAGTGGGCGAATCCCTCAGCTTACCTATAAGTATCTCCAATACAGGCACCGCAGCCTTGATGGGCACGGTTACCAGTCTTGCGCCTTTCTTTATGTATTCGGACTCTATGGAGCAGATACTGAACATGAATTTCTACATCCCTGCGGGTGAAACCATTGAAGTAAACGTGAGCTTCATTCCTGCTGCCATGCAGCTTTACACCGGAGAGATAGTTATCAGTTCCGATGATCCTAATGCCCCTGTGGCAACCGTTTCCCTTAGTGGTTCCGGTGGCACGGTGGCAAATGAAGACTTGGTGAACCCCCTGCATACTACTTTGCTGGGTAACTACCCCAACCCCTTTAACCCTAGCACAACCATTCAGTTTAGCCTGAAAGAATCCAGCCCAGTTCAGATTGAGATATTCAATATCACCGGGCAAAAGGTGCGCACTTTGGTAAATGGGACTCTGCCAGCCG
Organism: uncultured Candidatus Cloacimonas sp.; assembly: GCA_964430595.1. Taxonomy (GTDB): domain Bacteria; phylum Cloacimonadota; class Cloacimonadia; order Cloacimonadales; family Cloacimonadaceae; genus Cloacimonas. The sequence continues at coordinate 4,951 of CAYSGM010000160.1, forward strand.
GAACCCACAACATCGAGTGGAACGGAACGGATAACTCCGGCAGAGGCGTTGGTAGCGGTGTGTACTTCTTTAAAATGGGCTCCGGGAAATACACCAGCACTAAGAAAATGATCCTTATGAAATAACTCGCAACAACAGACTCTATGTAAGATAGCCACGGAGGGTATGATGCTCTCCGTGGTTTTTTTTGTTTGGACGTGAAGGTATAATGAACGTCTCGATTGTTGCGTGATGATCAAGCTAGTGTAAGTTGATATCTCAGTGATAGTGAGTCTGCTGGATCAGACGGGACGTCTGATATTCCGTGTCTGATATTCCTATGTGCGGGATCAGACGAGACGTCTGATGCTACTTAAGACTGTTGAACATTCCATCTGTGGAAATCACGAGTGTGAATCTCTGACCATT
>CAYSGM010000161.1:0-5248 GCA_964430595.1 uncultured Candidatus Cloacimonas sp.
TCTGTGTTAAAAAAAAGAATAACCACACCGTCCTCCTTTTTCAGCCATAGACACTCCCAATCAAAACTGCATTATCCATTAAGCCTCCGGCAATGAATCTCTACTCTTGATAAGGGTTACAATACAGAATCAAAGCTTGACAAATTAAAGCAGATATCAAGCATGGAACGCAATAAAGCACTTAGGATTACCAAATGTTAGACAAGTTAGAAGTATGTGACCATATTAACCCGAACCGGGTAATGGATTTACCCCCAATGGATAAATGGAAGTTCCTGGAACAGATGGCAGAATTGATTGGGCAGGATTCTCTGGTTAAGGATCCCGTCAGTGTAAAGAAAGCTATAATCGCGCGGGAGAAAACCATGAGCACCGGTATTGGCGAAGGTATCGCCATTCCGCATGCCCGGGTTGCCAGTGTGGATGATTTCGTGATTGCTTTTGCCCGCATCCGTGAAGGCATGGAGTTTGATGCCATCGATGGCAAGCCCGTACACATGGTGTTTATGATCGTAGCCAATGAGAAACAGGACAAGAAGTACATTAAGCTACTATCCAGATTGGTTTTGCGCATGAAGAGCAGCAGCCTTACCGACCAGCTTATGGCAGCAGAAAACTCCGATGACCTTTACAGGATTCTGGTAGAAACCAAGTAATGCCACAAACCCAAATACTATCCTTTCTGGGGCTTTGCCTGCTTTTTTCCCTGTTGACGGGGAAGGGTGCCAACTTTTTAAAAGTCCCCATTATCATCGGCTACATCATCACCGGAGCGCTCTTCGGCCCTGCCATCCTGCATTACATCAGCGCTTATCAGGTGGAAGACCTAAGCTTTATCAATGTAATAACCCTCTCCCTGATCGGCTTTAATATCGGCTCTGAACTGCGCCTTAAAGAGCTTCGGCAAATGGGCAGGACGATCATTATCATCGTTATATTTGAGGCTTCGCTTGCCTTTTTGGTAACTGCGGTTGCCACGGCTTTGGTGCTGAAAAGCATCCCCATGGGGATTATCTACGGGGCTTTGGCTTGCGCAACGGCTCCCGCCGGCACGATAGACGTTATCCGTCAATATCAGGCGAAAGGAACGTTGACTTCCACGCTGTTCGCGGTGATGGGTTTGGATGATATTTTCGCCCTGATCGTATATTCCATTGGAATCCCCCTTGCAGGTATAATGCTGGGTTCGCAGGATGTAAGCGTATCTTTTGCCCTTCTGGGTGCGTTCAGGGATATACTGCTGGAGGTTGTGATCGGTGCCGCATTCGGGTATTTGCTGGCGAGACTGGGACGCTATATCCACGAGCAATCCCTGTTCCTGATCTATTCTTTGGGGAGTTTGTTTGTGATGTGCTCCCTTGCGCAGGTGTTCGATATTTCCCCGATTCTGCTCACCATGAGCGCAGCAATTGTGATGACCAATATGAACGGCATCGTTACCAAGAAGTTTACCCATTCCCTCACGCAATGGTCTCCTCCCGTGTATCTGATGTTCTTTGTGCTGCTGGGTTCGAGGCTGGATTTTAAGATAATGGCTTCCTTCGCCTTGCTTATCGCTGTTTACATTGTGTTCCGCTCGTTGGGTAAGTTCGGCGGTTCATATTGGGGCGCGCATGTAGCCGGGGCGGAAGGCACAATAAAAAAGTATCTGGGCTACACCTTGCTGTCTCAGGCAGGGGTGGCGATAGGGCTTAGCCTTGGCGCTGCCAAGATATTAACCGATATGCACATGAATGCAAGTGCAACGCAAGTTTTAAGCGTTATGACCGCCTCCACGTTTCTGATTATGCTCATCGGTCCCATATTGGTTAAATACGGACTGGGGAAAGCCGGGGAACTGAGGTTAAAAGACTAATGCAGGAGTTTTAAGATGTATATGGTGTTTCATTTATACAGTGATAAGTATCTGGACGACGTTATTCTGGCGCTATCCGAAGCCGGCATAGAAGATACAATCGTGCTTACTGGGGAAACCCTGGGGCAAAAAATGCTGTATGATATCCCGCTGTTCGTTTCGTTTAAGGACTCCCCGGATATCAAACAGGGCTATGGCAGCGTGATAATGGGCATTGCCACTGCCGAAGAGATCAGCTTTGCTTTCGAAGAACTGAAGAAATCCGGATTGGATTTGCTCAAGAAGGGCATGGCTAAGGTGTTTCTGCTGCCTGTGGAGCAAGTGATAGAGTAGATATAAGTTTTAAGCCACAAATGAACAAAGGTGCAGGTTAATCCCCGCACCTTTGCTTTTATAGCTGGATAGTATTATTTGCTAAGCTGTTTGATCACCGCTTTGCCGGGGAAGTAGGCAGCTTCGCCCAGTTCTTCTTCGATGCGCAGCAGTTGGTTATATTTATCCACGCGTTCGCTGCGGGAGATTGAGCCGGTTTTGATCTGGCCGGTGTTCATAGCCACGGCAAGATCGGCGATGAAGGTATCGCCGGTTTCGCCGCTACGGTGGCTTACCACGGCAGTCCAGCCTGCTTTGTGAGCGGTGTTGATGGCTTCGATGGTTTCGGTAACGCTGCCGATCTGGTTCAGCTTTATCAGCACGGAATTGGCTGCTTTTTCCTTGATGCCGCGGGCAATTATCTCAGGATTGGTAACGAATAGGTCGTCGCCGACGATCTGGATCTTGCCGCCGAGTTTGGCGTTCAGCTTTACCCAGCCTTCCCAGTCGTTTTCGGCGAGGCCGTCTTCGATGGAGCAGATGGGGTATTTCTTTACCATGGCTTCGTAGTATTTAATCATGGCGTCGCTGGTTACTTTCTTGCCTTCGAACACGTATTTGCCCTTAGCGTAGAAGCTGGAAGCGGCGGAGTCGATAGCAATGTAGATGTCCTTGCCGGGCTTGTAGCCAGCAGCTTTGATGGCTTCCACGATCACGATGAAGGCTTCTTCGTTGCTTTCCAGATTGGGGGCAAAACCGCCTTCGTCGCCTACGGAAGTAGCCAGTCCGCGCTTCTTAAGGATAGCTTTCAGCGCGTGGAACACTTCGGCGTTCATTTGGATAGCCTCGCGGAAAGTCTTGGCTCCCAAAGGCATAACCATGAATTCCTGGATGTCCACGTTGTTATCGGCATGGGCGCCGCCGTTCAGGATGTTGCTCATCGGCACGGGTAATGTGAAGGCGTTTACTCCACCCAGATAGCGGTATAGGGGTAGGTCAAGCTCTTCTGCGGAACCGCGGGCAACCGCCATGGAAACGGCAAGGATGGCATTTGCGCCAAGCTTGGCTTTGTTGTGGGTGCCATCGAGCTTGATCATGATGTTATCGATGTTTGCCTGATGGTTGGATTCCATACCAAGCAGCGCTTCAAAAATCTGATTGTCGATATGAGAGACGGCTTTCAGCACGCCTTTACCGCCGTAACGCTTCTTGTCGCCGTCACGCAGCTCGATGGCTTCGCGCTCGCCGGTGGATGCTCCGCTGGGAACTCCCGCTTTGGCGATAACGCCGCTATCCAGATGCACGTCGGCTTCCACGGTGGGGTTGCCACGGGAATCCAGTATTTCGCGACCTTTAATGTAAAGTATTTCGGACATATTTCCTCCTATAGGAATGATAAACACTCAGTTTTTATATAAGATAAACGGTTTGTTGGCTTGTGCAAAGAGCTTAGTCCTTGGTTGCCTGCCAGGCGCTGTGGATTAGATCCATGTCGAAGCCCTTGCGGAATAGCGAGGTAAATACCTTCTCTTTCTGCTTGGAAAGGGGAAGCTCGCGGTGCTGCAGGCGGAGCTTGATAACCATCTCTTTAAGGGCTTCCAGGCTGTCCGCGGGGTTGTACAGCTCGGCAAGCACCTCCTCCCACAGCGTGGAGGGCAGGGATAGCTCCCGCAGCTTGTGGACAATGTAGGTACGGCTTTTCCCGCGCTCTACCAGCGAACTTATCAGGATGCGCACAAAGCGGGCATCATCTATGTATTTGATGAAACTGGGGTGCACATGCTTGCGTTTCAGGAAATCCCGGCACTGGCTGCTGCTGTGCTCGCCCTCGGCAAGATATTTCAGCAGTTGCTCGCGGCTGTGCTTCTCGATTATGCCACAAAGCTCATTGAAGGCATCTGTGGCGATTTCCCCCTCAAAGGGAACCGGGTACAAGGGAAGGAGGGTTCTGTCGCTCAGAACCCCCCAGGAAACGTTGTCTATCAGTATCTGAGAGCTGCGGTCGCGCTCAAATCTCTTCTTGATCTTCAGCAGCATGATCTTCCGGGGCGCTGGTGAATTCCTCCGGGCTTATTTTGTCGCGTAGCTTGGCTTCGATCTCTTCTTGCAGAGCGGGGTTTTCCTTTAAGTACATCTTGGTCTTGTCCGCACCCTGACCCAGCTTGGCTTCGTTGTAGCTGAACCAGGAACCGCTTTTCTTTACTATCTCGTGCAGAATCGCCATGTCCAGAATGATATCCAGATGCGAGATGCCTTCGCCGAAGATGATGGGGAATTCCACCGTCTTGAAGGGCGGAGCGAACTTGTTCTTCACTACCTTCACCTTGGTGCGCGCGCCGATAACCTGAGTTTCGGCACCGGCTTCCTTGATGGCACCGCCGTAGCGGACTTCCAGACGTACGGAGGAATAGAACTTCAGGGCTACGCCGCCGGTGGTGGTCTCCGGGTTCATATAGGGGCTGCCGCCAATCTTCATACGGGTTTGGTTGATGAAGATAACGGCGGTGTTGCTTTTGGAAACAATGGCGGTAAGCTTACGCAGGGCTTGGCTCATCAGGCGGGCTTGCAAGCCTACGTGGCTGTCGCCCATGCTGCCTTCGATCTCCTGCTTGGGGACAAGCGCGGCGACGGAATCGATGATGATAAGATCAACTGCGGAACTGCGTACCAGGGTTTCGGTGATCTCCAGGGCTTGCTCTCCGCCGTCGGGTTGGGACAGCAGCAGGTTATCGGTCTGCACGCCCAGACGCTTGGCGTAGGAAGTATCCAGCGCATGCTCGGCATCCACGAAAGCAACCGTTCCGCCCAGCTTCTGGCATTCTGCAGCGATATGCAGGGTCAGGGTGGTTTTGCCCGATGCTTCCGCACCGTAAACCTCGGTGATCCTGCCTTTGGGAATACCGCCGATACCAAGCGCGATATCCAGATTAAAGGCACCTGTAGGGATTACATCCACCACTTTCAGGGGCTTGTCGCCCAAACGCATCAGAGTTCCCACTCCGTATTTCTTTTCTAACTGCGAGATAGCCGTCTTCAGGGCGGCATCTTTGTTCTTATCCAGCATTATACCTCCGGGTCATT
>CAYSGM010000162.1:0-5197 GCA_964430595.1 uncultured Candidatus Cloacimonas sp.
GAAGTTGACTAAATAACAAAGCCAAATTTCCTTGCAAAAAAGACTATTCACAGATAGAGGTTATCATGAGATTAGCTATTGAAAAGAAAGACTTATTAGCTCATATTCAGCATTTGGCTGCCATTGTGCCGATGAAGAACACATCACCAATTTTAACCAATTACCTGATAAACGTCTCGGAAGAAACCAACCAGGTGAGAATTACCGCTTCGGATCTGGAGATCACGGTGGTGGTGGAGTTTCCTGCTGCGGTTTCGGAAGGTGGCACGATCGCTGTTTCGGCAAGGCACTTTAACGAGATAATCAACTTTATGCCGGATGCGATGGTTAATCTGTGGCGTCATGACGAACTGCTGATGATTCAATGCGGTAAAGTGGATTTTAACCTGTTGATAGCCGATCACACCCTCTTTCCCGTTATTCCGGAAACGAAGCTGGAAAACGCTATTAGCATCGATGCCGGGTTGTTTAACCGCATGATTAGCAAGACCCAGTTTGCCGTATCCTCCGATGTGAACCGCGCGGTGCTTACCGGAGTTTGCTGGAAGATTTACCCGGATAATCACATTATGGCTGCCACTGACGGACGCAAAGTGGCGGAGATAAAGATACTGGAATCCTCACTGCTAAGCCAGCAGGAAAACACCAACAGTGTGGAAGAAAACATCTTCACTGATACCAACCAAAGCTATGTGGAGAAAGTGATTCCGGTTAAGACTCTGCAATTCATCCAGAAGATATACGATCCTGAGTTCAAAGAGCTGAAGATATCCATAGAGCGTAACAAGATGATGTTCTCTTATGGTAAATACTTTGTGTTCTCGCAGGTGATTGAGCATAAATATCCTGAGTATCAGAAAGCCTTTATCAATGACCTTCCCAACCGCTTTGTGATAGATAAAGAAGCCCTGCGCACCGCTATCCGCCGCGTGGCTCTGGTGGCACCGGATGATAACCTACGCATCCGCTTCGAACTGGATAACGAGAAGTTTGAAGTGAACACCTCAAACCGTGATACTGGCGATGCCAAGCAAAACATGGAAAACTATAACTTCGAAGGCAGCTCCACAGGCGTGTCCTTCAACTATAAATTCATGCTCTCCATTTTGGAAGCGATAGATTCCGAAAAGGCGATTATTAAGCTAGGAAGCTCCAAAGACCCGATGATGATCTATAACGAAACAGCGGTGCCCGGACAGGAGATAACCTTCCTGCTTATGCCCCTCCGGTCTTAAAGATTGGAACTGGCACGAATCAGACTGGAAAACTTTCGCAGTTATAGCAGCCGGGAGTTCTGTTTCGAGCCAAAGGGAAGCCTGATAATAGGTCCCAACGGCTGTGGTAAAACTAACCTGCTGGAGGCTATTGCCTACTGCGGGATTGGTAAATCCATTCGCTTTCATCACGATGAGGACTTGTTACAGTTCGATTCTGCTTACTTCAGGGTTTGCAGCGAGTTTTTGTCTGATACTGCTAATCCCTTACAGGTTGCGCTCAGCTTTGGTGCGGCTAAAAAGCTGCTGAAGCTGGATGAACTGCCTATCCGCCAGCTTAGCCGCTTGTTCGATGTGGTGAAGGTGATTTATTGCGCACCGGAAGACCTGCTTTTGGTAAGTGGTTCGCCACGCTCCCGCAGGCAGTATTTTGATCTTGCTATTGCTCAGCTTTATCCACAATACATACCCGTGCGTAGAGAGTATCTGCATATTGTGGAACAGCGTAATGCCATGCTGAAACGCAGCTTCCAGAAGGAAGAAAAACGCAGTTGGGACATCCGCTTTGCCGAAAGGCTGAAAGAAGTGTGGGGCTACCGGCATCGATATCTGGATCAGGTGAACAGCGCTTTTGAAGGGCAGTTCACGGATATCTTTCCCCAGGCAGCCGCGATACATATAAACTACCAACCAAGCCTGAAGCTGGCTCTGGAAAGCAGCGTGGAAGATATTCTGCACCATCTGCAAGAGCTGGATGCTCGGGAAAAGCTGTGGCAGCGTAGCCTTGTAGGTGCACATCTGGATGATTACGAGTTTAAGTTCCGGGGCAGAGCTATGAAGCTGTTTGCCTCACAGGGACAGAGGCGGATTGCAGTGATAATCCTTAAGCTGATCCAGGCACGGTTGATAGAAAGCGTAACCGGAATAAAGCCAATTCTACTCTTTGACGACATTTTTGCGGAGCTGGATGCCTACCATGCCATTAGCATCAGGGATTGCATAGACAGCCGTTATCAGGTGTTTATAGCCAGTCCCAAAGAGGATATTCGCAACATCTGGCAGGGGTATCAAACCTTATTTCTGAACGAGGCAGCAAGTGAAGCTTAACCGCAACATTCTGGGCTGGATGCTCTACGACTTTGCCAATTCAGCGTTTACAACTATAATAGTGACCGTGGTTTACAGCGTATATTTTATAAATAACGTGGTGGGTGGAACCGCCGGTTATGGAGAAATGCTGTGGGGCAGGGCAATTGGTATCTCCATGACAATGGTGGCACTGTCTGCACCAATCTTAGGAGCAGTGGCGGATTTTTCGCGCTCCAAGAAGAAGCTGCTGTTTATCAATTGCTATTTAACGGTGATTTTCACTGCTCTGCTATATTTTGTGCACCCTGGGCAGGTGTTTCTGGGGATGCTGTTCTTTATCATTGCAAATTTCGGCTTTAATAGTGCTAATGTATTCTACGATGCTTTCCTGCCGGAGATATGCAGCCAGGAGGATATTGGCAAGGTTTCCGGCTTTGGCTGGGCACTTGGTTATGTGGGTGGTTTGATATCGCTGTTAGTGGCATTGGTGCTGGTGAAACAGAATGTACGCTATGTGTTTCCTGCTGTGGCGGTGCATTTCTTCCTGTTCTCACTGTTTACATTCCTTTGGCTGAAAGAGTTCCAGCGTCCTTCCAAGCGGAGTAACTACTTGAGGGTTGCTTACCAGCGGATATTCTTCTCGGTTAAGAACATTGCCAAACAACCACAGCTGCTACGTTACATAATCAGCTATTTCATCTATAACGATGGCATTACTACGGTTATCGTGTTCGCATCTATATATGGCATCGAGCGCTTCGGTATGAAGACCACGGATATGATCATCTACTTCATCCTGGCGCAGTTTACTTCTATTATTGGCTCCGGCATCTTTGGCTGGTTCACGGATAAGTTCAATGTTAAGCTGTCGCTTAGCATTTCGTTGCTCATCTGGATAGCGGTGGTGGTCTGGGCATACTTTTGTGGTAGTGCTAAAGAGTATTACTTCGTTGGATTACTTGCGGGTTTGGCTATAGGTAGCAGCCAATCCAACAGCCGTACCATGCTGTCACTGCTAACCCCTAAAACACGACAGGCAGAGTTCTTCGGTTTTTATACCTTGACAGGACGCCTTTCTTCAATAATTGGTCCAATACTATACGGGTGGATAGCACATAAAACGGGTGATATTCGTTATTCCATCCTTTCGCTGATAGTGTTCTTTGTGGTGGGATGGATTTTGTTACAAAGTGTTCGTCTGAAAGAGGGGATTGCTCAGGCAAATCGCCATAACATTGTATGATTTAAAGAGAAAAATATGAGGTGCATACCCATGAAAACATCTACTATAGTCAATCTGATGCTGTTAGCTGTGCTTATGCTAACGCTTTCATCATGCGGGAAAGCCCAACCGGTTTTGTATATCTTTAACTGGAGCGATTATATCGATCCGCAGCTGATTAGCGAATTTGAAGCAGCCAATAACTGTAAGGTTAAATACAGCACCTATGACTCCAACGAAAACATGCTTACCAAGATTAAAAGTGCTCGCGAATCCTTTGACGTGGTTTTCCCCAGCGGAGATCATGTAAGCATCTTAAGCGGGGCGAACCTGCTGGAGCCATTGGATACAGCTAAACTACCCAACTACAAGAATTTAGATTTGGCACTGCTACAAAAAGCGCAGTCCTTTGATGAGGGAAATAAGTATGCAATTCCCTATTTCTGGGGCTTAACCGGTTTGATGTTCAACAAACGCTATGTGCCTGCTGAGCTAATCTCCAAACAAAGCTGGAGCATTGTAGGTGATGCTTTCTTTAAGGACAAAAACAAGGTAACCATGCTGGATGATGCACGCGAAGTAATCGGGGCAGCAATGATTTATAAAGGTTATGACCTGAACGATACTAGTGAGGCTGCTCTAGCAGCTGCCAAGCAAACCCTTAGCGAATGGGATATCAATATTACTCAGTTTGATTCGGATTCCTATAAGAATGAGGTTCCTGATGGAACCACCTGGGTAGCCCAAGCCTATAATGGCGATGTGCTGCAGCAAATGGCAGAAAACAGCGATCTGGATTTTGTGTTGCCCGTAGAAGGCAGTAGCTTGTGGATGGACAACATTGTTATACTGAAGTCCTCTAAGAACAAAGAGTTGGCATATAAGTTTCTTGATTTCCTGCTGGAAGTGAATAACGCTAAACGCAATTCCGAATACACCCAATACGCTACCCCAAATAAAGCAGCGCACGAGTTACTTGCAAACGAAATGAAGAACAATGCCCTCATCTACCCAAGTGAGGAATACTTAGGTAAATGCTATATGATAAAAGCGCTGGGTAATGATGTAAAGAAGATCGATGCGCTATACGAAGCCATTAAAATGAACTGAGGATAAGAATGTTAGATAACCTAGGCACCCTGAAACGGACAAATCACTGCGGAGATGTCACCTTATGCGATCTGGGCAAAGAAGTATGCATCATGGGTTGGGTTCACAAGCGCCGCGACCTTGGCGGTTTGATCTTTATCGACGTGCGTGATGTGAAAGGCATTCTGCAGGTAGTAATCCATCCCGAGCAAACCGACATCTTCAACAAAGCGGAAAAGGTGCGTAACGAATACGTGATTGCTGTAGTTGGTTTAGTTGCTGCCCGTGACATAAACAATGTGAATAAGAATATGGGCACCGGCGAAGTAGAGCTGGTTGCCTCCGATTTCTTTGTCCTGAACGACACTCTGCCCCTGCCCATCCAGATAAATGAAGCTGCCATGGCGGAAGAAGATCTGCGCCTCACCTATCGCTATCTTGACCTCAGGCGTGCCAAGCTGCAAAACATCATCATCACCCGCCACAAGATAGTAAGCATCATGCGCCGTTTTCTGGAAGCAGAAGGCTTCTATGATATCGAAACTCCTATCCTTATGAAAAGCACCCCTGAAGGTGCCAGAGA
>CAYSGM010000163.1:0-5105 GCA_964430595.1 uncultured Candidatus Cloacimonas sp.
CATTTGCTTTAGCCCCGTGGAACACTTTATGCCGTGCCCACATCACCTGCGTATAGAAAAACTCCTCGTATGCAAAACGCTTCTTAACCTGGGCGGCTTCCTCCGGCTTTTGGCTGAAGTGCATCTTCTGCAAGGCAATCTTACGTTCCGGGAAGCTGTATTTGCTAATAATTTCCTGGGGCAGCTTTTCTTCCAAGTGCTTGGCATACAGCGCAAAGGCATTATAGATCATGCGCCGCATCAGCTTTTGGGTGAAGCCTGAGGTTAAGGGATAAACAGGCAGAACTTCGCGCTCTTTCCAGAAATCCCCATCGTTTCCATCTTCCTCTTCGATCAGTTCAAACTCCGGATGAAGCATCTGATACTGGCCGTTAAACTCCGATAGCACCCCACTTAGCCAAAGCAGCCTGCCCGGTTTAAACAGCACTTCGTAGGCATTGGGATAGGAGAACCAGGAGCATACTAACGCCACTTTGCCATCGCTAACCCCCACATTCAGGATAGATTTCCCTTTTGCGGAGCTACGCACATCAACCCAGGAGATCATGGCGGTAAACGCCAAAGTATCACCAACCTGGATATCAACCAAGCTGGGGTTCAGCTTCCTGCTTATGTAAGCGCGCGGGAAGTATTCCATAAGATCCAGTACGGTAATAATACCCATTTTCTGCAACAAACGGGCACGGTTATCCCCCACTCCTTTCAGGAATTTTATGCTTTGCTCCAAAGCGTTTACATGGTCTCTTTTGTTTTCTGCCATGAGTGCCAGAATGATAGCTTGAAGATTTTTGTCAATATCGCCATTCTTCATAGCACTAATTTTTCACTTGACGAACTACCTTATAGTGGATAAATTGTCGCTAAATGATGTACCAATAAGGGACAAACCCTAGTGTTTTTGTATTTTTCACATATCCAAATATGGAAATTCTATTAATCAGGAGATATGACTATGAAGATGTGGAAACAATTAACTCTTGCACTGCTTGCAATTAGCATGATGAGCTGTGCTACTGCAAAAGTGCCCCTTGTGGATGTAACCTCCCCCAACCCGGTGGTTCAGGTAGTGAAAAACGTGCGTGAAGCTGTTGTTCAGATTCGCGTGGAAAGCAAGGTTATGGTGCAAAACAACCGTAATCCCTTCTTTGATGATGATTTCTTCCGCCAATTCTTTCCCCAACAGCCCAATCAGCAATCGCGTCCGGTGGTGTCTATGGGCAGCGGATTTATCTACGAATATATAGAATCCACCCGTGAAGCCTATATCATGACCAACAACCATGTTGTGGATAGAGGCAGAGAAGGCACAATAACCGTAACCCTAGCCGATAAAGTTACTTATACTGGCACTGTTGTGGGCTTAGATCCTAACACCGATATTGCTGTGATCAAGATAGTGATGAAAGAAGGCGAAAAAGCTACCGTTACTCCGCTGGGAGATTCGGACAAGCTGGAAATCGGCGAGTGGGCAATTGCGATAGGCAATCCATTCAGCGAAGGCTTGGATCGCACCGTTACGCTTGGCGTGATCTCTGCCACCAGCCGTGCTAACTTAAACCTGGGCGAAAACTCTCCCATTTATCAGGATTACATCCAGACCGATGCTGCCATTAATAGCGGTAACAGCGGTGGTCCCTTGCTAAACATCCATGGCGAAGTAATTGGTATAAACTCCGCTCTTGCCAGCAACAACGGAGGCAATGTCGGCATCGGCTTTGCCATCCCTATCAATCTCGCCAAGCGCGTTGTGGACGATCTGGTTGCCAGTGGTAAAGTGAACCGTGCTTATATAGGCATCCTTCCCCAGGAGATTACCCCGGACATCATGGAATCCTTCCAGCTAAGTGAAGTATCCGGAGTGCTTGTTTCCAAGGTAGAAAAGGATTCACCCGCGGAAAAAGCCGGTATCCAGATTGGAGACATCATCCTCGAGATAGATGGAGTAAAGGTTCCCAGCGTTCCCAAATTCAGAATAGCGGTTGCCACCGCAAAGGTAGGCAAAGAAATCCCCTTCCAAATCTTCCGTAATAACAAGGAGATAACCGTTAAAATGGAATTGGAAGCCTTCCCCGATGATACCGTTGCCTCCACTGCGGATAACAAAGGCGGAGTTGCCACCGGGATAAGCGTGGAAGCCATGGATAGTGCCATCGCCAAACGTCTCGGTATTACCGGTGAAAAAGGTGTGGTGGTTAGCAATGTAGAGCCAAATTCTCCCGCTGCTAAATCCGGTTTACGGGTCGGCTATGTGATCTTCAGCCTTGACGGCACCGAAGTAAACAGTCCCAAGGAATTCAGCACCGTGCTGGAATCCGCCAAAGCCAATATGGAAAAGGATAAACGTAAAACCATCCGCCTATATGTGCAGGATACTAATAAACAACCTTCCTTCCTTATCTTGCGTTTCGATTAATCATATTAACCACATACAATGAAGGGTGAAAGACTTTAAGTTCTTTCACCCTTTTCGTTTTGCTATACAATCCATTATCATACTGAGCACATGCCTTTAGGATTACACGATTGTCCGTTTTCACCTGCATGAATTACTTATGCATTACGCATGAAATACGGATGCGATCCGTAATTCATGCGTAATGCTAAGGCAATGCGAGGAAGGATTATGACCCGTCCTTAGTAGTACTAGAAAAGAGATGCGTTATAAAGGTTTTGCATTAGATTGTAATGGAATAGGGAGGATGGAAATGAAAAATACAATAATGATCATAACGATATTAACGATGCTGATTACCGGCACTTCTCTGATGGCAACCACCAGCCGTGGCTTGGGTTTGCATTTCGGCACTGTGTCGGCGAACGGATTCAGTTACCGGCAATTTACAGGCAAGCATGGGTTTCAGACAACTCTGGGTGCTATATCCCTAGGCAGCAATGATACTTATTTCTACACCCCTCAATATGGTGGTTACGGCGGTGCTCCGCAGATCACCTTAACTGAGGAAGGGCGCAGAACTAACGTGAATTTTGGGCTAAACTACCTGTACGCTTTAGCCAATAATCCCAGTGGTAGATTCTACGTATTGGGAGGTGCTTCCTATCTGCTATCCAGGGTAAAACAGTTCGAGCAGGATTATGGGCTGCAAAGCAATGACGGATATAATGATGTCTATGTGTTGCTGGGCAATCATCCAGAACGTACTAAATGGGAGAATAAGAGCTACTACTACATCGGCGCAGGGATAGGCTTCGAGCTGAACCTTGGTCGCAATTTCCGTTGGGCGATCGAAATGCCTCTGTCTGTAGACCAGGATGGAGATGTTATGATGTATATCCCCCAAACGGGTTTATATTATTACTTTGATTAAAGCCTGCGGATAGCCAAGATTAAAATCGGACAAACAAAAAGAACGGCTTTTAGTAAAGCCGTTCTTTGTTTATTCGTGTTTCTATTCGCCTATTATCTTCACCAGTACACGCTTATCGCGCATACCATCGAATTCGCCATAGAATATCTGTTCCCACTGCCCGAAATCAAGCTCGCCATTCGTGATGGCTACCGTTACTTCCCTGCCCATTATCTGGCGTTTGAGGTGTGCATCGGCATTGTCCTCATAGCCATTATGACGGTATTGGGAATGGGGCTTCTCGGGTGCAAGACGTTCCAGCCATTGCTCGAAATCCGCATGTAAGCCACGCTCATCATCATTGATGAACACCGAAGCTGTAATGTGCATGGCATTCACCAGGCACAAGCCTTCTTTCACACCGCTTTCACGCAGAGCAGAACGCACTTCGGGAGTTATGTTTATGAAGTCCCGTCTTTTTTGTGTGTTGTAATGTAGCTCTTTACGGTAACTCTTCATGGACAAAGAGGCTGGGCATCAAGATATGCTGTCATTTGAGTGGGATGATCAAACACCATGTCCGCTCCGGCATCCAGCAATTCTTTCTTAGTGCGATAACCCCAGGCTGCACCTATGGCAATCATACCTGCATTCTTGGCGGTTTTCATATCTATATCGGAATCACCTACGAAAGCAACGAATTCCGGCTTCACTTTCATACGTGCGGCAAGCTCCAGAGCAGAAGTCGGATCCGGTTTAATAGGAGTGCCGGGTTCTTCTCCGCTGTAGATACCGAAGGGATTCTTGGTGTGGCGGATCATGGCTCCACGGAAGAAATGACGGATCATCTTCTTAGTGAAGTAATGTGCCTTGTTGGAGAGTATTGCCAGCTTCATCTTGCGTGCTACTGCCAACTGGATAAGGTAAAGCACACCAGGGTAAATGTTCGTGTGCAGATACCACATTATGTCATAATGATCCCAGAATTTCTTGGCAAGAGCTTCAACGGTCTTGGCATCCTGGTGTTTTTCCGGTAACACACGCTTTGCCAGTTCATTCAACCCACTTCCTACAAAACCCTTGTAGTCTTCAACAGAATGCTCAGGGAATCCTAACTCTTTTAACGAAAGGTTCATGGCATCAGCGATATCGCCAATACTGTCGATAAGCGTGCCATCTAAATCGAAGATTACGGCTTTAATTTTGGGTTTCGTGTTCATGTCTCACTTCCTTTTCTATATGTATAGCGGTTTAGCTGTTTAGTTCACCCTCGGTGACCAGTTTCACATGAGGGTAAGGTATCTCAATGTTTTCTTGGTTAAAGCGTTCAATGATGCTAAGCATTAAAGCATTCCTTAATAATATAACGTTTTCTTGATTAGTCCACACACCAAAATTTATATTTATACCGGATTCTGCAAAGCTATCCACTTGCAGGAGTGGCTCAGGGTCATTTAATGCCATGGGTTGCATGGTTGCGATGTCTGCAAGTACGGCTAGCACCTTGGGAAGATCAACCTTGTAGGATACGGCTACACTAATGTTTGCACGGCGAATGGGATAGCGGGTTATGTTAATAACTTCGGTCTTAATCATGGTTTCGTTCGGGACACGGACATATCTGCCATCATAGGTTTTTAGTTTTATAGATAGAAGATCAATGGATTCTATAGTACCAATGGTAGTGCCGATCTGAACTGTGTCCCCAATCATAAAAGGCTTGTCCGAGATCATGAAGATGCCGCTGATGATATTGGAAACACTTGTTTGGGATGCAAGCCCGATGGCTATACCAAACAC
>CAYSGM010000164.1:0-3988 GCA_964430595.1 uncultured Candidatus Cloacimonas sp.
ATCGGCTCTCGCGCGGCATGTACTATAGAAGCTCATGAAACGCATACCCGAACGGGGTTCCTGAGTATTCCGCGGGAACTCCTGGTTAACAGCGGAGTCTCCACCGAGGAAGATTTGATCCTGCCCGTCACGCATGCCAAGATATTCGGCTGGTACGACAATGAGCTGGGATCATACGTAAATTGTCTGGGAAGATTGACCTGCTACATCGATCAAAATCTTAAATAGCAAGAGGTTTTCGGTAAAGCCCAGAAGACATTCCTCACCTCCCCAGCGTCCGACCGAATCTGTAGAACGTATCCCTTTTAGAGGATGTGCGAGATACATTTCGCACATAATCAGCGGTATCGTAACCGTAGGTGTCGTTTACGGATTTGATTTGTCTGTGTCTCCGATGGACACGGCAAAACCTCGCCGGGTACGGCTGTTGTGGAGTCCCGTAAGTCCATCGTGCCTTGCCAACCCTTCATAGATTTCAGCCCAATAAATGAAGCTCTCTTTCAAATCGGTTGGGTAGAGTAAATAAGCTAATCGCCAGTTTATACTTTCAGCTAATCATTTAGTATAAAGCGTGGCAGCTACTTACATAGTCCTCTCTTCTTTGCCGGGCAATACTGTCCCGTAACCCTCCCATATCGCGATACGGGAGGGTTACCGGAAAGACATAGGAATTATATAAGCTTACAGGGCGGAAGCTCCGCACATATCATATTTATTTTCAATGCGATAGCATCCCCTGTCCAGGTGATACCAAATTGAAGCTTTCAGTGATGGTTTCGCCTATCTATAAAGCACCCATTCGCTATCATGCCTGTGGGTGCTTTTTTTTGTGCTCTTGCTAAAAAAGGCTTGACGAATATTCAATCTGCACGGAGCTTGCCAAGCAGTATCAATGGGAGTTAACTGTAATGACGGCAGACACAATCATCACTAATATAGGATGTCTGATCAGCCTGGTGGGCAGCGATAAACCGCGCACCGGCAGCGAGATGGAAGCAATCCGCCCTTTGCACGATGCGGCAATTGCCATAAAGGACGGGCTGATCCTGGCGCTGGGCAGCAGTGCGGATATTTGTGCGCGCTTTAGCAGCGACGAAGTGCTGGATGCCAAAGGCAAAGTGGTGCTCCCGGGCTTTGTGGATTGCCATACGCACCCCATCTTTGTGCATACCCGCGAGGATGAATTTGCCATGCGTATCGCAGGCAAGAGTTACGTGGAGATAGCCCAGGCTGGGGGAGGAATCCGCAGCACAATCGCCAGCACCCGTGATGCCTCTGAGGAACTGCTGTTCGAGCTGGCTTCCCGGAGGATTAAGAAAATGATCCGCCAGGGAACTACCACCCTGGAAGCTAAAAGCGGTTACGGTCTGGATACCAAGAGTGAGCTAAAGCAGCTTAGAGTGATAAAACGCCTGGCGGAGGAACTGCCAATCGATATCGTTCCCACCTTTATGGGAGCGCACGAATACCCCACGGAGTATAAAAACAACCACGAGGCTTACCTTAAGATACTGTGCGAGGAAATGATCCCTGCTGTTGCAGAACAGGGAATTGCCGAGTTTTGCGATATATTCACCGAAGCGCATGTTTACAATATTGACGAATCCCGGCGGGTGCTGCAATGCGCACGTGACCACGGCTTGAAGCTTAAAATGCACGCGGATGAAATAGAGCCAATTGGCGGTGCAGAGCTTGCTTCCGAGCTTGGCTGTGTATCTGCCGACCATCTTGGTGCTACCGGAGATGCGGGTATTGCCACTTTACATAAAGCGGGGGTGATACCTGTGCTGCTGCCGGCAACGCTGTTCTCACTGCGAAGCAAGACTTATGCACGGGCACTGGAGATGATTGCCAAGGACTTGCCTGTTGCCATCGCCACGGATTACAATCCCGGTAGCTGCAATTGCGACTCGATGCCCTTCACCATGACCATCGCCTGCCTGCAAATGGGTATCAGCCCTGCACAGGCTTTGGTAGCCTCCACCATCAATGCGGCACATGCCATCAGCCGCGGAGACAAACTCGGCTCTTTGGAAGCAGGTAAGCAAGCGGACTATTGTATATGGGACATCCCGAATCTGAACTTCATTCCATACCACTTCGGCTCTTCTAACCTCAGTAAAGTTTACAAAAAGGGTAAATGCATTTACAGTGCAGATGAAATATGAGTGAAGCCACCTCCCTGAACAGCTATCAGGTGCTGGAAAGCATCCACCGCTCACGCCGGTTCAGCCTTTATCTCGCCACGAAATACGATAGCAGCAAAGAAGTGTTGATCAAGACACCCGATCCCATTCGCAGTCAAGATATGGAACTAATCCATACTCTGCTTGCGGAAGCAGAGGCATGCAAAACCCTTACGCATCCTAACATCCGCGCCTGTTACGATAGTGCCGGAGATGCGGGCGGTGCCTTCATGATTGGCGAGTATATACCCGGAATGTCGCTTGCTAAACACCTGAAACAAGTAACCTCCCCGCTGGAGATGGAAACCGTTATTACATGGACTACGGATATCTTAGCAGCCCTGGTTCACGCTCACAGCCAGGGAATAAGGCATCTGAACCTTAACCCGCATAACCTGATCGTAACCACAGATAACCACATCAAGATAATTGGTTTTGGCAAGGATAAAGCTGCCTGGATGCATGGAGAACAGGAGGATTTTGAATTCCACCCTATTCTATTCATAGCCCCAGAGCTGTTCCAGGCAGGGATAGAAATGCCTGCTTCGGATATCTATTCCGTGGCGGTTATCATGTATTTATGCATCTGTAAGGTAATGCCATGGCGAATAGATTACACCCTGGGCTCGGTTCAGCAGAAGAAACAAAGCCTCTGCCGGGCAGTTATCATGCCGGAGATATTAAAAGTACAGATGCCGGATTGGTTGTATGGAATAATCCTCAATTGTCTTAAACTGGATCCTCATCAGCGCATCGAGTCCGCTGCTGAGCTGCTGGATGCCATCACCTCGCAGAGTTCATCTTTACCTGCTGATGGGCCGGAAGAAGCTGAAGTACCGGTGGAAGAGCCGGTAATTATTCCTGAGCCAGAGCCTGAACCTTTCGTCCCCGAGCCAGAGCCTGCTCTTGTTGTAGCAGATATTGAAGAGCTAATCGTAGAGCCGAAACCCGAGCCGGAACCGGAGATTCCCATTCCTATTCCCGAGCCACCCTTCAAGGTAATAGAGCCAGAGCCAATCCCTGTCAAACCCGCTGCACCAAAGCAAAGAATGTATTCCGCCCAACCCATGCAACGCAAAGAGCTACCGGACGTAATAGATACCAAGAAGCTATCCAAGACGTTTAAGACTTTGCTGTGGATGTCGTTGGTTGTCCTGGTTTTCTACGTTTTTAAGTATTTTGTGTTTGGTTCCAGACCCAAGTTTGATCTCCCCGCAGATAGCGTCACCGTGGAGGATGCAACATCGCATCCCAGCGAAACCAACCGACCAATAAAAATGGTGCTTATCCCTGCGGATACATTGGTAATGGGAAGCATCGCTCCAGGTTCGGATGATGATGAATTCCCTTTGATAACGATAAAGCTTGCACCATTCTTCATGAGCCCCATGGAGATCACCCAGGAAGAATGGATGATGGTATTTTCTACTAACCCCTCCCAAAACAAGGATAAAGACTATCCCGTAGAGAACGTAAGCTTTTATGACGTGATTGATTTCTGTAATGCCAAAAGTATAAAAGACGGCTTCCGTGCCTGCTATGACTATTATGATACCGAAGTTATCTGTAATATCGACGCTGATGGCTACCGCTTACCCACCGAAGCAGAATGGGAATCCGCTGCTAGAGCGGGTATGCCGGTTGATATGAGCACTTACAGCGGGGGTAACATCGCCGATGAGCTTGGCTGGCACAATGGCAATAGCGGAGCGCATAGTCACCCCGGTGGCAAGAAAGAGTCCAACAGCCTTGATTTATATGATCTTAGTGGTAATCTATACGAATGGGTCTGGAACTGGTAT
>CAYSGM010000164.1:3998-5105 GCA_964430595.1 uncultured Candidatus Cloacimonas sp.
GACAAAACCGCCTGGCACTCCGAAAACAGCGACGGGAAGCTGAGAGAGGTGAGCAAAAAACGGGCTAATGCACTGGGCCTCCATGATATGAGCGGAAACGCCTACGAATGGGTCTGGAACTGGTATGCCCCCTATTCTTACCGCATTCCCGATCTTTTCAAGGGAGCAGAGAATGGCACAGACAAGGTTATCCGCGGAGGAAGCTGGTATCACAGTACTTCCGAAATGCGGGTAACAAACCGCAGCTTCGCCAAACCATATACCAAGAGCGCATTTATCGGGTTTAGAGTAGTGCGTAGCGTGGCAAATTAGAAGCTATCTCCCGGCTGCATAACCAAAGCTTCAAAGCCGGCTGCTTCTGTCTTGGTCACAAACTCCTCGGGATCTAGCTCTATAATCGGGAAGGTGTTATAGTGCATGGGAATAGCCAGTTTGGGGCGCAGCATGGTTACCGCCACCACGGCATCGTCTATATCCATGGTGTAATTCCCCCCAATCGGGATCAGCAGGTAGTCTATCTTAAACATCTCGCCAATCCATTTCATATCCCCGAACAGCCCCGTATCTCCACAATGGTAGATGCACAGTCCATCCAGCTCCAGAATAACCCCTGCCGCAAGCCCTGCATATAGCCCGTCCGGGGTCATGGAACCATGCAAGGCAGTGGTTAGCTTCACACGACCAAATTCGAACATGAAGGCTCCGCCAATCTGCATAGCATGGACTTTATAGCCCCGCTTGGAGATAATGGAAGCCAGCTCGGACACACATATGATGGTGGTAGTTGTCATATTGGCAATAGTTAGCGCATCGCCAAGATGATCGCCATGTGCATGGGTAAGAATGATATAATCTGCCTTAAGCTGCTTGGCACTAAGCGTTGCCAGCGGGTTTCTATCCAAGAACGGATCTATCAATATCTGCTTGCCTGCATTGGTTAGGATGCGAAAACCCGAATGCCCCAAGTATTGTAATTCCATGGTAAATC
Organism: uncultured Candidatus Cloacimonas sp.; assembly: GCA_964430595.1. Taxonomy (GTDB): domain Bacteria; phylum Cloacimonadota; class Cloacimonadia; order Cloacimonadales; family Cloacimonadaceae; genus Cloacimonas. Next base: position 4,987 of record CAYSGM010000164.1, read on the forward strand.
TCCTGTATCTTTATCGGTAAAGCCGTATGAGAAGGGGGTAATCCGTCAAGCCAAATCTTCCTTTATTGGCATTCCCCCATTTTTTATACCAGCCTGATTTTGATCTGCCATGGTTCGGT
>CAYSGM010000165.1:0-5056 GCA_964430595.1 uncultured Candidatus Cloacimonas sp.
TGGAAAATGTAACCGTGCTTTCCACATTGTCCAGATCCCAGCCGGCCCAATAGTAAGTTCCGCTGTAGGCAGTGGCTCCACCCATGGCTTCTGTAGTGGGTCCCCAATAGATAAGTCTGCTGGGAACAGGGTTCGCAGTGTAGCTCCAGGTATCGGCGGGAAGGCTTTCGAAGCTTTGCAGGGCGAGGGTTTCGGCAAAGAGAGAAAAGCTAAGCAGCATGGCCAGTGCAATTAGCCCAAAACGCAAAATAACTGATCTCATTTGTCACCTCCCATAGCTGCGGAGAAAAGGGCTTGTTTGATACCTGAAAGGCTTAGTTTAGTTTCGGGGTTTGCTCTGGCAGCAGACAGGATAACTGCCATTCTGCCATCATAGTCCTTATAGGCAACCACACGGTAGAACATTTCGCCCCTTCTGCGCATTACTCCACCATGGGTAAATGTGGTGCCGGAAGTTACATCCCACAGGTAATAGTAGAAGTGCTCGTCATGCTCGTAAGGTGATTCGTTATACAGCACGATGTATCCATCGGGAGTGATGGGAGTGTTGTAGATAGTCTGGGTAACAGGCTGCCAGGTGAGGATGGCATCAATACCGTTGGCAGTATTTACATTTACTCCAGCAGGTGCCTGGGGCGGAACATAGGTAATGGTGAAGGCACTGGCACTCGCTTTTTGGGTGAAATTACCGAAGCTGTCGGATACCTTGATCCGCACCCTGGCATTATAGCTTTGAGTGGATGGCATTTCCCAAGGATAGCTGCCGCTATTGGCAATAGCTTCTGCCAAAGGAATATAGTTCGTTCCTCCATTCATACTGTACCAAAGGTAGACGCTGTTGGGAGAGAGATTTGTATCGGACGCAGTCCAGATGATATCATTGGTATCACCGATATACCAAGCTTCACCGCCGTTGGGGCTAATAATAGAAAGTGACGGATCGACGGTGTCATTCACTACGGGTGCTGAGGTGCCATAGCCGGACAGTGCTAGCAGCGCAGTAGCGAAAGCAAACAGGATGCCAATCAGCAGTGCTGTTTTCATGTTTTCCTCCATATTGTGTTGTTTATTTTGTTAGATAAGAAAGCACAAAGTGCGATAATGCCACATGCATTAAACAACAAAACTTGTCAAGAAATAAAATGGGGTGGGGGGGGGGTAACTAATTGATATGTAAGACTATCCGTAACCTGTTCTTGATTGAATCTATCCTGCATCAGCTAATAATAGTTTTGAGGCTGGTATTGGGCTTGGTAATATGAAATTTTCGCTATTACAATTGAAGTTTTCAGTGAAGGTTTATACCTATCTGGGCTTATCAGCATAACTAATAGCAACATCAGTAAAATTATAGGTGCTTTTACCTTGACACTTATGCCCTATCCAAAATTCTGGCATACTGTATAAAAAACCGTAAAGGAGAATCGATGAAGACCGTTACCCCAAGTCCTTCCGATATCCAACAAGCTTGGTTTATCGTAGACGCAACGGGTTTGCCTCTAGGTCGGTTGTCCACTAAAGTTGCTTCCATTTTGCGTGGAAAGCATAAACCGTATTTTGCGACGAACCTTGATACCGGTGATTATGTGATCATCATCAACGCGGAGAAAGTCCGCGTAACCGGGCTTAAGGCACTGCAAAAGGTTTACAAAACCTATAGTGGATACCCCAGTGGACAAAAAGAAATCCCGTATGCAAAAGTATTGGAAGAGCACCCTGAGCGCATCCTCGAGCATGCCGTTAAAGGTATGATGCCGAAGAACACTCTGGGACGCGCAATGTTCAAGAAACTAAAAGTTTATGCCGGAAGCGAGCACCCACACACAGCTCAGATGCCGGTTGAACTTACTCTTTAGGAGGAAAAGGCATGCAGAATTTTGATGCCGTTGGAAGAAGAAAGAATGCCGTAGCCAGAGTCCGGCTTACCCCCGGGACCGGTAAACGCATCATCAACAAAGTGCAAATGAAGAAGTATCTTCAGCGTGAGACCCTCGAAATGGTAGTGGAACAACCCCTGCAGACTGCCGGTTTATCCGAAAGCTTCGACGTTTATGTAAACGTGCGCGGCGGTGGATTAAGCGGTCAAGCAGGAGCCATCCGTCATGGTATCACCCGCGCTTTGGTTGAATACGACGAAAAGCTGAGACCCGCACTCAAGATCCGTGGATTCCTTACCCGTGATCCCCGTATGGTGGAACGTAAGAAATCAGGACGCCCGAAAGCCAGGAAGAGATTCCAGTTCTCCAAGCGTTAAACAATGGATTTTGGGGGGAAATCTCCCCCCAGATGGGAACAGTATGGAACACTCTTTTATAACACGGCGCTCGCGCCAAAATAAGCTTCCGGAACGCTTGCAAGGCGGTGAGAGGATATCCTCTCTGAATTGCTTAGACCGTCCGGAAGAAATTAAACCGTATATTTAGGAGAAATCAATGTCCGTAGTTTCTATGAAACAACTACTCGAAGCCGGTGTCCATTTCGGGCATCAGACCTTCAAGTGGAATCCCAAGATGAAGAAATACATCTTTATCAAACGCAATGGGATTCATATCATCGACCTAAAGCAAACGGTCGATGCCATAAACGAAGCCTATCAATACGTGAAAGAAGTAGCCTCCAAAGGCGAATATGTCCTCTTCGTGGGAACCAAGAAACAGGCTCAAAGCGCTATCAAAGAAGCTGCCGAGAAAGCCGGTGTGTTCTACGTTAATCAACGCTGGTACGGCGGGATGCTTACCAATATGTCCACCATCCGTCAAAGCATTGAAAAGATGAAATACTTCGAAGAGATCGAGACAGACGGCACTATCTCCAACTATACCAAGCTGGAACAGCTGAAGATGAAACGCCTGCACGACAAGATCGAATTCTCCCTTGGCGGTATCCGTGATATGGATGCCGTTCCCGGTTGTGTCTTTATCGTTGATACCGAGTATGAAGATATCGCCGTGCACGAAGCACGTATTCTGAACATCCCCATCGTTGCCATGGTGGACACAAACTGTGATCCCGACCTCATTGATTTTGTGATCCCCTCGAACGACGACGCCACCCGTGCGATATTCCTGATTGCCGACATCATGGCAAATGCCGTGATCGAGGGACGCGGAATCGCCAGTGAAGGCGTGAATCATGAAGCAGCACCGGTTGTCATCGCCTCAAACGATGAAGTGGAAGCAGTGGAAATTCCCTTTGCGGAACTTGCTGCATCCGAGCCGGAAAAAGTAGAATTCGAAGTTCCCGAACTAAGCGGAACTGAAGTATAATAAGTTAGAAGTTATTTGTTAGACGTTAGACGTGCTTCACGGCATCGTTTAACGTCTGACGTCTAACGCTTAACGTTAACCCATACAAAGGAGAACACAATGGCAGATGTTACCGCAACCATGGTAAAAGAACTGCGTGAGAGAACCGGCGTCGGCATGATGGAATGCCGCAAAGCCTTAGTAGAGAAAGACGGCAACCTGGACGAAGCCATAAAATACCTGCGCGAGCGCGGGATATCCAAAGCCGAATCCAAAGCCAGCCGCGAGACAAAAGAAGGTATCATCCATTCCTACATACATTTTAACTTCAAAATCGGCGTGTTGCTGGAGCTTAATTGCGAATCAGATTTCGTAGCCCGCACCCCGGAATTCCGCGCCATAGCAGACGAGATCGCCCTGCAGATCGCCGCTACCAATCCTTTGGCAATCAGCGCCGATAACATTGATCCCGCCGTCATCGAACGCGAGAAAGAGATTGCCCACAACAAAGCCGTGCTGGATGGCAAGAAGCCCGAAATTATCGAAAAGATAGTGGAAGGCAACATCAAGAAGTTCTGCAGCGAGCATTCATTGCTGGAGCAAGAGCTGATCGGCGATAGCACCCGCACCGTGAAAGATCTGCTTACCAACGCCATCGCCACAACCGGCGAGAACGTGCAGATCGCCCGTTTCGTGCGCTACGCTTTAGGCGGAGAATAATACCGAGTGGAGAGCTGCGGTTCTCCTAATAATAAGCAGGTGGCTTAGATTATGAAAAAGGTCTTTCAGCCCCAAAACGTTAAACGCGTAGTCCTGAAGCTCTCCGGCGAAGTACTTGCCGGTGAAGCGGGCTTCGGCTATGCGGACAGCGTGATAGACAAGCTTACGGACGAGCTTATCGCAGTGAAAAACCTGGGCTACAGCCTGGCGATAGTTCTGGGCGGAGGGAATATCTTCCGCGGCGGTAACTGGCGCAAACAGGAACTGAACCGTGTGGTGATGGACAGCATCGGCATGCTTGCCACCATCCAGAATGCCTTATACATTGCAGAAGTGCTTGTTTCCAAAGGCTGTCCCGCAGTAGTATTCTCGTCCCTCGCGATAGACAAGGTGGTGCCGCGCTACGCTCCCCAGGCTGCGATTGCTGCCATGGAAGCGGGAAGCATTTGCTTCCTTAGCGGTGGAACCGGTAACCCATTCTTTACCACGGATACCGCCGCCGTCCTGCGCGCCGTGGAGTTGAAAGCCGATATCGTGCTGAAAGCTACCAAGGTGGATGGGCTTTACACCGCCGACCCTATGAAGGATAAAACAGCTACCTTCATCAGTTCCGCCAGCTTTCAGGAATGCCTGGAGCAACGGCTTGGAGTGATGGATCTAACTGCCTTTTCCCTGGCTGCGGACAACAATATGCCCATCAAGATATTCAACATCGGCAAGCCCGGAATGCTGAAAGACGCCCTGCTGAAACCAGAGGCGGGAACCTATATTCATCCCTAAATTAACCGTTCTGATCGGCGCTATCAAGCTGCCGACGAGGTAAACATGGAAAACTTAAAAACTAACGCCAAGGAAAAGATGCAAAAGAGCTTCGATGCTTTGCTGCATCAGTTTTCCAAAGTCCGCACCGGACGCGCCAGCGCATCGATCCTGGACGACGTGCGGATAAACTATTACGGCCAACCCACACCTGTTAAACAGTTGTGCAATATCTCCATTCCCGAAGCGCGCACTATCATCGTGCAGCCTTGGGACAAAACCACGTTGGCAGATATTGAAAAGGCGATTCTGGCTGCCAATATCGGCATTAC
>CAYSGM010000166.1:0-5010 GCA_964430595.1 uncultured Candidatus Cloacimonas sp.
GGAAAAAATAGCTTTACAGATTTGGTGCTATTTGTAGCTTGTCAATTCGTGTAAAGATCGAGATGATAACATAAGATAAAATACCATAAGGAAAAGCTATGAAGAAGTTTTTGCTCTTGCTCTTAGCCCTTGTTTGCATGGGGCTTCTGGCGGCGAAGGTCGATCTGAACACGGCAACGCTTGCTGAGCTTCAGCAGTTGCCCATATCGGCAGAACAAGCCAAAGATATCTTTGAATATCGGGAATACGTGAAGATATTCAGCAGTGTTTTTGAGCTTCGGGATATCCCCTCCATAGATCAGAAAACCCTCTTGCGGATACGTCCGTTGGTGGTTGTTTCGCTGTATGTGGAAGAAGATGATGTTGCGTTACGCAGAGAGGTTGTGAAAGACTTACTGGAACGCTTGGATAGTAATGAAGGTTCCATGGAAGGGATGGCGGATGTCTGGGAAGATTACCTGATGACACCCCAAAACCTTAACCGTATGCATTTCGATGATTTTATGGGCTTGCCCAACGTATCAGGTGTGGATGCAGTGGGGATTTTGAAGCGCATAGCCCAGGGTGATACCATTGCTGATGCCCGTGATTTGCGCGGATCACCCGGCTTGTCCTACTATGGCTACACCAACCTGCGCAGTTATGTTTACTATAACGAACCGCCTGTGAAGAACCGCCTGATGTGGGATGCCAAGCTTAGCTATAATACCCGCTATTTTGAAGAAGGGCAGACTTCCATGTTGCGCGAGGACTTTACCCGGGATTATACTACCGGTGTGGTTCCCCAGCTTAAGGGTCTTTCCTATTGGGGTTATTTCGGCTTGGATAAGCTTGATCCGGACATTATGCTGAAAATGCGAGTGCGTTACGGAAACAACTTCAAGATGGGGATAATGAACCACTCTGCCAAAGGCGAAACTGGAATTATGGAATCCAATACCAAGGACTTCATCAATGATTCCAAATGGTTTGCCGGCTATGAGAACACCCAAATGCCTGGCTTGGACAACACCCGCCTGAAAGTTTACTTGGGTAATTACCGGGTAACTTATGGTGAAGGCTTGGTGATGGAAAACACGGATTTCTATAGTGCACGTAAGACCGGATTCGGATTTAGCAAACGTATTCTTGGGATAACTCCAGACCTTTCTAAAACCCAGGAATTTGCCCTTAAGGGTGGCGCGGTGGAATACACTCACCCCTTGTTTGGCTTTGCTGCCTTTGTCTCTCAGGACGATAAGGATGCCCTGGTTTATGTGAATAAAGATGGCAGCCCCGTGAAACGTGATGAATATGGTAATGATGTTTACACCGAGACAGATGGTCGCCAGTATTACAAAGAAGGCATAAACAAGGTGTATAACTACGATAACGGCGCACCAGTTTCTGCCACCAAAAATAAGATATTCAACTACATAAACTCCACTATCCGTTGGGACAATGATGAGCTTATGGAAGCAGAAGCCTCGTTTAATAATGAGCTTGGTGCTGCCGGAGCATACACAGTTCCTTACATCAACCTTGCCGCTCGCAAGGATATCTTGAGGGAAAAGCTGTGGGGGACTCATGTGCAGGTGAACCCGTTTATCGGCACGAAGCTTGGCATGACAACTTACACAGCATTATACGATAATGCCCATTTCGTGGTGCCCGAATATGATGAAATGCTACAAACCTTGCTTCGCACCTCAAGTGATCAGGAAAAGCTTCGCAAAGCGATGAATTTAGAAATCAGCACTCTGTATAGCACCCAAACTGATAGCTATTCCAGAGATTACCGCCGCGTGGTGGGTTTTGACGGACAGACGGTTATCGGTAACACTTCTATCCAGGGAGAATATGCCGAGTTATCTGTGCTTGGAGACGATGTTAAGATAGGGGATGATCCCAAAGCTTATCTTGTTTCTGCCTACACGCAGTTTGATAACCTGTATTTCCTAACCCTGCTGAGGCATTATGATGTGGATTTCGATAATCCCTACAGCAACAGCTTCTCAGAACACGAACGCTTTGACGGCACGATGTTTGATGGGAACGTTTACTCCCTAACCAATTCAACCATAGCAGATATGTATCTTAATGGAAACCAATCTCAGCCGGAACAAGGAGTATATTTTGAGACCCGCTATAAGTTCAATAACTATTTCACTGTGGGTAGAAGCTATATTGATATCCTGGAACGGCTTACTGACCACAGACGTTCGGTTCGATTCCAAAGTGAATTGGAGTTTAGACCCCTGTTCCAGGTTAGCTTGCGCTTGCGTTATAAGAACCAGGTGAACCGTTTTGATGATCTTGCTGACAGAGGCGTTTCCAAGACCAACGAATACACGCTTGCTGCTCGCACCTTCCTCTCCAACCGGGATTTTCTGGAACTGGAATACCGCTATAACACGGTGTATGCTCCCCCATACCTTTCTATAACCAATACTGCTGTTCCCGGAAACAATAATGGAACCGCAGCTCAAACCCTGATGTGTGGTGATTACATTGCTGCGAACTACACCCATAACTTCAGCCAGTCCCTTAAGATTCAAGGCTCCTTCCTTTACTGGTTTGGACATGGAATCTCGCACTGGGATTGGGAAGATATGGAAATAGACTTCATGGGTGAGAGAGGTTCAAAAGCATGGGTAGCTATCACCAGCCGGATTTCTCAGAACCTGTATATGAACATCAAGTTCAGAAATAAAACATACCAAGATAAAGAGATACGCATTCGTAGATATAATACTCCCAATGATCCTATGCTTAATGGTGATCCGGTGTATCTACAGAGAGTTGAAAACAGCGAAAACACCATTCGCTTCAGCCTTGATTATCGCTTCTAACGTGGAGGAAAACATGTTATCAAATAAATCACTACTACTATTAGTCCTGCTTATTGTTGCTTCAGCCTTGTCTGCGTGGAGCATTACAGACGATTATTTCGGCAACCGTTTAGGCTCGCTGGATGCGCGTATCTATGGTATGGGAAGTGCCGGCACCTTTAATGATGCAGGCGTTTTCGGCATAGCAGATAACCCTGCGAACCTAACTTTGATGAAGAAGAACCTTGGCTTCTCGGTAAATTCCTTCATAGACCGTAACGAAGATAATCGGGCAATACCCTTCTGGAGTCAGTTCGATTATTACCTGGACGATGCAGTTTACAGCTCAAACATCGGTATCTACGATAATTATGCCGGTTCCGGTTTTGCAGCACATCGTTTCAGTAATCTTGGCTTGGGTTTGGGATTGTATCACAAACCCCTGCTGAATTTCGATGGTGACTATTCTGAAGATGTCCGCAACAATAGGAACACAAATGATGACGTATATGCAGAGCAGATTGCCCTTAATGCAATTGAGAGCAGTGGTGCAATATATAAAAGTGCTTTGGTGGCTTCACTGGGCTATAAGCTGGGTGACTATGCCGATTTTAACATCGGTGTGGATTATGCGATGCTTGATGGTGACGTGAAAAGAGAGAAGACCATTCGCTGGACTGATTTTGCAGTGAATGCTATTCCTACCTTTCACTTGCCGGAATTAACCCAAACTGACGATTACTCCATCAGCGGTTCTCAGATGAAAATCGGTGCTGCCGTGCAGCTCAATTCGCGCTTTGGTATAGCCGGCACCTATACCCCTAAGGCTACTCTGGATAAGGAAGGCACCCACTATTACAAGCGGGATGCCTATCGCAATACTTTGGTGGATAGCACCAACGTAAGCTTCAAGGAAGACTACATCATGCCTACAGAAGTCCGGGTTGGCTTTTCTTACATGCCCCGCAACGTGATGCGCACTGTTTTCAACATGGATGTGGAATATGTAATGTATAGCGATATATGCGACATGTATGATGATGCGGTAAACATTTATGCCGGTGTGGAACATCATGTGGTGAACCGTATTCCCTTCCGTCTTGGGTTCCAGGCAGTAAACAACCAATTCTTCACCAGCGAAGCCGCTGTGGATGTGGACGACAATCCTATCACCGTGTATCGGGTAGAAAAGGTGTTGAATCCCATGATAACAGCAGGCAGCAGTGTTACTCTTGCCAAGAACGTGGTTCTTGATCTTGGGTTTGGCTACACTTGGCGCGAATTTGAGGCAATAGACATGTTTGGTGATGCTTACTACAACGATAAAACCTATACCGGTGCGTCCGCAAATAGCGGAGCTATATGGACAAACCCCCAATATGTAAACTTGATTACCCGTGGCTGGGAAAACCCCGATAACGTCCGTGAGAACAGCATCTCCCTTAATGCCGGAATCTCTTTAACCTGGTAATAATTATGAAACGATTTATCCTAATACTTGGGGCAGGACTTTGGCTGTTTAGCCTTTGTTATGCCTCCGATCTGAGATTGGACATCATGTTTTCCAATGATGTTCATGGCGGTATAGACCGCGCTCAGGCAACCTTCATGAATCCGGAGTTTCCGCCCCAACTTGGTGGTGGAGGCTCAGCTGCTACTCGTATTAAGCAAGTTCGTGCCCTTAGTGGAAAGAAGCGTGACAGTATCCTGCTTGATGCCGGGGATTTCTTCCAGGGACGCCCGGTGGGAACCGTTACTCAGGGCAGAGCCGTGATAGAATACATGAATGCCATTGGTTATGATGCCATGACGATTGGTAACCATGAGTTCGATATTATGCAGGATGACTTGATTGCAACCCTGCAGATGGCAAATTTCCCTATTCTTACCTGTAATGTTATCGAAAGAAGAACAGGTAAGATTCCCTGGTATGCCTTCCCTTATCAGATAATTTCCCGCATGGGATTAAAGATTGGGATAGTTGGCTTTACGACAACGGATACGGAGAAGATGAGCTTTCCGGATCATATTAAAGAAGTGCAGTTTCTTTCCGAAAAGGGAGAAGTGGCAAAGTATGTAAAAATCCTGCGTGAAGAAGAGAAAGTAGATATCGTAATTGTGCTTGGGCATGCCGGACTCCCCTATGATGTGGTTCCAACCTACCTGAGCCGTTATGACGCCAAAGGAAATCCACTTTCAG
>CAYSGM010000167.1:0-4941 GCA_964430595.1 uncultured Candidatus Cloacimonas sp.
AGCTCACTCCATCTATCACTGTGTATGAAGGATCTCCCTCAATGGTATTTGGTACTCTGGTTATGTTCTGAGTCTTGTCTTCTAAGGCAGTTATGTTGGGAGCCACTATGTTCCCTAAGAATGTGGCTGCATTAGTGGTAGCATCTAAGGTCAACATGTTCGTAGCATTATCAGATTTATAAAATTTCATAAGAGTGCTTCCTGGTCTTAGACTCATTCCCATACTAACATCTATTCTACTCATTCGTATAGAGGATGTCCCTGCTATCTCTAAAATATTACTACCAACACACATAAGTCTTGTCCAGAAATCATGTGTAACGTCTGCAGCATGAAAATCTATGTATCTACCTAACTCTGTAACTCCAGCAGTATCACATACAGGTATAAATGGTGTAGTAGCATCATATCTAAATGATTGTGGTGCACCTATCTTATTCCCATTAAGTTTATTAGTACCAATGCTTATGTCTCCAGAGATTGTTGTAAGTAAAGTTGTTGGGTCATAAGTAATAGATAATGTGTTTGCCTGTAAGGTACTTATATTAGATTCTGCTGATGAAATCCTTCCTAGAGTTGTGTGGAAACTTGTTCCATCAATGGATGTATCACTTAAAGTATCATCATATGTGATCCCGGTTGTATGTTGTAAGCGATCTGGTAACTCAGATTCAAGTACCAATTCAGGTTCAGTTATCATTACAGGTAATGTTTCAGGATTGTTTGCTTGATATATTGTAACCAATGTTGTCATTTAATATTTTGAAAAATGAATTGTTCGTTTACTCCCATTCAAGCATCAACTGTAACACAAAGGTCCCATCTGGTACTACTATATCATTTGTTGCATTCTCTTTAAACCAAATTCTGACTTGTTTAGGGTTGTGTAGTAGAGCCCACTTGAATCTCTTGGTTATATCAACATTAGCCCAACTTATAAAACTATCTAGACAAGGCATTTCAGTGACCCAGTCTGCATGTACTGACGCATTACCTACCAATTGATTCTGGTATTCAAGTCTACAATGTATAAAGTGGATGTGTTTTTTCCCACGGGCATGAATGAACTCTTCTGGTAGTCTAAATTCTTTAGTGTTAACAGTGAAGTATCTCTTAACCATTTACTTTTTGCCTAAATAAAAGTCTAATATGTACATTGTGGCGCAACCACCTACAAAGGTTAGTAGAAATAGAATACATTCGGAGTTATCGGAACATTTCTTAAGACATGGTTCATCATCACTCTGTGTGATCATTTTTGGAGTGGAATAAAAATATTTTTACTAAATTGTGTTTTATCTTGGAGCTCCCTTGTTTATGTATTCGATTGAGCCATTCTTGAGTACCCAGAAGGTGTCTCTACAGAGCCAGAGTTGTGGAGCTGGTGGATGTATACTCGTATTAGATGAATCTGGAATATAGTATACATCATTATTGCCAGTGAACAGTGGAGTGAACCTGAGCTTTGTATTAACTGGTGCGTCTGTACTAAATCCATCGAAAACATAACCACCTTGTGAACGTTCAAGTGAAAAGTTACACATGAAATCTGAAATATCATACATACTATTTGGTAACCTTGTTCCAGAAGAGTTATGCCTTGATTGAGTAATTGACTGTATCCAACTCTTTGTGGGTTCAATTGGGCCGTCAAGGTCTGAAGCATTAAGTTGGAATATTAGGAACTCAGGTGACTCATCAACATTAGTACTAATAGCATTTGGTGGAAATTGACGTCCATCGATAGTCATCTGCAGGTTAGTTACATTTGGATTATAGAAGCAAGTTTGTTGATTTACAGTAGTTGGGAACATAAGTGAAACTGATTCAACATTGTCATAAAGAATCTGTGTAGATGTATCTAATCCTCCAGCATTTGGTGGTGTACTGTAACTATAATAGTCTAACTGTTGAGCTGGCAAGATAACTCCTTTAGAGAGTACTTGTGAGATACCTTGAAGTGTACTTGATTGAACACCAAAGCCCATTAATTGAGCTCTGAACTGTGTCACACTGAATGATTGAATAATTGGTGTAACTTGTACACGTGCATATGCACTTGTAACATAGTCACATACGTAACCACTGTCTCCAATTTGATGGAAGAAACGATCATAGCCAACCAATGCTGCAAATCCTGCATCTAATGTATCAGAAGCATTGTTCATGTAATTATTTGCATCTAAAACTGGTTGTGGAGGAACTTGACACCAAATGAATGATGAGTTACTGAAAAGGACCTTTAGTGCAAGTTGACCTACGAGGTTAGATGGATAAATATCAAAGGCCTGAAATGGAAGAAGATCTGAAATTGGGATTAGAGATTTCATTTGAATTGTTGCACTCTTGTTTCCATTTTTGAATTCACTTGCTGAGATATATATGCCACAGACTTCGGGTGAATAAGTACTAACTGATTCATATGTAGTATGAATACCTTTCTTTCCACGTTTCTCAGATGCACCCTTTAAGTTTGCATATGCGAATCCTTCTCTGACGCATTCTTGTGAAAGATATTCGGTGGGTTTACCATTGTGAATTACTTTCATTTGTCTAATGAGTTGATTAGACGACTTAACACCAAAGAAATAAGTTGGACATTCATCTGGTGTATTACCAGGAAATGCTGTGGCACTTAATTGTGGAATTTGGATTGTGACGTTCTGAGTAACTACGAGGAAGCTGTCATTAATTTGAGATATATCATGACCTGCATGTGTAATATTGATTGTAGATTCCGTGTTGCTGGATGAAATGGGGCATGGATTGTCATAGGCATCAGCCGACAATTGTGTAAAATTACGTGTACCATCATTTACAGGTATAAGTGAAGCTAGTTTACTAAATGATTCTAGAATGTTTCCGTTAACGGGTAAGTTCTTGGAACTGGCATTGTTATTGCGATTCATATGTTTGCATTGCAACAAAAAATTATGATCGAGAGATTTTGTGTACTTGAAATAATTAAATGGGGTGGGGATCGTTTTCAAAAATGTTTGCAAGTACAATGCCTAGGTTTATTAACTCAGTTGTAACTATTCCACAGATTGTATCCAAGAACAAGATACTTAAACATTTACCAGGTATGGATGCAGTTAATGCTGCATATGATAAATTATGGAAACCACAAGTTCAAAAGATGAATCAAGAATGGGGACTCACAGGGTCACAATATGAAATCAAATAGTCATACATGATATTTTTATTCATGATGAAACTAATATGGCTTGGGGAATATTCAACAAGATAGGTCAAGGTGTAACTCGCGGACTTGACTTTGCAAAAAATACAATAATGCCTGTGGCAAATAAACTAATTGATGCTGTGAAACCATTCGTTGAGGGAACAAAATATGGTAAGTATGTAGAGAAAGCTGAGAAAGCAAGAGACATTGGACAAAAGTACATCACTGGTGCTGATAAGGTTGTAAATGCATTTAAGGGAACTGGTGGACGTAAAATGATGCCACAATTAAAGTTCGAAGAGTTAGATGATGGCGAAGATGATGAATTTGACGAGTAAGCGATTCTTTGAATCGTGATAAACAGAGTTTATGAACTTCTAATATCTATTTTTATTTTATTTTAAAATGGAATTACCAGAAATTAAAACAATGCCCACATTACCACCTATGGTTCTTAATAATCCGCATACGATTCCTTTGGTTCAAGTAGGTACCAAGTCTAGTGTAATAGAATTTGAGTCACCTAGTGAGTTTACACAATATATGCAAGAGAATCCAAGTAAGTTTATAGCTGCTAATACACGTGTGTTGAATAACACTTACCGGATCCCAGGGTATGTAATTAGACAGAATAAAGAGAGGACTCAATTGACATTGGTGCCTGAAGTTGAAGCCAATAGGTATAAAAAGCCACCTAAACAAGATATTGCCACGACTGATATGATTGTACCTTTAAATGAACAAGTAGATGAACTTACAGCGTTACTTAATGAGACACGTCAAGAGGTACTTAAGACACAAAAGGTTCTAAAAACAATGATTACCACATTGAATCAACATTCTTCAATTTTGGAGAAGTTTTCTTCTGTTTGAGCCTATTGATGACTTGTTTTATATGTTGTAGGTTAATTACTTTCATAACTCCCATTTTTATATTAATGTGCAGGCAGCTATTAGGCTCAAGTTGACATAACATTTGTTTGAATTCTTGATAGTCTGTGTTGGTCTGAATTGAACGATGTATTTGGGCTATCTCAACTGGTGGATATCCTGCAAATATTGTAATGGAGGTAGCTTGTGATTTAACCGGAGTTGATATACCTTGAAGCTTTTGTGTACAGAGCATAAATGAGACATTTATGTGCCTACATTCGAACATTAGTTTATTTAATGGTGACTCATTCTTTTTAAATTGTTCCTCGAATGCAGCATCATCATAGAGTACTAAGGTATGAAGTCTACGTCTACTAAAGTCACTTACATGTAGGATTTCAAATAGGGCTTCACGTTGAGCTGGATCTATATTTTTGGTGAGTCCGTCGTCAATAATTTGGTTATAGAGTTGTTTGTATGATTTAAGTCCAAGTAAGGTCTCGAGTACTTCATTATACGACACAATAAGTATTGGGATTGTTAATTTAGGTTTGAACATTTGATATGTTTGATCATTGGTGCCATTGTTAGTAACGTAGATCAACATGTGATGTGTTCCAAGTTTATCAAGCTTAAGTATCTCACGAAAGAAATAGAATGTCTTACCTGTACCTTGCTTTCCAAGTGCAATATTAATCGAATTGTAATATATATTACTGTCGGGATGAATTGGGGAGATTTGGTTATCGAGTTGAGTTGTTTCATTATCAGCCATTGATTCAATTATGTCTGCGTCAACATCAAGTTCAAGTTCGCTTTGCATTTGTATGATCCAAAAATGAATTTATCTAGTATATTGGTGAACCTGGAATGAATGTGTCTTC
>CAYSGM010000168.1:0-4902 GCA_964430595.1 uncultured Candidatus Cloacimonas sp.
TACTGCCGTGAACGTGCAAGCCATGGTATTTGGCAATATGGGCATCACCAGTGCTACCGGCGTTGCTTTCTCCCGTGATGCCGCCACAGGCGAAAACCTTTTTAACGGCGAATACCTCATCAACGCTCAGGGCGAAGATGTGGTTGCCGGTATCCGCACTCCGCAGCAGATCACCAAAATAGGCTCACAACGTTGGGCAACTCTTGCCATGGCCTCTGAAGAGGCACGTGCCCCAAACTACCCCATCCTGGACGAAGCCATGCCTGTTGCGTATAAGGAGCTTTTTGCCATTCAGCAGAAGCTGGAACAGCATTCCAAGGATATGCAGGACATGGAATTCACCATTCAGGATAACAAGCTGTGGATGCTGCAGACCCGTAACGGTAAGCGCACCGGTGCTGCCATGGTGAAGATTGCCATGGATATGCTGCGTGAAGGTATGTTGGACGAAAAGACCGCACTGAAACGCCTCGAGCCGGGAAAACTGGACGAGCTGTTACACCCTGTGTTCACCAAAGAAGGGCTTGCGGGAGCCAAGATAATCGCTTCCGGTCTGCCGGCTTCTCCAGGTGCTGCAACGGGACAGATAGTGTTCTTCGCAGATGATGCCGAAGCATGGGCTGCCGATGGCAAGAAAGTTATCCTTGTCCGCATCGAGACTTCCCCGGAAGATCTTCGTGGCATGAACGTTGCCCGTGGCATCTTAACCGCACGTGGCGGAATGACTTCCCACGCAGCTGTGGTTGCCCGTGGTATGGGTAAATGCTGTGTTTCCGGCGCAGGCGCACTCGTTATAGATTATAAAGCCAGAACCATGACCGTGGGCGGAACCGTTTACAAAGAAGGAGACTGGGTTTCCTTGAACGGCAGCACAGGTAAGATTCTGGAAGGCAAGATAGATACACAAGACCCCGAACTTAGTGGCGATTTTGGTGCTATCATGGCACTCGCCGATAAATATACCCGCATGAAAGTGCGCACCAATGCCGATACCCCCAAGGACGCTGCTGTTGCCCGCAACTTTGGTGCCCAGGGCATCGGTCTATGCCGCACGGAACATATGTTCTTCGAGGGTGACCGCATCAAAGCCATGCGTGAGATGATTCTTGCGGATGACGAGAAGGGTCGCAGATTGGCTCTGGATAAGCTATTGCCTATCCAACGCGCTGATTTTGAAGGCATCTTCACCGCCATGAATGGCTTCCCTGTAACGGTTCGCCTCTTAGACCCGCCCCTGCACGAGTTTGTCCCTCACGAGGTGGAAGCTCAGCAGGAAATAGCCGATGAGCTTGGTATGAGCCTGGCAAAAGTGCAACAGCGCGTAGCTTCTTTGCACGAGTTCAATCCCATGCTGGGTCACCGCGGTTGTCGCCTGGGTAACACCTATCCAGAGATCACCGAGATGCAGGCAAGAGCGATTATCGAAGCCGCCCTGGCCGTGAAATCCCGTGGAATTAGCGTGCTACCCGAGATTATGATTCCGCTAATCGGCACTTCCGCCGAATTTGAAATGCAGGAAGATATTATCCGCAGCGTAGCAGAGAAAGTGTTTGCCGAGAAGAACGAACGCGTGGAATACTTGGTTGGCACCATGATCGAGATACCCCGTGCTGCCCTGGTAGCAGATAAGATCGCTGTGCGTGCCGAGTTCTTCAGTTTTGGCACCAACGATCTTACCCAGATGACCTTTGGTTACTCCCGTGATGATGCAGGCACCTTCCTGCCTATCTACATAAACAAAAACCTGCTGAAAAGCGATCCCTTCCAGATTCTGGATAGAGAAGGCGTTGGTCAGTTAGTAAGAATGGGAACCGAACGTGGTCGCATCACACGTCCTGATCTAAAGGTTGGTATTTGTGGCGAGCATGGCGGTGAGCCCAGCAGTGTAGAATTCTGCCACCAGGTTGGCATGAACTACGTAAGCTGCTCCCCCTACCGTGTGCCGATTGCCCGCTTGGCTGCCGCTATAGCTGCAATCAGCGAATAAGATATAACAAACCTAATTGATACATGAACGCCGGATACTCTCCGGCGTTCTTTTATCTATAAGCATAACAATTTACTTGACTCTCACACAAACACCCAAAACTATGGCAAGCGGAGGTATATTATGAACGAAGATATACTTAACGGTCGTGAAATCCCTGCCGAAGAGCAGGAGCAGATGAAAGAAAGAATCATTGATGTAGATGCCGACAAGCTGAAGTTCTATGAAGACCTGCGTCGCAAGGCTAAGGGTTGGACACAGACAAAAGGTGGTTCAATAGCCGGTAAGTTAGGGGAGTATTTATTCCTGTTGCCGGATTTCTTCATCCTTGTTTGCAGATTAGCCATAGATAAGCGCGTCCCCAAGAAGCAGAAGCTAATGGCTGGTGGAATAATAGCTTATGTGATTATGCCCATAGATATTATCCCGGATTTTATCCCGCTTATCGGGCAGGTGGATGATCTGGTGCTCGTTGTGATGGGCTTGAATATGATCCTAAATGAGATTGATCCTAAGGTGTTGGCTGATAACTGGAGCGGAGAAGGCGAAGTGCTAGACCAAATGAAGAAGATTACCGCCACTGCCGAAGCCTTTTTAGATAAGAACATCCTCCAGCGCATCAAGAACTGGTTGCACAGGTAGTTAATGAAGAGTGAGATTTTAATAGCATCCAATAACCCCGATAAACTGCTAGAGCTGAATGCACTACTTTCTGCTTTGCCCCTAAATCTGCACAGCCTTAAAGAGTTCCCGGATATGGCACCCACGATCGAAGATCAGGATACCATTGCCGGTAATGCCATGAAAAAGGCTCTGGATGCAGCTATACATAGCGACATGATTGCCATTGCGGATGATACAGGCTTGTTTATTGAAGCATTAAACGGAGAGCCGGGAGTCTATGCTGCCCGTTTTGCCGGGGAGAATTGCAGCTACGCCGATAACCGCAGAAAAGCTCTGGAAATGCTTAAAGGCAATCCCAACCGCAATGCCAGCTTCCGCACCGCCATGGCAATGGCATCCCCGGAAGGCATTATTGCCGTGGTGGAAGGCAAGGTAGAAGGCATCATCACAGAAAGCGAGAGGGGCAATTCCGGCTTCGGCTACGACAGCATCTTCGAAATAAACGGCTTCACCTATGCCGAAATGGACGCCGAAACCAAGAACCAATGTTCCCACCGCGCGGACCCCCATCATCCAGAACCTAGTAATATAAAGCAGAACTACAATTTCAGGAGCTATAAATGATTAAAGCACAAGTATTTCGCCAGTATGACATCCGTGGCATTGTTAATGAAGAATTGAACGAAGAATCTTACTACCTTATCGGTAAGGGATTCGGGACCTACTTACGTGCCAAAGACTTAAAGAGTATTGTTGTCGGTGGTGATGCACGCCACAGCACCCGCGGTTTTATGGATGCCTTTATCCGCGGTGCACTTGAGACCGGTTGCGATATTTACGACATAGGTATTGTTGCCACTCCCGTGTTGTATTTCGCGATCTGGAAGCTTGCCAAGGATGGCGGAGCGATGGTTACCGCCAGCCACAATCCTTCACAATACAACGGCTGCAAGCTGAACCTCGGTTTGGGCAGCGTGTATGCAGAAGAGTTGCAGGATGTGCTAAAGATAATCCAATCAGAGAAATTCGCTTCCGGCAAAGGTGATCATCATCACTATTACACCATGGACAGCGAATACATGGATTACATCGTGGAAAGCATCAAGTTGGAGCGTCCCGTCAAGGTCATCGTAGATGGCGGTAACGGCATGGGCGGTCCATATTTACCCCAAATCCTGCGCCGTTTAAGCTGCGAAGTTATTGAGATGTATTGCGATCCCGACGGAGACTTCCCCAATCATCACCCCGATCCCACCGTGGAAAAGAACATGGTGGATCTTTCCCGCGCTGTCGTTGCTGCCGAGTATGAGCTTGGCATCGGGCTGGATGGTGATTCCGACCGCATCGGCGTAGTGGACGAAAAAGGCAAGATGCTGTTTGGCGACCAGATCCTAAACATTCTGGCACGGGATTATCTGAAAGCCAACCCCGGAAAGAAGGTTATCGCCGACGTGAAATGCTCCAAGAACCTGTTCGACGACATCAAGAAGCACGGTGGCATCCCCATCATGTATAAAACCGGACACGCCAACATCAAGATGTATATGAAGGAAGCGGGTGTGGAGTTCGCCGGTGAAATGAGCGGGCACGTGTTTTTAGGTGACCGCTATCTTGGCTTCGACGATGCTATTTATGTAAGCTGCCGTTTTATTGAGATTGCATCCAAAACCTCCGCTGCCGTAAGCACTTACCTGGCAGATCAACCCAAAATGTTCAACACCCCCGAGATGCACACCAAGTGTGCCGATGACAAGAAGTTTGAGCTGGTTGCCAAGGTCTGCAACGAATTTAAAGCCGAAGGTTATGATGTGAACGACATCGATGGCGCACGCATCACCTTCCCGGATGGCTGGGGTTTGATTCGCGCCTCCAACACCACTCCGGTGCTGGTTACCCGCTACGAAGCCACTACCGAAGCTCGCATGCTGGAAATACAGGCTCTGGTGGAAGGGAAGATAGCTAAGTATATTTAGGTTAAGCGTTAGACGCTAGAAGTTAAGGTCGCTTCGCGCTGAGATATTGGGCGGAATGCCTGTCCTGCATTGAGTTACAAGCTAGTGCTCATGCGGGGTAGGTGTTCCGCTCTTTTTGTTTTGCTGCTGCGTCCTTGCTTGCCGAAGCTGAACCGCAAGGGGACTGACCATGAGATCATCGGGCTTTTGCCCGTTCAACCCCCGATGAACCCCATTTCTATGCACTATCGGTAAGCAAGGGAGGTGTGTGGAGATAAAAACAAAAACCGGAAGGCTATGCTTCCGGTTTGATGGTTTTTTATGTTATTGTTAATATGT
>CAYSGM010000169.1:0-4669 GCA_964430595.1 uncultured Candidatus Cloacimonas sp.
TCTCGGGCATAATTCTCAGCTCCTTAGGGTGGATACTTTTAAGGGTGACACGCCACCTATCTGTCAAGCACAATTTCCTTGCAACAGCCGATTTTTGCTCATGCTGCTATAGGTAAAATATCAGTGTATCATCCATATATCAACCGTATATTAAATACGGATGATATATACGTAATATATGTATGATATATACATTCAAGCAAGGGCGGAAAAATGGTCTTGCCTGATTTTGGTTGACAGCTAAGGTGCGGATGAATAACTGCAGTAAGGGTTTAGGGAAACAGAATGCAGTCAATTTGCCGGTTCACATCAAGATAGCTGATATCGCCAGAGTTGCGTTTATCAATTCCATTCATCCAATCGCGATAAAGGCTGGCAATATGAACGGCTATTTCGGGCATGGAGTGTAGAACTACTCCGCTGCCGCTTTGATAGACTATTTCTTCCGCTTCTCCACCGGGCATGGCAAGGCAAAGAATGGGGCTGCGGGAGGCGATATACTCGAACAATTTGGTGGTAAGCATGCCTTTGTTGCCCTCATAATCGTTGATGAACAGCACCAGCAGCTCTGCATTAACCAGCTCGTTCAGGGCTTCACGATGGGGAAGGAAGGGCATTCTGCGTATTGGTACATCGGTTGCGGGGAAATCTCTGGTGCCGATGAGGGAAAACTCTATCTCCGTAAGCGAGCTTAGTTCGCTAAGTGCACCTAACAAAGGTTTTACATCCTGTCCGGCAGTGATCTGCCCCACAAACTTGATGCGGAACTTAGCCGCCCGCTGGTAGTTTAAAACCTCAAAGTCAGCAGGCTCGAAGCCATTATAGAGTACGGTTTTATTGCCTTCAGGTAAGGCTTCAGCAATGCTACGGCTTACAATGAAGTTGCGGTCTGCACTCTGGATAACCTTACGCTCCAGATGTTTATGCAGCAACATGGTAAGCTTGGAGGGCGGGTTTAGCTTCAGGTAATATATATCGCTCCAGGGGTCGCGGAAGTCTGTGTACCAGGTGATGCCGTATTTTTGCTTCAGCTTTAAACCGATCAGGTGTGTGGAGTGAGGCGGTCCGCTGGTGAAAACTACATCGTAGTTATTGCGTTTAAGTTCTTCCACGGCAAGCCGGTAAGCACTGCGGTTCCAGCCGATGCGCATATCAGGCACCACGAGGTTAAGCCTTAGCCAGTATAGTGCTTTCTTTAGCCAGGAATCGCTGTCTTTGCTGTTCAAGCTACCGTAGGGTAGTTCTTTTTGCCCCAGCTTACTCCATAGAGCGCTAAAGCTTATAGGACGGCTACGTAGCACTTTAAGCTCTGGAGAGAGTTTAGCAAGCAGGCTTTCATCCCTGTAGGGATAATCGCCGTCTTTGGTGGTGATCACCGTTACGCTTACGCCCCTGCGTTCCAGTGCGCTAATGAAGCGTAACCAGCGTTGCACGGCAGCCCCGCCGCAGGGAGGAAAGTAGTAGGTGATAAGCAGTAGTTTGCTAAGCGCTTTGCTGCTGTCTGCCTTCGGTTTGTTGACAATTAGCTCTGCCAGAGCTTTCCATGAATGTTGCTTGTTATATTGCATGATAGCGGGGCGCATATCTTTGTCTTGCTTAAAATGGTTTATGATACCTTCCGCCAACGCTACCGGATCATTGGGCTTTACCAGATTCCCGGTCTCACCGGGGATGATGTATTCGCCCAAACCGCCCACATCGGAAGCAAGTACCGGCACGCCAAAGCTGTAAGAAGTGGCGATAACTCCGCTTTGGGAAGCGCTTTTATAGGGGAGAATACATAGATTTGCATTGCCAAAGAACATGGATATCTCAGGCTCGTTTACATAGCGAAAGTTGGTCTCTACAGCATGGCTGATTCGCAGCTCTTCAATCTGCTTTTGGTAGGGACCGCTATCTCCGTATACTTCACCGGCAATGACCAGTTTGGCATCCGGGAACTCGCTTAATACCAGCGGCATAGCGTCCAGCAGCACATCCAGACCCTTGTATGGTTTTATCAAGCCAAAGAATAGCAGATTATGGGGCTTAGAGCTATCGGTACCTTGGCTTGGGGCATAACAATCGTAGATGGGATGAAAGCCCAAGATACCTTGTTTTGATATGTTTAAAGGTAGCTTTGCTTTAAGTTCAATTAAGGTAGAGTTGCTAAGCGTAACTATATTATCAGCTTTAGCAAATACAAAGTGCATAAGCTTATCTGCCAAAGCCCACTTCTCATGGGCAGAAACGTTGTGCGCCAAGATAACTTTGCGGGTAGGACTTAAGCATCGTAAAATAGTTCCGTAGGCAGGTGCAAAGAAGGGCAGAAACCAGGATACCACCACCAGGTCAGCTTTGTAGTCACGTATTGCTTTTGCGGTTAGCAGCCAGCTATGCGGCAGCCAGGGAGTAAGGAATCTATAGTTGGGGAACTCTGATGCATCAAGGCTGCTATCGAACTGATCCTTGCCGGGGAAAAGCAGCTTGGGGTACTGGTTTTTGAAGTTAAAGAAAGCTACTTCATGCCCGGCTTCGCGCCAGGCTCTGGCAAGCATCAACGCAAAGAGGGAAATACCTCCCCGATAGGGGGGAGCTGGTCCCAGAATGGCTATTCTCAATTCAAACTCTGCAGGAAGAAACGGCGCACAACATCGGCATTATGATATTTGCCAAACAGCGCCATAAGCTTTAAACGCACCTTCACGCCCTTCATGTCTCCGGCAAGGATGGCACCTAGTTCGTGCAAATGCTTACCTCCGCCTTCATAGCCGTATTCCGGTAGCACTCTGCCGGTGTAAGTACGTGATGCAATAACCACAAGGATGTTGGCAGCAATAGCCGCTTCGATATCAGGGATCAGGGATTTTGGCAGGTTGCCTCTGCCGAAGGCTTCTATCACTATTGCTACGGCTCCGCTATCCATGCTGCAGCGGATGTACTTCCCATCCATGCCTGCCACGGCTTTTATTAAGTCAATATGGGTATCCAATTGGTCTGTCCACACACTTTCTCTATATAGCGTAGAGCGATGATATACAACAATATCTGGATCTACATTACCGATAGGACCGTAGCCCATGGAGATGAAGGAATCCACTTTGCCAGTGTCGGATTTCACCACGTCGCGGGCGGTGTGGATCTCGTCATTCATTACCACCAGCACACCTTTATCCATGGAATCATGATGGCTGGCAACCCTCACTGCGCCTATGATGTTGCGGGGACCATCCAAGCCCAGATCGTTACCGCTGCGCATTGCGGCGGTAAAAACCACAGGTTTGCGCGTGGTAAGCACGAGGTCGCACAGAAAAGCGCTTTCCTCCAGGGTATCGGTGCCATGGGTTACCACCACGCCGTCAAAATCTATGATCTTAAGGTCTATCAGTTTTGCCAGATCAAGCATCATCTGCGGGCTCATATAGGGGCTGGGGACGTTCAGATAGTCCATAACTTCAACATGAGCGACGCTGTTTAGCTGAGGGAATTGCCTGAGGAATACTGCGAACTCCGGGCTGGGAACTACTCCGGTAGTCCCGGAAGCTTTCATGGCGATGGTTCCGCCGGTTAGGATGATAAGGATGTTCTTACTCATAACGCTCTTACTTTATATGGTATCGGATCGATGTAGCCTGCTTGGGCAAAGGCTTTCAGACGCAGAAAGCAACTGTCGCAAATCCCGCAAGCCTCGCTATTATCTTGGTAGCAGCTCCAGGATAGATGGAACGGTGTTTGCAGCTCCATGCCCAACTTTACTATTTCTGATTTACTTAAATGTAACACCGGGGTTTGGATGGTAATGCCTGCTCCTTTCTTGCTTCCTGAAGCTATAGTAGCGGAGAAGTCCTTAAAAAACTCTTCCCGGCAATCAGGATAGCCTGAGCTGTCTTCTTCAACCGCGCCGATGTAAATGGAATCGGCATCTATCACTTCCGCCCAGGCAACGGCAGCACAGAGCAGGGTGGCATTACGAAAGGGGACATAGGTGTTGGGAATTTCGTTAGTGTTAGCATGTAAATTAATCTTGATAGAGGAATCGGTAAGTGCGGAACCGCCTATTTCGCTAAGCCAATGGTAGTCTACTACTTTGGCTCTTTGAGGCGCATAGTGTGCCGCCAAAGCTTCAAAACAGGCAAGCTCCTTTGTCTGGGTGCGTTGCCCATAGCTGAAATGCAGGAAGTTGATCTCTTCACACTGCGCAGCAGCACTGGCAGCGCAAACCAGAGAATCCATCCCTCCGCTAACTAATACAATAGCCCGGTTCATAATCCTTCCATTTATTGTTCTTTTTACAATAATGCATCAACGCCTATTTATGTCAAGAGGCAATAATCCACAACGTTTGTTTGAATGCAGATCGGGCACAATTCACTAAGTCTGGAGTCGAATCAGCTTAAATAAACTATGTAAAAGAGCTATCTCTATTAGCTGATTGGACTACAGCGTCACTCGCAGCAAACCCGACAGGATTAAACTAAAGATTATTAGTTGGGAGACGCTGTAGTCCATGAAGCCGCAGAATTATTGGTAGTAACAAAGATATATGAGGCTTCATCGACTCCAGACTTGCAGAGAGGATATTGCATCTAACTCTATTACTTCTCCCTTCATTTAACGCCATGTGACGCCCTCGTAAACCCCTCGTGATTCCGAGGTGGGACGAGGGATTCACGAGGGAATCACCTCCGCA
>CAYSGM010000170.1:0-4504 GCA_964430595.1 uncultured Candidatus Cloacimonas sp.
CTGGACATAATATCAGATAGATATCCCCTCATTTCCCCTTTCATCCATTGCTCGTAGAAGGGAGAGGAAAAGATGCCTTTATCCTTGCGACGATAAACATCTTCAGGAATCAAAGGCTGCATGGCTTTACGGTGGATATACTTTGTGTATGGCGGTTTAATCTTGTAATGCGAGGGCAGGCTGAACACCAAATCAACCAGCCGGTGATCCAAAAAAGGCACCCTGCTTTCCACTGAATTGCCCATGGAGATACGGTCTTCGAAATGTAGCAGAGTTTGGATGGAAGTGTTATGCATCATATTATACAAGAAGTTAGACAGTCTGGAAGCCTTGATATCGCCTATGTGTTTCAGGATTTGTTCACCTGCCTCATGTTTGGCATCAGTGGTAAAGCCGTGGTTAAATGGTTCAAAGCGCAGATAGTTAAACTCCAGTTTGTAAAGCTCAGATTCCGGCAATAATGCAGAAAGCCCTATCTTACCAAGCATAGCTATACTCTCACCTGTTTTACGTTTAGGTAGATATGCATGAAGTTCTCTATGAAGCTTAGAAAGCTTAACACCTCGTATCAAATCTGCAAAGTAGCGATAAGAGGCATGTTTGTAACCTGCACTTAGCTCATCCGAACCTTGACCGCTAAGCAGAACCTTTATCCCTGTTTCATGTGCCTTATGCATCACCGCATATTGCGATACAAAGCCCGCAGCAATAGGCAGGTCGTTTAGTTCCGTAGCCCTTTCCCACCATGCCATGGCATCTTGTGCCGTGGGGGTAACCAAATGTGAATAGCTGCCAGTGTATTGAACAATCTTGCCTATCCATTTTCGCTCATCAAGAGCGGGTGTATCAGCGTAATAGGAAGAAAAGGTATGCATAGGTTCCGCCATCTTGCGCACTGCGGAACACACAATGGCAGAAGAATCCATCCCCCCCGATAATGAAGCCCCTACTGGAACATCACTACGCAGCTGTATAGCTATGGCATCCAGGAATATAGCCTGATATTCTTCAACTGCTTTGTTAAATGACAGGGTGGATTGCTCAAAGTTGTCTATGTTTAGGCTGTAATACTGTTTTATCTCCACGCTGCCATGCACCACGCTTAAGTTATTGCCCGGTTTAAGACTATGCACGCTCTGCCAATAGGTCTCATCATCATACACTAGCATAGAATTTATCTTCAGGCTGCGCCAGATCATGGCTTTATTCAGGCTCTTGTCTATAGGTGCTAAAAGCAGTTGCTTAATCTCACTGCCCCAATAGATAAACTCACCATCTAAAGCATAATAGAAGGGCTTTATCCCGTAACGGTCACGGCTGCAAAACAATCTTTGATTTCTACCATCCCACAATGCAAACGCCCACATGCCGTTAAAGCGCGTTACGCAATCATCACCCCAGGCATGATATGCCTTGATGATAACCTCTGTATCTGATAAGCTTACAAAGCTATAGCCCAGCCCTTCAAGCTCGGTGCGCAGCTCTATGTAATTGTAGATCTCTCCATTAAAGCTAAGGGCTATTTGTAATTCTTCATCCACCATCGGCTGGTGCCCGCATTCATGCAGTTCAAGGATGCTCAAACGCCTGAAGCCAAGCCCAAGCGAGGCTTTTGAATCCTGTTTTAAAAGAGGATGTATTGCTCTAACCGCTTCTGTGGAATCCTTGCCTGAATAGCTTTTCATGCTGCCCTTCATGCTATCCGCCAGCAGATAACCCTCGTCGTCCGGTCCCCGGTGGCGGATTCTATCTGTCATGGCGTGTAGCAAGGCTACATCAATAGGTTTGTTGTTCAGGCTATATATACCGGCAATTCCGCACATCGCTACTCCTTAATGCTGGCACTGTTTTCAGCTTTGCAGAAATAGTCAAGCGAATTGTATATCTTAGTCTGTTACTAAAAGAAAAGCGGTTTGCCATGTAAAAATAAGCAAACCGCTACTATCACTGGAGCTAAATGGGGGATTCGAACCCCCGACCTACTGATTACGAATCAGTTGCTCTACCGGACTGAGCTAATTTAGCCTTTTAGAATCTTCAAAAAGGTAGATGTCCCCGGGGCATCCTGAAAGCACCCCCGGTGCGTGCGAATGCCTTTAATATCTGTCCACAAACATGGTCTGTCTATCTCAAGACGGTATAATGCAGAGCTTTGCAGCTTGATATTAACCGTGCTGGTTGTCTCAATATTGCGTGGGAACCAATAATGATCGGTAAGGTATCCTATCATGCTGGAGCCGTCTGCATTGGGCTGCCACTCAGGAGTAGGAACCCAGAACTTCACTTTAAAACTAATCGAATCTGCTGCTGTAACCATATCTGAACGTTTAAAGCTATAGCAAACCATAACCGAGCTGGTATCCAAAAGAGCAGGTACGGGAAGCACCGGAACAAAATGCTCTGCTTGCAGGTTTGTGGTAAGTATCGGGGCAGTAAGCTTGGTGTTTATAAATATCTGCTCTATTCTTACATCCTGGTTTACAAAGAAACTATAGTAATCTGCGGCTTGCAGGCTATCCTGCCTTACAAAGAATTGCGCAGTTATGTATATCCGTCGCAACTCGTTTGACAGGCGCAGATCAAGATCATATACAGGAGAGGATATCAGACCAAATTTTACCTGGTTTTTCCCTGAATCCTGGGCAGCAAGATTAAGCCCGATAAACATGACTAATAGGCAGATAAGATACTTGCGCATTGAAACTCCTGAACCTGTATGTAATGTTACTTGCACTGGAAAATGAAGCCGTGTTTTAGTCAAGCACTTTGCTCTTACTTCATCAATACCATTTTCTTAACAATGCTTTGTTTACCGGATTTAACCCGAAGGAAGTATATGCCGGAAGCCACTTTACGATTACCGTCATCCTCCGAACCCCAGATGAATTGGTGCTTACCAATGTTTATATACCCATCCATCAGCTTCTTCACCAATTGCCCTTTTATGTTATACACTTCCACCGTGGCATTCCCCGCAATGGGCATATAGCAGCTTATCGTAGTGGTCGGGTTAAAGGGGTTAGGATACACAGTTAAAGATGGAATCGGGTTTCTTCTGGGCGTTACTACTAACGGCAAATTGCTGTAGAAAGACTTCTCGTTAAACGAGATACACAGAGACTTCACATCCAACTGCGAGGCTGCCTGCAACCAATAATAGTTATTAGGCCAAGGGATATTGCTCAGTTCCAGCGGATCAGCCCAGGGCGTCCATTCTATC
The DNA here is from genome assembly GCA_964430595.1 of uncultured Candidatus Cloacimonas sp. GTDB lineage: Bacteria > Cloacimonadota > Cloacimonadia > Cloacimonadales > Cloacimonadaceae > Cloacimonas. The sequence continues at coordinate 3,221 of CAYSGM010000170.1, forward strand.
AGCCCAATATTATCGAACCAGGCATTGGATACTCCATAACTTCCTATATGGCTTAGCCTGATATCATAGTAATATCCTTCCGAAGGAATTGTGATTTCCTTGTGAAAGAAAGCCCATTCGTTTGTCCCTGTTACAGGGGTGCAGATGTTTTCCGAGGATATCATGTAACCGGAAGTACGGGCATTGTAATAGCGGATAATTACCGTCGATCCCCCGGAGTTCTCGGTTTTAATCCATCCGTGCAAAGAGAATTTCCTGGTGTTATCATATATCTTGGAGCGTTTGGGAATGGTGGAAGTAACCGTTCCGCTCCCATTCACACTTAAGCAAGCGCTTCTGCTGCCATCTACAAACTCTGTAGTGGAATATGCGGGTGGTGCCCAAAAGGACGCTCCCTCATCTTCAAAATTGCCATACCATATCTTTTCCTCACCCAAGCGTATTTGCGCATCACCGGAAGGTTCTATGGAGGTTATTTCGCTTATCGATCCCATTCGCGGCAAGTTAATGGGAGCAGTTTGGTTTAACCCCAGCACGTGAGAATCCAAGCTCTTATAGATCATGGAGGGGCTTATACATACCGCGGGATTATCATCTTCCATCAAAACCCTGGCTTCCATGTTGTTTTTATCCACCAACAACCGAGTATTCAGTTCTCGGGAGCGCATGGCAAGGTAATCCAGGATATACAATCCCAGTTCGCCTGTTGCCGGCTTGGGAATATAGCCATCGATGAACACCGGCTTTACCTTAAAGTTATCAAATCTATCCTCATAAGCATCTGCGTATAATATCATGCTCGGCATGGTCTCCGGGTAATCCAGATCAAACACAAAGTTACCCAGGGAATGTGCAATCAGCTTGTTATTATACACCTCCAAGCCCTGGATAATGTGCGGATGGTGCACAATCACCAAATCTGCCCCACTATCAATGGCACTATGCCTGATATCAATATCCCACTGGTGGGGAACATCGCTGCGGTAGTTGTAATCCTCGTCCTCAAGATCAAACGCAAACGGATTACTTTTATCATAGCCGGAACCGGGTGATAAAGAATACTCGCTTCCCCCATGCATCTCCACAATCTTCAGATCTGCCACATCTTCCACCGCCAATAGCTGCTGCTGAATGTAATAGGGAGTCATATATGCAAATCCCGGCTTGTCAAACCCCGCTTGCAGAAAGGGCTGGGCATTGTTATATTGTCCCGTTCTGTCGCTACTGCGTAAGAAAGCTATATTCAAACCCTTTCTGTTAATAAAAGCCGGTTGATAGGCATCG
>CAYSGM010000171.1:0-4496 GCA_964430595.1 uncultured Candidatus Cloacimonas sp.
ATGTGCAAACCGCCTTTCTCTGCATAGAGATAGGCGGTTTGTTTATTAGTATTACGAAGTTCTTTGAACAAGTGAATCGCCTGTGGTTCATAAATTGCTTGACTCATACATCAGTTTACAATGGAATGACACACGAATATAAACAGCTCAGCATATGGGAGAATACATGAAGAGTACATTTATTACCATACTTATCTTGTTGCTTTTATGCCCGCTTTTTGCGGTTATTGAAGAAACAGCTTCACTGAAGAATTTCCTTTTCGGCACCGAGGCAAATGCTGCCTATGATAACTGGATTTCTCACCTTTCAGAAGGAATTGCTTCTCAGGGTTATAACACTTATGCCCCATACGACAGACAAACAAACGGATTTGGGGTTTATACCACACCATCCACTACACAGCTTAATACTTGGGCTGGGATTGTGGATTTATTCCTCTCTGGAGAATTTGATCTTGCTCAGGATGCTATCACTGCTGCTGGATTCCCTTATCAGGTGGTTACCTTCAATGATACCGACAGCAACCGAATCTACCATATGTTAAGGGAAACACCCAATTACCAATACACAGACAATAACAACACTCCAGATACCTATGATGATGAGAACGGTGCTTTTGCCTATAGTTGGGGTCTCTACATATACAACCCTGAAGGCACAAGACCTGCCATAATAACAGTGCCTCATCCCTGTGATGATTTCCCCACACCGTTTATGGGGTATGAAGCTTTTAACTTGTGGGATGCTAAATTCCTGATGATCAATGGAGCCGGAAGAGAAGTTAAATGGACACAATCCGGCACATATAACAATTCCAAATCACTCTCTGATCCTACCCGTGTAGCAGCTCATCCTTTTAACTATGCTTACTATAAGTTTGCTGATGCTATTAGAACAGAATTTAACCTCCGGGAGTTCTCTGCACAGATTCACTCTTACGACTGGAATCTCCATCAGGGCTACGCATCTAACCAGATATCCGCAGGGAACCCCAGATATTGTCCTAATCTTCCCATTAGAGATTTATCCAGCTTGAAGATAGATATGATTAACAAAGGCAGTAATCTGATGATCCCCGCAAATACCATAGGCATTCACCGTGATGTGTATTTGAACGATTACTATGGTGTTAATTATACCATACACGATTTTACCTTTGCTGATGAGGAGAATGAGTATGCTGTGAATTCCAGTATAGACTTGCCTGCATATCAATATAATCAGCAAATGTTATACACTCAAGCCGGAACCAGTGACTATGACGTTTATGAACCCTTCTTCCACGTGGAGATGGATGAACTCCCAAATTGCTATGAGCAAACTGAAAACACTTACAAATGGTTCTATGGCTGGGATGAGAACTTATCGCGCTGGGATTTTAACAACCTGATGACCAATTTCAGCAGCTTCTACCTACCTTGGGTTTATGCTTTGGATAGCGTTATGGACGATATGTTCCGCATGAACGATATGATTGCTCCTACTACCCCAGCAGGATTGTATGTGCAGAATCAGTCTTTAACCTCCATAACTCTCGGTTGGACTAAAACCGATTCTTATGATTTCGATACTTATGAAGTTCTTTATTCCACCGAGCCTATCGGGGAAGCAAACTATGCTGTATTTAACCGTAACAACGCCGCCTTCCTAGCTTCACCGGATTGTGAAGCTATCAGCGTAACCGGCTTGGATAATTCCAGCAGCTATTACTTTAAACTCCGTGCTAAGGACAAGAATGGAGTTTATTCTGGCTTGTCTAATGAAGTTACCACTATCCCAGCACCAGCAAATATCACCAGCTTCACTGCGCATGGCTTGGATACAAGTGTTCGCCTTTATTGGGGTGTATCCGGGCAAACATTTAACCAAGGTTTTAAAGTGTATCGCAAGAATGCTCTAACAGATTTTGTAATGGTCGATTCCTACCTTACTAACTTAGCTTTGTCCAATTCCAACGCTTCCAGCTTTGAATGGTATGATACTAACGTGGTTAATGGCGAGACCTGGACATATATGGTTAGCTCCACCAACCTCAATGGTATGGAATTTACCTATAATTATCCTGCAACTGCTTCTCCTCAGGCAATTCATCGTATCTTTGTCCGGGATGCTTCTGCCACACTTGAGGATTCTATCTTCTTAGCACAGAATCTTTATGCCACTGATGGTCAGGATGCTTACTATGACATCAGCAAAGCCAATCCATCAGGTGCCACCTATGTCTGGAACGCTTTCTGGGAACAATACTGGGGATCAAGCGGTACACATCTTTCCCGGGAAGTGAAAGGCGGATACAATACTGATCTTGACGTAAAATCCTGGGTTATGCGAGTGCGTTCCACTCAGCTAAACCAACCTTTGTTTATCAGTGCTTCGGATGATTTTGATAGAGCACAGAAGTTATATCTTTACGATAATGGCACGGGGACTTGGCACAACCTGTTTACCGGGGCTTATCAGTTTACAGTATCCTCCACAAGTGCCAGAACTATGACGCTTTACTGGGGCAATCTACAGCCCAAGGTTACTCACAGCACTCAAAACAACCGTCTTTATCAAGGCGGAACAACTGCCACATTTAACTGGAGCAATACAAATAACTTCCTGATTGACCATATGGACATCTACGTTAAAAACGCTACGGATAGTCTTTTTCTAGCAGGTGGAATAGCCGGCACAGTTACTACCCACAACTTTACTCTGCCCCAAGATGTGGATATGCAGAGTGCTAAGTTTGTTATTAATGTTCATGCCGTGGATGGCATCGTCACCACTTATGAATCACCCTATACTTTTGCTATACAACCAGCCCTGAATGTTCACAGTGTAAATTCAGGATGGCATACCCGCAGCACTCCCTGGGCGAATTTGGTTCCCGGCATAGAAGAGATCTTCGGCGCAGGTGCTACAGGTTTTACTACAGTTGGCGAAAACCAGTGGTTACAACAAGAATACTTCCTGTTTGGATCATCATATTGGATTAATAGTCCTGCTTCATCCACCTATAGCTCTAACTCTCCCATAAGCACAGGTGAAGTTACTTATTCGTTGCAGCCGGGTTGGAACTTCATACCTAACCCACACTTGATAACCTATCCCTTAAAAAGCCTGCGTTTCACAGTTCACGGACAGCTATTCCGCTTTAGCGAAGTTATCTCCCAAAAGCTGATTTCCAGTGCCGTATATGTTTATCGTGATGGGAAGTATATTATTCCAGCCGAGATTCTACCTTACGAATCATTCTATGTGAAGTATTATGGTAATTCCAATGTTGCCGGATACATCAGTTTCTACCCGTTCTACACCGCACCTGAGATCACTCCTCCCACCCCCAATTGGCAACTGCAAATACAGGCAAGTAGTGCCTCAAGCGATACTGATAGCTTTGTTTTGGGGACAAACCCCATAGGTACGGATAGTTATGATTTCAAGCTGGATCTTCCTGCATCTCCAATTAAACCCTTCCCCTCAATTCGAACTTACTTAACCCGTGAAGCACCTGAGGATATTAGTTTCTTGGATTCCAAACTCCAAAGCGAGTTTCGCTCTGCCTTCAATAGCATAACAGAGCAAGAGAAGATATGGAACTTTACAATTGAAACCCCCTCTATAGATCCCGTTACATTCACATTGCATGGAACAACAATTCCGGCGAACTACACTATTAAAGTGTATCTGGGCGAAGGCGAGCATACTTACAGTCAAGATCACAGCTTCACCTTTACCCCACCTTCAGCCGGTATTCACACTGGTTTCGTAAAGGTGAACAACTATCCTGTTAGTAATTCCGACCTCTTGCAATCGCCTGTCAGCTCGCTGATTGTGTATCCAAATCCATTTAATCCCAGCACAACCTTGGCTTTTACCACGCCAAGAAGTATGGATGTTAGTATTGATCTCTACAATATCAAGGGGCAAAAAGTCCGCAGCTTGCATAAAGGAACGCTTGCAGGCGGTAACCATCAATTGGTTTGGGATGGTAGAGATAACGGCGGCAAAGGCGTTGGCAGCGGTATCTACTTTGCCCGCATCAATGCCGGCTCATACACAAAAAATGTCAAAATGGTATTGATGAAATAGCATTATAACAGCTTATAACATAAGAAAAAGAGCCTCGTATGGGGCTCTTTTTCGTCTCGAAGCATAGCTTTATCAGCTTTTATGAAAGTATGTTTGTAACCTGTGAAAGCCGGGAATTGGGCTACAAACCTAAGTCAGTAAAAGTAATAAACCCCCTGCTAAGCGGGCAGGATGAGACTTCCCTACTCCTATCCTGCTTTCATCACCCTAGTATTGCCCACTCATTGCCCACAAAGAGGGCAATGCTACCGCTATAACGGTATGTATCCAGTTAGTTACGGTATGCTTGCAGGCTTGCTGCATGTTCTCAGGTACTTATACGTTATCAGACCTCACCATAACCTCTCTTTGTGAGGTCAAGGTGAGGTCTGATAGAGGTTAAGAAGCAAGGAATATTGTTGAGTCCCAAATGTTG
>CAYSGM010000172.1:0-3190 GCA_964430595.1 uncultured Candidatus Cloacimonas sp.
GTACAGAACACTACTCTTTCCTACCTTTTGCAACAACTATGTGCAAAGGTCTTTAATAATATTACTTCCTTCAAAATGCAGGGAACAGTAATCATAAACAGTATTTGAACCTCTATAGCCCTGAAGCATGAAATCAAATATTCCATCAGCTCCAAAACATAATGGTAAATACTGCAACATTTTTTGGGTCTCCGGGGGTGGACATATCCAAGAGCCCCACATGTTGCTAGCTTCATCCCACCTACCGAATGATTGTACAACTGCATAGAACGGTTTTAGATTAGCAGGATTTTGCAGCGAGTATTCTTTCGCTTCCCGGTAAGCGTTCAGAAGCCTTTGGTCTATGTTCCACTGCAAGCCACCATAAGTATCAGAAACAGCATTCCAATCGGTTATCCAGTCCTTTACCGGGTATTCATCAGGCATAATCATATTGGGGCTGGCAACCTCCTTGAATGCTTTTTGGTGGTTGTAAAACAAATCTGTGCCATAAGGCATTTTCCGCTCCAGAAAGTTCTTGTAATAAACCGGGGTTATGGGTTTTGCATTATTATTGTTTAGCATCAAAGATACACGACGAAACGAATCAAATTGCCCTTGGTAGGGTTCGTCAAATGTGTAAACATGCTTTACTTGATTGGGGTGAGAGAGGTTCACTATATCCGTTACTCTATCTCTTATTGATTGGCTGAAAAGTGTTTCATCTGCCAGCATGTCATGATGCATTTGATCTTCTATTTCAATATAATCAAGCGACAAATCACAATTGCCATACCAATAAAGACGTGGGCATAGGTTCTTCAATAAGAAAATCCAAATATTCTTGTCTTTAGGTATTCCGGATTGTATCCCTGCAAAGTAATTGGTCATTAAATGGATAGTATTGTTAGGATCAACACCGATTAAATCGGAGTATTTAACTCGAATCTCAAAATCAAAGTAACTTTCATTGGGTATCTGCATTGCAAGATAATCCCCGTAAGTGACAATTGTTTCAGAAGTTTCTCGACCATCGTCAGTATTATGTAGTATGGGACAAGAGATGTCACCTAGTTGAGCAATGGGATCATTGGGATAACCTACAGTTTCTATTTTAAAAAGATAATCAGTAGTATCAAGTTCACTTGAAAAGTTCAGCTTTATGTGGAAGCGGATATACATACTATCGTCACTGGTAGAATATCCGGGAAGTTGTGTGGTATCATCCTCTGCGGGATTGTATGCAAACCTATTGAAGATTCGGAATTCATCTCCCATTCTAAACACCTGCTCAGCTCCAGTACCCCTGTGTCTGTGCTTCCATCGGCTCACTATGTCTGTGAAGGCATAACCGGTGCTATCAACCCCTTGAGAACATTTCCAGACATAATCATTACTTAGACCCTGTTCTGGGGTTTTTTCCCCCACTCTCAGTGCTGTTCCATCCTGCCCCACTTCACCTGCAGTTCCATACCAGAACTTACTGCTTACACCATCATCATTACTATCTAAGCTCGTATTATTCTCGTTTACTCTGCTTGCATCCTTAAATTCCGCTTCAAATTTGTAATAGTTGCTGGCTGTAATCGCTTCAGTGCCATAATCACCCTCTCTTGGGTTTGCCATGGGGTAGCATCTTTTATCAATAACTATGGCGTCAAGGTTTTGTGTAAAAGTGTATTGAAAAAGTTACTAATCTGTGCCCCGTCGTGATTTCTTATCTCCACAATTGAAGAGTTATATCCCATATTTTTCATTATATTACATAGAGCTCCTGCATAAGATGACGTTGGCTGTAGATAAGTGTAAGTACCCAACGGGTACTCGGCTAATAAACTGCCACCCCAAAGCAACAATACTATAAGCAAGCAAACTACTAAACAATGTTTCATGTTTTCCTCCAGTTAAAGAATGGTTATTCTCTTCGATGCTAATCTCTTGCCATGCTTTTCCAAAGAAACAAGATATATCCCCTTGGACAGGTTTGTGGGAAGAGTTATGCTGTATTCGCTACATCCAGGCTGCTCTATATTAACAGCTTCGGATGTAATAAATTGACCCTTTATATTGTAAACATTTACCGATATGTGATCGATGCTCTTGTATCCGCTTCCGCTTAGATTCAATTTAAGGAACGATGAGCGGTTGGGAGAAGGATATACTTCAAAATTCCAATCTGCATCTGCTGATGGGATATTCTCTTCCTCTACGGATACTCCCGTATCTTGCAGTTGTGTATTACCGGAATAGACAAATACTTTGCCACTTGTGAGAGACGGTTGCCCTTCAAAATACCATGGTGCCGATATGGCAAGGTCACACATGCCGTCGCCATTGAAATCACCCGTGGCTTTCGCCCATCCGAAATTCCTGTATTGGTAATCGTTGGGAGCCCAAAGAAAGAGATCAATATCACCATTCAGCCGGCTGTTGTTGGTGCCTACCCAGATGCCAACTTGTCCGCTGTGCCCGTCAATCACAGTGCTTGAACCCACAATATCGTCTTTGCCATCGCCATTCAAATCACCGTAAGCAAGAGGAATGCCACCATTATGTTCCAGGGTTTCCCATTCGTGCCATGTGGTGTTGTAACGCAGAAAGAGTGTGTGTATAGCGTTGATATTGGGGGAACCAAGCCATAACCTGCCATTATAGCCAACAAAATCATCTATGCCATCCCCATTGTAGTCACCAATGGGGGAGGAAAAATAGCTTGGGTTGTTGGGGATGCTTTCCCCAACTACTAAGCTGTCGGTCTGTGGGAAATTCTCACCCCCGAAATATATCACGTATCTCCTGTTTTCAAATGTTGAATACGGACTTTGTAAAAAACAGTCATCAATTCCATCATTATTAACATCACCGATACCTGTTAAAAAGGGTTCTCCGGTAGTGTACCCATTATAATGGAATACCCATGGTTCCAATTGCACATCATCCCAAATGTGTACAAAACTATTTGAAGAGGGAGTTCTACTTCTGCGGTTAATTGATACGTCACCTTTGCCATCGCCATTAATATCTCCTAATGGTATTATGTATATCGAATCAACATTATCAATAATTCTTATAATATCCGGGCTGTTACTTGGTGTTGTACTGCCGAAATATACTTGAAGCTGATAATGAGTAGTTGAATCATGAGCTATCAGCACAAGGTCTTCGATACCATCTCCATTAGTATCACCTGCATTTATCATGCCCAATCCCT
>CAYSGM010000172.1:3200-4488 GCA_964430595.1 uncultured Candidatus Cloacimonas sp.
ATCTGGGATAGTATCGAAGCTAAGTCCACCCCAGTAGAAGTATATCTTACCATATCTCTGGAGCTGGTTATATACTCCATTGGGATTCCAACCTGAGGACAGCACAACCAAGTCTTTGTACCCATCAGCATTGAAATCAATGCTAACCATCTGTGACCCAAATTCACATCCGCTGAACTCACCTTCCATAGTTGCATAAAGATCAAGATGGTCTATTGAATACAATGGTATAACTATCAGCATACTCAATGCTGCGAAAACCCAAGACAACAATCTGTTCATAATAGCCTCCATATAGCTATTGGTAGGTGCTGAGATAGGGTAGTATCTAGAAACTTATGAATCTCAAAGCACTCAGATACATTGGAAAAGAAATTGATATTGTTGTCAAGAAATAAATCAATACTAGGAATCTGGTGAGATAATGCCTTTACCAATTGCAAGCAACCTCTGGGTTTACAGGATAGAGTAGACTATAGCAGTTCCCGTTTAGTATAGTGTCGCTGTAGTCCATCCGGCTGATGTAATTGGCTGATAAATAGAAGTTTGGCAAAGCCGGACCGACTCCAGACTTAGCCTACATCCCTTTATTCTGCTCATCTCCCTCTCTTTCAACTCTTTAACTCTTTTCCTCTTTGTTAAACTCCCACTGCTTCTCTCTGTTATTCTCTGCGTTTCTCTGTGTTAAAAGAAATCCCCCCTTTTCTCCCAGTTTTAAAAATAAACGCCAAATCTGTCCCAAAATACCAATTCTGTCCCCCACACTACTAAGAAGGCAAGATTTTGCTTGCAGCGTTGGCTTGTGGGTGTAGTGAAGATGTAGTTACTACGCCACGAATAAAAGAATTGACAAGCCTCCCCAGATGAAAAACAAGGTAACATAGAAAAAAATCTATTGAAGATGGAGTATTTAGTGAAGAATATCCTGGTTTTAGGCGCTGTTGGTCAGATTGGATCAGAGCTTGTCCCTTATCTCAGAAACTTATATGGTGATCATGCTGTAGTCGCTTTAGACCGCAGCCCGGACTTTCCCGCAGAAATCTTAGAAGGCGGTCCCTGCGAAACTTTGGACGCCATGGATGCCAATGCACTGTTTGAAGTGGTTAGAAAGCATAAGATAGATACCATTATAAACCTTGTTGCCGTTCTATCTGCAAAAGGGGAAGCAAATCCTCAGATGGCTTGGAAGATAAACATGGAATGCCTGATTAATTCGCTGGAGATCTCACGTCAAACCAAGGGAGCGGTGTTTACCCCTTCCTCTATCGGCGCTTTTGGTCCCAGCACC
>CAYSGM010000173.1:0-4442 GCA_964430595.1 uncultured Candidatus Cloacimonas sp.
TTCCTTGCTGTTTTGCTCTTTTAGCAAAATCCGGGTATTCCGGGGCTATTGTCCCTATCACTACAGGTGGATCATCGTATGCTACAAAGTTTACAGGTCTATCATCCACCACAGATGAAGAAGAAGCAGTAGTACTATAAATGTTGCCTATCTTAGAGATAGCATCCTCATAAGCCTTCATGTCCACTTCTTGGGTTCCAAGATCATCGCTAATCTCGAAGCTAACATCAATACTAACCTCTGTTTCCGGAGGTTCAATTTTCTCTCGTTCTTCCATGGGGATATCCACAAGCTCCATCTGATCTGCTTTAAATACTTGCTTGCGGACATCTATCTTAGGAGTAACCATCATGCCAAAGATCAGCAGTGTCAATGATAGTGCAAGAGCTTTGCCAAATTGAGCATTGGCAATGTCCTTCCAATCGTTTGTATTTTCATTCATTTTAACCGCCCTTAATCCTTCCGTTGTTGGGTTTCAAAGGCTACAACCAAAGTATTTGCATCTTGCAATTGCCTCATCACATCAGACATTACTCCATACTTTGTTTCTCGATCGGTACGAAAGCAGACAATCAAATCTGGATCATCGGTTTTCTTACGCACCAAGGTAGTGGAAACAAACACATCCTCAGTAGATTCTATTCTTGTAGGAACGTCATCTATGAGAATGGTTTCATCACGCATAACATATATGGTGGTCGTGTGATTTCTGGGTATTCGTTCAATACTTTCTGCTATGGGCCAACGTTCGCGTTCCACCCAAAATTTCTTTTCCTGAACAAACACGGTAGATACCATGAAAAACAGCAATAACAGGAAAGCAATATCTCCCATCGAGCTTTGAGGTATGGCTGCATCGCGCCTTTTTTTTAAGTTAAAAGCCATTTCTACCTCCTAGTTTGTAGATAGGGATATCTTCTCGACTTTCGCAGCTTTAAGGCGATCAACCACCCTAACCATTTCGCTATAATTGGCTTCGCGATCAGTTATTACTTTGAAAATCATATCCTGGTTCTCGATAATTTTCTGCTGAATCAAGGCATCAAGCTCACTGTTCTCAATGTTCCGTGGAGCTTCCTTGTTCACCACTATCTGCCCGTCACCTGTGATCTGCAAGCGAGTCATCTCTTTCTCTGTAAGAGTAAGCGACTGAACTTCTCCTTCTTGCTTCTCGGTAGCCTGTGGCAGAACAATTTTAATCCCTTCCTTAACGTCGAACTTTGTAGTTGCCATAAAGAAGATGATCAGCAGGAAGGCTATATCTGCCGTAGATGCCGTTGGTATCTCGGTTTTCCCCTTCCGTTTTCGACCGATTTTCATTAAATCCCCCTATGCTTCAAGCAGGGCTTCAATAACTTTCTCGGAAGCGCGTTGCATGTCTATAACCTGACGGTCTACCATGGTAACAAATATGTTGTTAAAGAACTGCACCGGAATAGCAACAATAAGACCAGCTTCTGTAGTAATCAAAGCAATTTTAATACCACTTGCCACGATAGTTGCATCCACTGCTCTTGCAGCAGCAATAGCATCAAATGCGCTAATCATTCCTGCAACCGTACCTAAGAACCCCAACATCGGGCCTAGGGTAATGGCTGTAGAAAGCTCTAAGAAACCCTTCTCTAAGAAACTCATCTCAATCATAGCTGAATTCTCGATGGCTTTCTCTACTGCCTCAATACCTTTATCTGCTTTCAACAGCCCCGCGTAAACAATAGCTGCTACCGGTCCTTTAGCTTTCTGAGCTATCTCTAATGCTTCTTTATATTTCTTCTCTTTAATCAGGGGTATGACCTTGCCAAGGAAGCTATTAAGGTTTATCTTTCCTGTTAGAAGAGCGATAAACTTCCAGACGATATAGGCTAAGCCATAAATAGTAACGATAAGGATAGGCCACATTGCCCAGCCACCATCTTTAAACCATTTTACCAGCCCACTGCCAAAAACCAGTTCAGCAAAGCTTTCCATTCCACTCCCGGAAACCGGAGCAGCTTGTTCCACAGCGTATGCAAGACTCGAAAACACAAGGCTCATCAACACTATCAGCATAATCAACGAGAATTTTCTCATTTTATAATTCCTCCTTGGAATAATTTAGAAGTTGAAGATAACGCCCAAGGTTATACCCCGGAAGCTATTTACATAAGTTGGGTTGTTAACGGCTAAGTTATAGGTGTATTCCACTTCAGGGAAAACATAGCCAAGCTGAGAATCTTCCAGGTTTTCACCATCAAAATAAGGTGATCCTGTCTTCGAATATACATCATATATATTTGTTTTCTTAAACAGGTTTTCCACTTCCATGTACACTCTCATACTGGATTTATTAGGTAAGCGAAAGCCCTTGGTTACCCTTAGATTTGCAGAATGGGTTGGTGCCTTTCGCTTACTATTGGTATCCAGGAAGTTGTTGTTACCTTCATAACTCTGAGGAGTGTATGGAGATCCCGAAGCGTAGCTCCAGGTTAGATTGGCAACGATATCATCTATTGGCAGAATAAAATCGGTGAAAGGCACAAAAAACTCTTCCCCACGCCCAATACGGAAGGTATAGTTTACACTCACATTATGGCGAACATCCCAATCTAAGGGGAATTCTCTCAAGTTAGTAGCTTCATCCTGAACAACAGTGTAAGAGTTATTACCCTGAGCCCAAGCAAGAGAATATGCTACGCTCCAGGTATTGAAGTTTGAGAGCAATTTTTCCAATTGCATATCTATGCCACGAGCTGAACCGTAGTCTTCGGAGATATACTTATACCAAGATATGGATTCCTCGCCAGCCTTTCTTTCCTTTTTTGTGCTAACATAGTTGTAAAGGTTCTTATAATATGCAGTCATATCAATAACATAGTCATCATTCAACTGGTGTGACAAACCAACTTCGTAGGTAACAGTTATCTGAGGTTCAAGGCTGGGGTTCCCAACCCTGATTTCCCCTTGAAGGTTTGCATCTTGAGGAGTCTTGCTTGTAAATATGTATTGCATTTGGGGCAGTTGGTTCTGATAATTGTATGCAAAACGCAACACATCCCTTTCCGTTATAGGATGAGACACTCCCAAACGAGGAGAGACCATCATCTGGAAACGGTCACTGCTTGCAAAACCCCTAGGAGAGAAAGTTCCATTATCCTGAGCGATTGAATATTCCTTCCCAAGATACCAGAAGTCGAAACGTAAACCTGCATTTACTACCATCCCCTCCCATTCCATTCTGTCCTGAATATAATACGCCATTTGCCACGGATCAGCTTGATAACCATCTCTTTTACCCGCTGCCGCTTTTGCTGCTTCGAAATAATACACCGGTTTGTAAATGGGCACCAGATCGGCAACAGATGCGGGATCTTCTTCCTTCTCCAGTATTGTGTAAAGTTGAGCAGGAAGCTGTCCGGTTCCATCTAAGTAGGCCTGGTAATCGGCAAAGTCATAAGTTCTCATGTCAAAAACTTCCCGCAAATAGTTCTGACGGCGATCTTCATAAATCGTTAGAAAGCTCTGCAATTGATTTTTCTTAATGTTGTGTTTTATTATCTCCAGACCGGTTTTACCCAGATGTGTTTCGTTAATCTGCCATTCGAAATCACCTCTGGCACTAATGGTAGAAGTTTTATCATCAACGAAACTTGTATAAATCGTACCGGGAGCTTTGAATCCCGCAATTGCCCGAGGCACCTCAAGTCCTTGTAAACCATAAACCCAGGAAGAACTATTCCAAAAGCCATCATCATATATCCCGTCGCGGTTGTTGTCGATACTATTGAATCCATATCTCTCTTGCTTAACCATTTCGGCATAATCTGGAGGAGGGCTGTTGGGATCAATTACCCAGTAAAAATAGTTATTTCTATCGATACCCTTGGGACCCGTATAGCTATCCTTTTGGTAGTAACTGGCTTTTACCTTCAAGTTCATGGAAGAGTTAAACACGTGGTCATAAGTAGTAATAAACTGCTTCTGAGTAGTTTCATCTTCTGCGAAGTGTTGATTTGCATAACGCCAACTATAATCAGTTCCTCTTTCACCAAATGGCTTGTTATAGCTCCTGTCCCCACGTGCCGCGAAGGTCAAGTTTTGCCCAGCACTGATTACATACTTGCTCTTAAGGTTAACATTATAAGAATTGTAATTGCGGTTACCCATGTCAATTCCGATAACATCATCCCTGCCTTCGTATGGATTATAGCTATCATACTCCGCATCAAGAAGAGGTCTTCCATTAAAAGTGAAATCGGCATTGGGGTCAGACACGTAATAATCCTTCATGCGTCCATCAAGCCATTCACCTGCACCATTTAAGTAGAAAGTGAATTTTTCCTTTAATTCTGGAGCAGCGAAGGGAATAACAGGTCCGCCAATAGCGAATTTGAAAACATCAGAATTTCTATTCTCTTTGTATAGATGGTCTGTTTGATACTCTAGCTTCCCGGAGAAGAATGCAT
>CAYSGM010000174.1:0-4386 GCA_964430595.1 uncultured Candidatus Cloacimonas sp.
ACGCCCTAAAGCTGAAAGAGTATGATGAATATGGCAATAATAGTAAAAAAGTTTGGCGGAACCTCAATAGGAAGTATTGAGTTAATCCGTAATATCGCACACAAACTGGCAGGGGAATATCACTCCGGAGACGGGCTGGTATTGGTGGTTTCTGCCATGGCTAAGACTACAGATGAGTTATTCGGGCTGGCATACGGCATTTCGGCTCATCCCTCGCGGAGAGAGCTTGATATGCTGTTGACAGCGGGAGAAAGGATCAGCATGAGTCTGCTTTCCCTGGCATTGATGGAGGAAGGCATCCCTTCCATATCCTTCACCGGGTCGCAAAGCGGGATTATCACGGACGATAAGCATGGCAATGCACGCATCTTGAAGGTGAACGCCTTTAGGATACATGAGGAGCTGGCGAAGGGGAAAGTGGTGATCGTAGCGGGATTTCAGGGGGTTAGCACTGCCAAAGAGATCACAACTCTGGGGCGGGGAGGTTCAGATACCTCTGCCGTGGCTTTGGCGTGTTACCTTAATGCAGAGAAATGTGAGATATACACCGATGTGGATGGCGTGTTTACGGCTGATCCGCGTTTGGTGAAAAGTGCAAAGCTGTTAAAGGAAGTTAGCAGCGATATTATGCTAAATTTATGCCATAATGGGTCTAAAGTATTGCATTCGCGTGCGGTGGAGTTTGCGTGTAAATACGGGGTGCAGGTGGAGATAAAATCCTCTTTCACCTTTGCGGATGGCACCATGATGAAATCCGAAGCCACAGAGAATAACAAGGAAGATAAAATGGAAGAACGTGCGGTTACGGCAATAGCACACAAAGATAAGCTGCTGCGATACAGCATTGTGTATAGCGACGCCATGCAGGCAGTGCTGGAAGATTGGTATCTGGAAGTGTTCAAATACTATCTGGATAATGGCGTGCTGGAGCTTTTTGTGGAATCCAAATATGAGAAAGAGATAGATCATGTGCTGGAAAGCAAGGGTGTGAAAGGCATTAAGAAGGATTATGATCTGTGCTTCGTAACCCTTTGCGGGCTGGGGCTGGGCTATGATGCGGCGTTCTTTGCGAAGTGTATGGCGGTTTGCGCGCCCTTTAAGGTGCTGCGTACAATGAATACCGAGAAAAGTGTGGAGCTGCTGCTGCCATCAGCCTGGCTGAATGAGGTGGTGTTAGCGTTGCATAAAGCGTTTATAGAGGTAGTGGCGGACGTCTCGTCTGCGGCAGTAAATACTACAGACAAGATGTCTGTAGCTACGATTGAGGAATAACAGATGAGCAGTAACTACTACAGACAAGATGTCTGTAGCTACGATTGAGGAAAAATAGATGAGATATATAGTTACCAGTGCACTTCCCTATGCCAATGGTAAATTGCATGTGGGACATGTGGCAGGGGCATATTTGCCGGCAGATGTGTTTGTGCGTTATCTGCGCCTTAAGGGTGAGGATGTGATCTACATCTGCGGCACGGATGAACATGGCACGCCGATTAGTATTTCTGCGGATAAAGAGGGGATTACGCCCCATGAAGTTGTGAAGCGTTATCATGATTTGATCAAGGAAGCATTTGACGGGGTGGGGATTGAGTTTGATAATTTTTCCGGGACTGCCCGTCCGCCGCATCATAAGATTTCGCAGGAGTTCTTTACGCAGCTTTATGAAAAAGAGCATATTCAGAGCAAGGTTACTTTGCAGTTTTATTGCGAACATGATAAGCGGTATCTGCCGGATAGGTATGTGGAAGGAACTTGCCCAAAGTGCGGTGCTGGCGGTGCGCGTGGGGATCAATGCGACAAATGCGGGCAGATATATGACACCACAACGCTAAAAGAGCCGGTGTGTAAGATTTGTGGTAATACGCCTGTGATAAGAGAGACAAAGCACTGGTTTCTGCATTTGGATAGCTTCCGGGACAGGCTTAAGCTGTGGCTGGAGAGCAAGGACTATTGGAAAGAGAATGTGCTGAACTTCATGATGGGGCTGCTGGATCAGGGCTTAATTGAACGCTCGATTACGCGTGATCTCTCCTGGGGTGTGCCGGTGCCACTGCCCGATACGGAAGGCAAGGTGCTGTATGTGTGGTTCGATGCGCCTATTGGCTATATTTCGTCCACGATGGAGTGGGCTATTGCGCAAGGTAAGCCGGAGCTGTGGAAGGATTACTGGCTGTCTGAGGATACGCAGCTGATCCACTTTATCGGTAAGGATAATATCATCTTTCATGCCCTGATCTGGCCTGCAATGTTGATGGGACAGGATGTAGGCTATTGCTTGCCGCATGATATTCCTGCTAATGAATTTATGAATCTGGAGGGAGAGAAAATCTCCACCAGCAAGAACTGGGCGATCTGGGTGGATGAGTTCGTTAAGGAGTTTGATGGAGAGTATTTGCGCTGGTATCTGGCGGTGAACGCTCCGGAGAAACAGGATTCGGACTTTAGCTTTAGGGATTTCCAGCTTAAGGTGAATAGCGATCTGAATAATACGCTTGGGAACTTGGCGAATAGGGTGTTTGCCTTTACGCATAAGAACTTTGAGGGTAAGATTGGGGTTTGTGAGCCGGATACGGAAGGCATTGCCGTGCTTAACGAAGCCGATGCCTTATTGAAAGAGATTGATGCCGGCTACAAAGATTATCAGGTGAAGAAGAATACTAAGCTGATTATGGATATTGCGCGGCTGGGGAATAAATACTTTGATGAGCAGAAGCCCTGGAGCGTGATAAAAGCAGACCGTGCGAAGGTGAATGAAACCCTGTTTGTGTGTGTGAATCTGCTGGCGAAGATATCAATTGCGCTTACGCCGATCTTGCCGCGGCACATGAAGCAGCTTAGGCAGATGATGAACCTGCCTTTGGAACCTATGTTTGAAGATGCTTATGCCATGCTGGATGCTGAGGTGTGCCTGGGTGAGATTAAACCATTGTTCCGTAAGCTGGAAGATAGCGAGATAGAAAAGCAACTGGAACTGCTGAAAGCAAGCAGCAAAGCTGCCCCTTCTGTGGAGTATGCACCTATAAAAGAAAGCATTACATACGAGGATTTTGCCAAGCTGGACATTCGTTTGGCGAAGGTGCTGGCAGCAGCAGTGGTGCCCAAGACGGATAAGCTATTGAAACTGAAGGTGGATATAGGCAGCGAGCAGCGGGAACTGATTGCAGGCATAGCGCAGAGCTATAAACCTGAGGATTTGGTGGGAAAGATCATTACTATGTTAGTAAATCTTGAGCCACGCAAGATCAGGGGTGTGGAGTCGCAAGGGATGATATTGGCTGCGCACAGCGATGGAGCCATTAAAGTGATGCTTCCTGATGGCGGTGGCAGTCCGGGATCGGTAGTCCAATAAACAGCCATTTGCATAGTATTATGCGTGTGTGTAGCTTTGTCCTGATACTGTGCTTAGTTTTGGGGCTAAGTGCAGCGGAATACAGGGATAATCAGCTTTGGCTGGAGATAAATCTGGCGGTGGAGAGCAGTTTGCAGCTAAAAGCACAGAATCCCAATAGTGAAATGCATATTTCCGAAGGGGATGGCTTGTTTTCCAAGCTGCTGAAAGGTAATATCAGCATCAGTGTGGTGAATCAGGAAAGCCTTAGTTATTATGGGATCCTGGATAGAAAGCTGAGCGGCGAAGCATCACCGATGGATAGTTTAGCAGTGGTGCGGGAGTATTTTGCCTGGGAGAATAACCGCCTGGGGATTAAGCATGAATTGCTGTTCTTTGATGAGCAAGGCTTTAGCAGCTATGAGGCAGCAGAGATATATGCGACAGAGATGGGTATTCCCAAAAGCAAGATTATGGAAATCCCTATGCAGAATTCTACCGTGAAGATTAGCAATGACCGGGGGGAAACTATCTATCTGGAGACACCGCTGAGGATTGATTCCGATGGTTTTAAGGTGAATAATGGTAGCCTGGCTTTTGATGGTGCCTTTGTGCTTAAAACGGTGAAAAGCAAGCTGGTACTGAATCACTTCCTGCCTTTGGAAGAGTATCTTGCCGGGGTTATCCAGAACGAAATTGGGAATAATTCACCGGTGGAAGCTTTGAAAGCACAGGCAGTGGCAGCACGCACTCATGCCCTTTCGCTATTGATAAATAACCGGCATAAGGCGGATGGCTACGATCTTTGCAGCAGCACTCACTGTCAGGTGTATAAGGGTAAGTATCTGCAAAATGAATCTATCCGGAATGCGGTGAGGGATTGCGGGTCTGAAGCATTGTTCATAGGTGGCAATATCGCGGATGCTACCTATCATAGTAGCTGCGGGGGTAAGACCGATGCCTCCAGCGTTATTTGGAAGGGAAAGCCTGTTTCGCATCTGGATGGAGTTACCTGTATTGCCGATGCGGATAGTCTTGATCTTAGCCGGGAACGCATA
>CAYSGM010000175.1:0-4317 GCA_964430595.1 uncultured Candidatus Cloacimonas sp.
CTAAAGATTGCCGATAGGATAGATCTGGAGCTGCGTTACGATGAATTCCTGCTGCCCAAAGTGGATACCCCGCCAGAGTTCAACAGTATGGGCGAATACCTGCGCCACCTGTGCTATGAACAAGCCCCACGGAAATACCCGGACATGCGTTTAGAGGTTACGCAGCGGATAGACTACGAGCTTGGCGTGATAGACAGAATGGGCTTCAACGGCTATTTCCTGGTGGTGAAGGATATCATAGATAACGCCCGTAAGCAGAATGTGCCGGTGGGACCGGGGCGTGGCAGCGCGGCGGGGAGCATTATTGCTTACCTGCTTGATATCACATTGATAGAGCCACTGCGCTATGGCTTACTCTTCGAGCGGTTTCTGAATCCTGACCGCATCAGTATGCCGGATATAGATATTGACTTTTGTGCGCAAGGGCGGGCAAAGGTGATAGATTACATTGTGCAGCGCTTTGGCAGAAACAGCGTTACGCAGATTGTTACTTTTGGGACTTTAGGACCAAAGTCTGTGATTAAGGACGTGGCGCGGGTGCTTAGCGTCCCTGCTTCGGAAGCGAACATAATCACCAAAACCATCCCCGGCAATGTGAAAAGCCTGGATGAAGCATATACCAAGCATCCGGAATTCAGCAGTTTGATAAACCAGAATGATCTGTATCAAAGCATCTTTACCCACTCCCGGGTGCTGGAAGGTTTGGTGCGCCAAACCGGCATCCATGCAGCGGGGGTGGTGATCGCACCGGGAGATTTGACAGACTACGTCCCCCTGGCGGTAAGCATTCAGAAAGAAGGCGACAACGTTAATCTGGTGCAGTATGAAGGTAAATGGCTGGACGATCTGAAGCTGTTGAAGATGGATATTCTTGGCTTAAAAACTCTTACTTTAATACAAAAGACAGTAGACCTGGTGAAGCAATCGCAGAACGTGGAGATAGACATCCGCAGCCTGAAACTGGAAGATAAGAAAGTATTTAGCCTGCTTGGTAAGGGCGAGACGGATGGGATATTCCAGTTTGAATCCGACGGCATGCGTAAATACCTGATAGACCTGAAGCCTAATAGGTTTGAAGATCTGATCGCTATGGTGGCACTGTACAGACCGGGACCCATGCGTTTTATAGATAATTATATCGCCCGGAAACACGGCAAGGAAAAGGTGGTTTACGACCATCCTATGGTGGAGGCTACCCTAAAAGAGACCTATGGGGTAACCGTGTATCAGGAACAGCTGATGCGTATCTCCAGGGAGATGGGTGGCTTGACAGGCGGCGAGGCGGATATGCTGCGTAAAGCCATGGGTAAGAAGAACCTGGAACTGATGCTGAAGTATCATGACAAGATCGTGGATGGTGCAAAGGCGAACAATGTGCCGGAAGCTACGATAGAGAAGATATGGAAGGACTGGCTGAATTTTGCGGAGTATGCGTTTAATAAGTCCCATGCCACATGTTATGCGTTGGTGGCTTATCAGACCGCCTACCTTAAGGCATATTACCCGGTGGAGTTTATGGCTGCGTTGTTATCTCTGGAAGATGATCCCTCCGCTATACCGAACAAGATTGAAGTGTGTAAGGACATGGGAATAAAGATCATCCCGCCCAATCTGAACCGCAGTGACAGCGAGTTCAGCGTGCATGGGAAGGAAGTTCTGTTTGGTTTGCGGGCGATAAAGAACCTGGGTGAATCCGCCATGCGGGCAGTGATCGAAGATAGGGAAACTGCCGGGGCATATACAAACATCTTTGGCTTCTGCAGCCGTCTGGATAGCTCCTCGGTAAACAAGACCGTGCTGGAAAGTCTGATTGCCTCAGGTGCTATGGACGAACTGGAAGGCACCCGGGCACAGAAATGGGCAGTGATAGAACAAGCCCTCACCTTTAGCAGCGGAGAACAACGCGACCGTAAGAAGGGGCAAACAACGCTGTTTGACCTGATCAGCGATGAAGCCAGCGATGCGGATTATTATCCCCCGCTACCTCCGGTGCAGGCATGGAGCTATTTACACCAGCTTGATAAAGAGAAGGAAGTGCTTGGCTTTTACATGAGCGGGCACCCGCTGTTCGAATACAAAAGCCTGATAAAGAACCTCACAAATGCCAATTCCCAAACCGGTAAAAGCAAATCTAATGAAGACCTGATGCTGGCTGGGATTGTAAGCTCCGTATCCAAGAAAAAGGATAACAAGGGTAATCCTATTGCCTTTGTAGAGTTTGAGGATTTAAGCGGGAAATTCGAAGTGCCACTGTTTAACCGGGATTACCAACAGCACTTCAGTACCCTTATCCCCGGAAAGGTGTATTTCATAATTGGGAGTAAAAGCACTTTCAATGGCAATGATGACGGCATCCTGCGGGTTATGCCCCAGGCAATTGTACCTTTTGAGGATTTGCCCAGAGAGCTAAAGGGCGAACTGAAGATACTGCTAAACTTCGAGCAGATAAAAAAGGGCTTCCTGAATGAAATCGGGAAGTGGACGAAGGCACATCCGGGCGGATTCAAGCTGCAAACTCAGGTTCAGACCGAAGACCTGAATAGCTACCTGCTGGAATCCCGCAAGCTGATTTTTCCCAATAACGATGTGCTGGGTTGGCTGGAAAAAGAGAGAATAGACTTTCAGTTGAGGATTGTTTCGAATGCTAAAAACACTTAGTCTAGTTTTGTTGATAGCCTTGGCTTGCTCTGCTATCTCCGCGCAGGAGGTGATCTATGAGCAGTATGAATCGGGAGTGGATTTCTGGGTGGTTATACCTTTTAATTCACTTAACTTCGCCAAGGGAAAAAGCACCGCAGAATACCAAGTTTCCATGGTAATAAAAAACTCCCGCAAGAAGCAAGTGGCGAATTTCGAGCAAGGTGTTGCTGTCCCAAATAAAACCTGGCTTCAGGAAACTGCAATACCGCTAAGGTTTGCCACCAAGCTAAGTGCCGGAGCATACACCGCCGAGTTCAAGCTGAAGAACAAAGCGATGGGCGATAAGAGAACATTCAAGAAGTCCTTTGAGATAAGCACCGCCCTCACTGAAATAGGTCAGTGCTGGCTGGTAGCCGAACGGGAAGGCATCTCTTTCATCCCAAACAACGTTACGGACATTATTGAAACCGTTGATAAAATGACATTAAACCTCAGCTACTCCATCTCCTTGGATAGCCTAACGATCCACACAGATTCCAAAAGCATGAGGATAACTAATCCGAAAAGCCCTATCCAAATGGACTTGAAGCCCTTTCTTGCGGACACGCCTGATAATCACCTAAAGTTGACTCTTTACGAGAGTAACATCCACTATATGATGGAACCATTCCTGTTTTCGCCGTGGTACTCCTATTCGCTGCGTTACAGCCTGGATGATCAAATGACTCAATTGCGCTATGTAGCTACCCAAAATGAATGGCAAGTCCTGCGCAGTGTTCCGGCAGACAAGTATTTATCTGCAATCGAGAGCTATTGGAAGGTGAACGATCCCAGCCCCGGAACCGTTCGCAACGAGAACCGGGAGAAGTTCTACCAGAGAGTGCTAAGAGCAGATGAGCTCTTCACCGTGCATAAGAAGCTAAAAGGATGGAATTCCGACCGGGGGAGAATCTTCATTAAATACGGCGAGCCGGATGAAATTGTATCTGAGGAGTATCCATTGGGACGTTATCCCAATATAATCTGGACATATTACAAACAAGACCGTGAGTTCATCTTTGCAGATACAAAGGGTTTTGGATTATACACGTTAAGGAACAAAGAAGATGAGTATTAGGAAAGTAATCCTGCTATGCCTTGGATGCGCATGTTTTGCCTGGGGCTTTGCTGAGAACACGCTAAACATGTTTCTGGACTATAACCGTTTCCTGGATAAAGATAAGAATACCGTTCTGCTGGTGGATTATCAGATACCCTACCGAAATTTGGTGTTCGTTGCCCGTGATGGAGGCTATTTTGCCACTCTGAACATTAGTGTGGAATTCATTCATGGAGATAGCGTAACCATCGGACAAGATGTTACGGATAACATAGGGATATCTAACAAGGCGGATGCAAGTTCCAAGCAGAAGTCTTACCTGAACCGGCTTAGCTTCGTGCTGGACAATGCTGCATCAGAACTGAGGTTCTCGGCTACTGATATTAATTCGCAGAAGAGCTTTTCCTGGCAGTTCCCCGTGCATAAGCTGCCACCCACCGCAATTATGAGCGATCTGGAACTAAATAGTGAAGTCCGCCCGGACACTCTGCAATTCCTCGCCAAGTTTCACCGTAAGAATGTGTTATACCGTCCGGAGCCGTCGATATTGATAAACCGCACTTTTAACGACAATGTGT
>CAYSGM010000176.1:0-4280 GCA_964430595.1 uncultured Candidatus Cloacimonas sp.
CAATCGCAGTGGATAGTACAAAGCCAAGCTCCTGCGTTGAAGAAGCACCGCTGGCTTCATACACGCTGCCATCCAGAGACAGCACGCGCACCTTGGGAGCTTTATCCACCGCCCATTTCACATTCTTCAACACAATCTGCCAGTATTCATCAAGCGGTAAATCCACTGCTCCCAAACGGGCAAATTCTGAAGTAGGATCAAAGCCAACCCCCGCTTCCAGGGCATCCAGGGCAATGCCCCGATTTGCTACGTAATGCTCCAGCAATTCCAAGATATAGCTATCGCACACATCCAACTGCATAAACAGCGGAGCAGCTTTCAAATCCACTCCTTCCAACGCTATCTCCATATCCTGTATGTTCTTTATAGTAACTCCGCGTCGCGTATCCTCATGCTTCATGGATAGGTTCACAGCCGTTAAGCCCTTCTGCAGATCATGCAGCAGCATCGCATTCAGTTTCTTCAGGTCTGGCTCGTCGTAGCTTTGCGCTACCAGCCATCCTTCATCCAGAAAGCGTTGCGGGTTATTGCCACGCAAGTATGGCGCAGCCCCCGGAGCACAATCCGTAAAGCTTAGCTCTGCAATGTCCTCTTTCCGGTAAATGGGTTGCAGAGTAATCCCTTCGTAGGTTTTGGTCTTCATCACTTTTTCGAAATCTGCGCCTTTCAGGGTGTCGTTCACCGCCTGCAGCCACTCTTCGTAGCTGGGGGCGGGAAAGCTTTCCCTCAGGTTCAGTTTGTTGTCATTCTCCACTCTAAACTCCTTAGTTTAGGTTACAGGTGTCAGGTGTGAGGTTACAGGGGGCTTTCCCCTGACACCTGCAACCTGAAGCCTGCCACCTTCCTTTATTTTTTCTTTTCTATTAAAGCTTGTACGGGTTTCATGCCGAAGGCTGAGCCTTGCTGAATGGCGTCCAGAATCGCTCCGCCGCCGGTGAAGAAATAGTATTTGGGGTCGTTCTGTGCCTGGGCAAACACACCCGGCAGGTATTCTTTAAAGTCTTGTATCGTGTCGCCGCCGCCAAACAGCTTTACGGCTTTGCCACAGCCGTCGATCAGCCGATACATCGCCATGCTGCCTTCCGGGAACAAAGCTGTATAACCCATCACGGCATTCACAAAGAAGCTTCCCGCTTCGGTGAAGATAGCCTGTATCTCCGGCAGGTCAAAGCTTTGCGGGGCAACATCCAGCACATAACCCAGTTTAGTGCCCTTTTTCAGCTTACGCACATCTTTAACGCTCCAGCTCTTGTCTCCACGCTTTTCTATGCCGTCATTTTCCACAATAAAGGGCAGTTCCACTATCTTGGCTGCATGTTCCTTGCTATCCGCGATGAACTTCGCTGCCGCAGCAATATCCTCTTCCCCCACGCCTTCGATCTTGATGCCGTATTTGTGGCAAAGATAGGCATTGTATATTACTCCGCCCAGAATGAGGTGATCGGCTATCTTGATCAGCGAGGATAGAGGTCCTATCTTGGTATCGAACTTTGACCCCGCCACAATCCCTACTAAGGGACGCTTCGGCTTGAATACAGATTGTAAGTGCTCCACTTCCTTCTGCATCAATAGTCCTGCGTATGAAGGTAAGTATTTCACAATGGCATAGGTACTTGCATGAGCCTGCCAGGAGCCGAAAGCATCGTTGATATACACATCCGCGTATTTTGCCAGCTTTTTAGCAAGCACATCTGCGCTTTCATCCTTCGCTTCCTCGCCTTTGAACCAGCGGGTGTTGGGAAGATAGATGAAATCTGCTTTACCGGCTTTTAGTTTGTCCACGGCTTTCTTAAGTGGTTTAATATCAGTAATGCCGGCTTTCTCCTCCGCAACCAATTCCGGCACAATGCCATTTAGCTGAAGCTTGGTTTCCAGATACTTCACAATCGGCTCAACCGCATCTGCTTCCGCGATAGTTATTTCACCAGTCTTCTTGTCATAGGGGCGCCCCACATGTGTCATCAAAATTGGTAAGCCGCCTTGCTTATAAATATGCAAAAGAGTTGGAATCGTGGCATCAATGCGCATGGTGTCTTTAATTTTGCCTTTTTTCACCACGTTATGATCCATACGTACCAAGCAGACTTTTCCGTTCAAGTCTGCATTCAGCATTCCCGGCATCTTGTTCATCTTCCTTATCTCCTTATATGTCTATAATATAGAATCTTCTTAGAAACAACAAGCGATAAACTTCACTGTTAGGTTATTAAAAAGATAGATACTTAAGCCGTCAAGAGAAATATCGCATGGCTCAACGATTCTCTCTGCTTTCAACAAATGATTGAACAACCACACATCATCCGTTTTAGTTTGCGGTTACTACATATTTGACAGACTTATACCCTATATTTTCAAACCGGCAGCTAAGGATGATTGCTTTGAAACACTGCTAACTGAACATAATTCAAATGCTATGAGGCATCTGTTTTTAAATAATAGAATTTGCACAGATGTAACACCTGATTACTCTATCACTCACTACACGTGTTTTACTGGATAGTAAAGCTGTGATTCAATAAGGCATTTATAATGTCAGTCATGTCAGTATAAGCTAGTTATTTTGGCCTGTGCAGGCACTTTACTATCCTTAAGCAAAAACCGAAAAACAAGGAGAAATGATGAGAAAAATCAGCTCAATTTCAATAATAATTCTGCTGCTGCTGGCGCAGAGCACCCTGCTTTTAGCCAAAAGAACGGCATCAAGCCCACCAAAAACCAGGGGCAACAGGGCAACCATAGCCGTATCGGACATGACTAACGGTGTTACTTCCGCTGATTTGGTAAATTCAATTCTGGGCGGCGGAGTAACCATATCAAATATTGTATACACCGGTGCACCTATTGCTTCCGGTACCTTCACAGGAGGAATCAACGCCGGTATCAGCATCGACCAGGGAATCATCCTCAGCAGCGGCGGAGCAGCTTTAGCCACCGGACCTAATACATCAGATGGTATGACCTCTGACAATCTATTGCCGGGAGATGCAGATCTTGATCTTATCCTCGGTGAAGGTTCTTCTTATGACGCTACCGTGCTGGAATTCGATTTCGTACCGACAACCCTAAACTTTCAGTTCACTTTTGTTATGGGTTCGGAAGAATATGAAGAGTACATCGACTACCACGATATTTTTGCCTTCTATCTGAATGGAGTTAACATCGCTCTGCTCCCTGGCACAACCACGCCTATCGATATCGGCACAATAAACCAGACCATCAATCAGCCATATTATGTAAGCAACTACCCGTCCCCCGGCATTTATGACATTGAGTGCGACGGATTCACCATTCCCATTTCTCTTACTGCTACTGTCCTGCCTAATCAGATAAACCACATAAAACTGGCTGTAGCTGATGCGTATGATCCTATCTTGGATACCTGGATATTCATCAATGGCGGTAGCTTTACAAGCGGAAACGAGGTATTCATCACTTCCACCCCTCCCGGGGCGACCATCTACAAGAACGGACAAAGCACTGGCTTGAGGACTCCCGAAGATATTATTCAGCCTACTGGTACTACTGCTTCCTATAGCGTTGCCTTGGCTCCATATGTTTATAGCCCTGAGTCAATTACGATTCCCAATATCACATCCGAACAGACTATTAACTTCCAAGCTGGTGCTATTCCGTCCGGAAATATCAGCATTTACCAGAACGGCACTAACCTAATGATCCAGTGGGATGAGGTGGATGGTGCTGTATCGTACAATATCTATGCAGCATCCGATCCCTATGGCACCTACGACCTGCTCCCGGAAGTGGTCTACGACATCGATCCAGACGATGGTATCGTCTGGTGGGAATTTCTACCTATTGACACTTACAAGTTCTTTAAGGTCACCGCAACTTTAGACTGAACCCGATCAAACCATAACCAAAGAAAGATTGGCTTGTAACAAGCTACCTGTTCCCAAGTGAAATCGCGATTGTGGGTGATTAGTGCAGAAGCACTGATGGCAAAGGACTCATCAGTGCTTACAATGTGTCACCCAAAGTTTCAAATGCGTATCAATTATCACTGTGGTGATAAGGCTTTGATTGGTGTGGAGATATAGCGGACTGGCTTTGGAAATTGTCACAGTGCTTTTTGGACGTTTCTGGACGTCTTTGTATCACCTATATTTCAAATTTGCGCTGATTTTGGACTGATTTCAGATCATCAGATTTTTGGGAGAGGTCATCAGATTTGGGGGACTCGCAACTGAAGTGCCAGGGGGCCGATCATGGTTAGCGAGTCAGTCTGATCTGAGTCTATAATAAGAACCCGAAAGTCTTTA
>CAYSGM010000177.1:0-4240 GCA_964430595.1 uncultured Candidatus Cloacimonas sp.
TGAGTAACGAGGGATATCAGATGCCCTCAAACAACCAGAGAAACAATGAGTTGGGGTTTATGCCAACATTTGGGACTCTACAGAAACGAAGGGAGAATATTTTATGAAACTTAAGTTTGCTCTAATCGGTTGCGGGAGAATTGTTCAAAAGCATGCAGATGCTTTGGCACATAATGTTAACGAGACGGAGCTAGTAGCAGTGTGTGATATCAATTATGCAAAAGCAAAATACATAGGTGAAAAATATGGCGTTCCATACTATCGAAAATATCGCGAGATGCTAGAAAAGGAACAGATAGATGTAATATGTATACTAACGGAGAGTGGAAATCACGCGAAACATGCCATTGATGTTGTAAGTAAGTACAAAAAGCATATTGTCGTTGAGAAGCCAATGGCTTTAACTCTCGAGGATGCCGACAAAATGATCGAGAATTGTGATAAAAACAACGTAAAATTGTTTGTTGTCAAGCAGAACAGGTATAATTTACCTATTCAGAAACTAAGGGAAGCGCTTAGTAAGGGCAGATTTGGGAAAATTGTTTTAGGAACTGTAAGAGTAAGATGGTGTAGAGATCAAAATTATTACGATCAAGATAATTGGAGAGGAACTTGGGCTTTTGATGGGGGAGTCTTTACTAATCAAGCTAGTCATCATATTGATTTGTTAGAATGGATGCTGGGGGAACCTGTTTCAGTTTTTGCTAAAAGCCGCACGGCCTTGGTCGATATTGAAGCAGAGGATACAGGTATTGCAATAATAACATTTAAAAATGGGGCATTGGGAATTGTGGAAGCAACAACTGCCACTCGTCCAAAAGATCTCGAGGGCTCACTGTCAATATTGGGAGAGAAGGGCTCTGTTGTAATCGGAGGATTTGCCGTAAATAAGATGGAGGTGTGGGAATTCAGTGACAATGTCGAAGAAGACAAGTCTATCAAGGATAGTTCTGAATTACCTCCAAACGTATATGGTTTTGGACATGTACGTTATTTGCAGGATGTCTGTGAATCAATAATTCATAATAAAAGAGCTTTGGTTGACGGTCTAGAGGGGAGAAAATCTTTGGAGTTGATAAATGCTATTTATGAGTCAATTGAGACAGGTAAAGAAGTTTTCTTAAGGTTTCAACCTTCAAGATGCAGGCTTGGAAAACATGAATGATGTGTATATCGGCAACTCTGGCATCATAAATTGCTCAATTGGGTCTAACGTAAAGATTATCAACCCAGTAAATATTTATGAATGTATTATTGCAGATGAATGTTTTATTGGGCCATTTGTAGAAATTCAGAAAGGAGTTACTATAGGCAAATACTCGAAGATACAATCTCATACATTTATTTGTGAGCTAGTATGCATAGGAGAATACTGTTTCATTGGTCATGGGGTAATGTTTATTAATGACTTGTTCCGGGCTGGTAAGCCGGCGGGGGGGGATAAATCTCATTGGCACAAGACTATCATTGGAAGTAAGGTATCTATTGGGTCAAATTCAACTATTCTCCCTGTTGATATATGTGACGAAGTGGTTATAGGAGCTGGCTCAGTAGTAACAAAGAGTATCTACCGTAAAGGAATCTACGCGGGTAATCCTGCGCGATTTCTAAGAGAAATATGATAAGAGGATGATATGGAAGTACCATTTTTAGATTTAAAAGCACAATATCTAACGATTAAAGATGAAATTGATTCCGCCATAATGAGTTCATTGGATAATGCTTCGTTTATTGGTGGCACCATGCATGAGCGATTTAGTGAGGACTTTTCTGAGTTCAACGGAGTTAGGAACACTATATTGGTGGGGAATGGAACTGATGCTCTAATTATTGCATTGAAATCACTTCATCTTCCTCCTGGTTCAGAAGTTATCGTTCCAGCTAATAGTTTTATTGCTACTTCCGAGGCTGTTACTGCTGCTGGTCTACAAGTGGTTTTCTGCGATATTATGAGCGAAACTTTCAATATCGACACAGATCATATTAGTAGACTAATTACCAATCGTACCAAGGCTATTGTGGCTGTTCATTTATATGGACAGCCCTGTGATATAGATGCCATCCATACGATCTGTAAGGATAACAACCTCTACTTTATTGAAGATTGCGCCCAAGCTCATGGGGCACTATATTTAGACAAAAGAATTGGTACATTTGGAGATGTTGCAACCTTCAGTTTCTATCCCGGTAAGAATCTTGGGGCTTATGGTGATGGAGGGGCGATAATTACTGATAATGACGACATAGCGTTATTCTGCAGAAAATACGCAAATCATGGCCGGACCAAAAAATATGAACATGATTTTGAGGGGATTAATTCGCGAATGGATTCGATTCAATGTGGAATCTTAGATGTTAAGTTAAAATATCTGTCCGATTGGAATAGGAAAAGACGCAATATAGCTGATAGGTATAATAACGCTTTCTCTCACTTGTCTTGGATGAGAACACAAAAAGAAATCTTGAATACATGGGGTGTCTATCATATATTTGCAGTAAGAGTAAGGGACCGACAGACTTTCATAAATTATTTAGATCGTAATGGGATCCATTATGGTATTCACTATCCAATAGGACTCCCATTCCTAAAAGCTTATGATTACCTACAATTAACGCCGGACATGTATCGGGAAACTTTCGAGCACCAACAAGAGGTCGTTAGTTTACCAATTTTCCCGGAAATGACTGACGAGATGGTTTCATATGTTATTGATACTGTATCCAGATATCAATCTAACTAAAATGGGCATCCGTCATATTTCACAATGTGCATAGGCAACAATCGTAATTTTATAAAAGGAGATGCAGATGATAGTATCAGTACTTGGCTCCGGGTATGTTGGGCTCGTCACTGGAGCGTGTTTAGCAGAGGTTGGCAATTCGGTGATATGTGTGGATTCTAACACTGATAAGATAAATGACTTGAAAAGAGGGATTATTCCTATCTGGGAGCCGGGGCTGGATAAGCT
The DNA here is from genome assembly GCA_964430595.1 of uncultured Candidatus Cloacimonas sp. Lineage (GTDB taxonomy): Bacteria > Cloacimonadota > Cloacimonadia > Cloacimonadales > Cloacimonadaceae > Cloacimonas. Next base: position 2,970 of record CAYSGM010000177.1, read on the forward strand.
TGTCCATAAGAACCATGCTGAGGGGAGATTGTCTTTTACTACAGATATTAAGACAGCCGTTGAAGCATCAGGAGTAATATTTATCGCTGTTGGTACTCCTCCTGGAGAAGATGGCTCAGCAGATATGCAATATGTACTTGCTGTAGCCAAGGATATCGCGAACTTCATGAATGGATACAAGATAGTCGTTGACAAGTCAACCGTGCCAGTTGGGACAGCAGACAGAGTGCATCAACTCATTTTGGATGCGCAGAATGAACGTGGCTCAGATTACCGCTTTTCCGTAGTATCCAATCCTGAATTTTTGAAGGAGGGTGCTGCCATAATTGATTTTATGAAACCAGATAGGATCATACTGGGCGTCGAAGACCCAGTAGCAGAAAAAATCATGCGTGAGCTTTACTCTCCCTTTAGCGTTGTTTCTGATAAAATCATTACCATGAGTGTCAGATCTGCTGAAATGACTAAATATGCAGCCAATGCAATGCTGGCTACAAAAATTAGTTTCATCAACGAGATTGCTATGATATCCGAGGAGTATGGCGCAGATATTTCTGAAGTTAGGCTTGGAATCGGAAGCGATACCAGGATTGGATATAGCTTTATCTATCCTGGAGTCGGTTACGGTGGAAGCTGCTTTCCGAAGGATGTGAAGGCCCTAGTGCATATGGCTAGACAAGCAGGCATTGAACCCAAAGTGCTGGATGCTGTTGAGAGTAGAAATAATGAACAAAAGACTATTCTGGTGAAAAAAATCATATTCAGATTTGGGAAAGATCTTTCTGGTATGAAGTTTGCTGTGTGGGGACTATCGTTTAAACCTGAAACAGATGATATGAGAGAAGCTCCATCAATAGTCATTATAAATGAACTTACAAAACTAGGTGCTAATATAGGTGCTTATGATCCAGTAGCCATCAATGAAGCCAGACACATCTTGGGAGATAAGCAGAACGTGGTATACTTTGAGGATCAGTATGATGCGTGTAAAAAGGTTGATGCCCTGATACTAGTAACCGAATGGCGCCAATTTAGATCTCCGGACTTTCAGAAGCTCAAGAAGATCATGAAACAAAGTATCATCTTTGATGGGAGAAACCAGTATGATCCCGATAAACTTAGGGAAGAAGGATTCGATTATTTTGGGATAGGTCGGCAATAACATGGTTTGAATTTCATTGATTGACTTGGGAATACAGCAACGATGGTGCTGAAAGTGTTGGATAAGTGGTTTGGGTTTTGCCACCGAGAACACTGAATACACCGAATGG
>CAYSGM010000178.1:0-4049 GCA_964430595.1 uncultured Candidatus Cloacimonas sp.
ATCCCAATATGCAGCAACCATGGTGTAAGGACCAAGGGCAGCGGGAATATAGCAGTTGTAGAAATCTGTCATATCCGAAGGGATAAACGAGATCCAGCCATTGGAGCACATAGTGATGGAGTTGTAATCGTTACCATAGAAGCGGAAGCTGAATGGCAATGAAACTGTTTTGGAGCCATCGTCTTTCACTAAGAACACTTGCCCCTGTCCCCCATCGCGGGGATCAATCTCTACCCAGTTGTAGTCAGGTGCCTGAGCATATCCGGTATCAGAGGAATCATAGGCAAAATAGCCATATTCATCGGGACCGGTGGGATCGTTTGTGCCGGGTGTGCCTGCCGTAACGGCATAGAAGCAGGAGATAGAATAGCCGGTGCTATTGCTGGCGACAAACTTTAGGGGTAAGTTTCTTCCCTCCCAAACATCCGAGGGGAGGATAATAGTAGCATTAAACTGCGCAGTCTGCCCGGGTGCGAGCGAACCGATGCTTACCGGAGTAAGCTGGACTGATGCTGCTGTTGTTTGTGACAGCGGTTGAATGAAAATATCATTCATGGCTACGTTACCGGAATTACCTACGGTGAATTGCACCACATTACTTTGCCCGGGGATTATCTGTCCCTGGTGGGCATACATCATGATCTGAGCTCCACCGGTCTTAAGCTGGAATACGTGCTGCACGGCTGGATTGGTGATAGTAACGGTAAAATCTACTATTACGCCGGGAGTAAGGGTGGGAGCTACGTTAAACTGGAAGTTCAGATTGCTGGTTGCACCAGCTGCAAGAGAGGAAATCACCTGGTTGGGGGTTGTAAAAGTAACCCCGGGATGGCTTGCAGTGATGTTTACATTCACATTAGCGTAGGCAGCGGTGGAGAAGTTCTTCAAACCAAGCGTAACACTATTGGCAGTAGCAGGATTGATATAGGCTTCGGCAAGGCTGTTAGAAACTAAACCAATACTTGCTGTTCCCTGGAGAGTAAGCTCACTAACTAAGGGAACAAAGTTTGGCTTGCTAACTGTAACGGTAACATTCCCCTGCTGATTGGGGTCTATGGGTAGAACTGCATAACCATTTTGCAGGGTAGTGTAGGTGAAATCAGAACCATTCTTGGTTCCGCTTACTATAGCGCCATTAAGATTAGCTGCGTTTATTCTTATGTGGCTGGCACTTTGGCTGAAGGTAAGCCCGCCTTCTATTACGCTTTCAGGGATGGTATCGGGGGTAAGAACCCACATGTTGAGGCTGGGATCACTTAACATATTATACACATGATAATAGAAGGGGACATACTGCCCTGCTGCAATGTCATTGGGGAAGTTCTTGTATAGTTCTATCTTACCCATAAGCACACTGGTGCCAAAACCACGCACTCCATTATCCAGAATACTGCGGAAAGCACCCGTAGAAATAGAATTGTTCAGACGTGTTTTTGTATGTAAATCTGAGGGACCAACAAAAGCTATAGCTCCACCGGGTATTGCCATAGAGCCCATTTGCATCCATCTTTCACCAAAGCTCGGGTTTACAGAATTGGCAAAATCACCTGTGTTACAAACTATGGAATACACAATCGGCATTCTTTGGCTTACAATAGTAGAATTCAGATCGGATATATGGAAATAGGGATAGTGCCAGCCATTGGCATCTCCCCAACCTCGGTAATTGATAAACTGCACTCCTGTGTTGATAGAGGCAATAATATTCTGAGTTCCGGGATTACTGGGCGGGATGTAATAAACAGTGTCAACCTGAGCATAGCCAAAATCCAGCATCTTGTTGCGCAGCCAGCGAGACATCAGCACCGGGGTAGTAGGTCTGAGTGTGCCTTCGGCGTAGTTACCTGCAACCACCAGAGCTCGGTTCATCCAGTTGTTAGTATTGCTCATTTGGGTTTTCTCGTAGTATATAGTTTTGTTCGTAATGGTAATAAACTGTGCAACATCACTGATAGAGAAGCGTCCTACGAGCATCTCCGGGAAATAATCGTCACCTTCAAGCAGCGTGTAATAATGATCGTCGGCATCGTTTTCTGCGTATTCCGGGGAGGGATAGAAGTTTGTGGGAATGGCGAAGTTTCCGTTCACATCACCCCACAGGAGCAGATAGTCGCATTTATACTGCTGATAGTGAGTTCCAATGTAATCTCTGATCGCCTGGAGAGAATTCCCTGCATCTGCTTTGTTTACAACATACACATCGAAACCAAGAGAACGCTTCCAGTTAATAAATGCAGATTGGTGATTAGCCAACTGTGGGTGGCTGATAATAAGCATCTTGGGGCGGGAGAGGGGCAGATTACGCAGATAGGAATCCTCGTAGTTATCCGCTAACTCTTTGTATGCTTCCACAAATGCACCGGAAATGGTTTCGGGAATTACCACGGGTTCACTGCCGATAAGCTGAAAATCTACATCCACAAGAGTGCGGATGTTTTCCTGTGTTTCAAGCTGTGTTTCTATCCTCAGCGTCACGCCTGCCATTTCTCTGAATTGGAAAGTGTGGACAATAGCTATAGCTGAGTCATAGCGTTGCGCTTCCGTATAGAGGAAATTATTCTGCCTGTCAAACACATTCCAGCGCATGCTGCTAATCTGAAGCTCTGCATGGTGGAAGGGGAAGGCATAGGTTTTTGTAATAGTGGGGGTTGGAGCAGAGGTGTCGCCTTCGTCTAAATCTGCTTCCTGAGGGGGCATAGGGGTTAACAGCACAGACTTTAGCTGCGCTTGAATTCCATTACTTGTCGCTTGATACTGCTCAACTCCAACAGCTCCTAAGATGCTGATGCAGGCTAGCATTATTATTACAATATACTGTTTCATTAGGTCCTCCCAGTTAGTCTGCATATACATAAAGCAATTACTCTTCCAAGTATTGTAAAGATTATCGATGTTTTTGTCCGGTTTGGCTGTTTACTTGCAACAGATGCTTTGGTTATACAATGCTGATGGAGAGTATGGATATTATTCGACACCAGCGTAAAGAAAAAGGACTGATAATGAAACTTCGCATATACATAGCCACAATACTGGCAATAATGCTAATGATCTCTGCTTGCGGAAAGAACACCTCCCTTGTGCCCCCGGAACAGACTCCCACAAGCATAACCTTTGGAACAGATCAAACTCTGGATATTGTTACCTGGAATATCCTCACCTACCCTCGCGCAGATTCCGATAGTGATGCGATTGCTGATATGGTTACGGCAATTAATGCAGATGTAATTGCCTTTCAGGAGATCATGGACTATCAGGCATTTTATGCCATGGCAGCCACGATACCATATTACAACGCCTATGTTTACGCAGCCAGCGAAGGCACAACCTACCGTTTGGCGTATCTCTACGACACCCGGACGGTAACTGTAAACAGCCAATACACCATCTATAATAATGATTCCAATCCCTTTCCCCGCCCCCCCTATGTGCTGGATATTACCTGGCAAAATCAGGATTACTACATAATAAACAACCACCTGAAAGCCTATGGCGACAATGTGGTGGATGAAGGCGACTCGTGGGATGAAGAAGTGCGCCGTCGTTTAGCCTGCCAAAAAATAGATCAATACATAACCACTAACTTAGCTAATGAACGGGTTATTGTGGTAGGAGATATGAACGACCAGATAGAAGAACCAAGCGAATACAACGTATTCAATACTTTTCTGGAAAAGCCTGCTGAATACTTATTTGCCGATATGCCCTTAGCTCTGGATCCCACCTACACCAATGTATCCTACCCAAGCTACGGAAGCCATATAGATCACATCCTGATCACTAACGAGCTATTTGAAGATTTCAGTGCCGGTGGGAACTATTGCCATACGATTCTTGCCGAGAACTGGTTTGGAAGCTGGTCTTCATACAAGAAGTATGTCTCAGACCATCGCCCGGTTGGGATTAGGCTGGCGAAGCGGTAGAAGTTAGGCGTTAACAGGTTAGACGTTAGAAGTTAAGCGTTGGCTTCGCATTGTATATGTAGCGAAGCCCTAACACCTGTAACCTGTAACCTGTAACCTGTAACCTGTAACCTGTAACCTGTAACCTGT
>CAYSGM010000179.1:0-4022 GCA_964430595.1 uncultured Candidatus Cloacimonas sp.
CCCCTTTCCAACGTATCCATCATCCTGCCCCGTTCCTCTTCCGCCCTGCGATTACTGGTTACGGTACGGGATGAAGCCCATCGCTTTGCCATCAATTTCCACCGTAAACGCCGCTCCAAACGCACCCTTGAAAGCGCGTTGGAAGCTATTCCGGGCATCGGTGAGCAAAGTAAATTCCTTCTTTTAAAAGAGCTTGGCAGCGTTGACGCGATAAGTCAGGCAAGCGTCCAGAGTCTGATGGAGATCAAAGGCATTGGACCAATAACCGCAGAACAGATATACAACTACTTTCATCAGGGAGAATAACATTATGCAATACCGCACCATGCCACGTTCAACCGATTCGATATCCGCCTTAAGCTTTGGCTGTATGCGGTTCCCAACCACACCGAACGGCAAAATAGACGAAGCGCAGAGCTTCGCCATGCTGCATCACGCCTATTATAATGGGGTCAATTACTTTGACACCGCCTGGGGTTATCACGATGGAGAAAGCGAACCCTTCCTGGGGCGTTTCCTGCAACAGATAGACCGCAGCAAGGTTCTGGTAGCCACCAAACTGCCCTGCTGGCTAATTAAAACCCGCGAGGATATGGACACCTTCCTGAATAGACAACTGGAACGCTTGCAGACCGACCATATAGATTATTATCTTCTTCACGCCCTTAACAAACGTACTTGGAAGACCTTGAAAGACCTTGGTGTCATGGAGTTTTTGCAGGAAGCTAAACAGCAAGGCAAAATACGCCATATCGGCTTTTCCTTCCACGATGCCTACCCTGTGTTCCGCAAGATCGTGATGGCGTATGAGTGGGACTTCTGCCAGATCATGCTGAACTTCCTTGATACCCACTACCAGGCAGGGATTACAGGCTATAAACTGGCGGTATCCCGCGGTATGGGCGTGATTGCGATGGAGCCCCTGCGTGGCGGAAAGCTGGTAAGCCCCATCCCGGATGAGGTGGCTAAGCTGTGGGAAAAGAGTAAGTATCCCCGCAGTCCGCAAGAACGAGCCATGCGCTGGGTGTGGAATCTGCCCGGTTGCAGCACTCTGCTAAGCGGTATGAGCAGTATGGAGCAAGTGCAGGAAAACCTTGGTCTGGCAGATATCTGCCAAGCTGACGAGTTACACGAGAAAGAACTTAAGCTGTATCAAAGAGTCCGTAGGGAATATATTAAGCGCATCCCCATCCTCTGCTCGGAATGCCGATACTGCATGCCCTGCCCCTCTAAAGTAGCCATCCCCTTCGTGTTTGGGATTTACAACGAAGCTATCATGTTTGGGGGTAAGGAAAGGCAACTTGTGGAATACAAGATGTTTGTGCCCGAAGAGAGCAGAGCCGATAAATGCACCCAGTGCGGTGCTTGCCTGCCAAAGTGTCCGCATCATATCAACATCCCCGCCGAGATGGAGAAGATAGCTGCCTTCCTCAAAGAAGACTAACCCAGTTAAGCTGCATTGACCAACCATACAGACATAGCAAAAGGCTCACCCTATACAGGGTGAGCCTTTCGTATATATAAGCAGGTTCTGTTATTTCAGGATAAGCACTTTAGCATTACCACCGTTAGTGCCCTGCTGCCAGCGGATAAGATATATCCCGCCGGATACATTGTTTCCTTTATCGTCCTTGGCGTCCCAAGATATCTCAGCAGCTTTACTATCGCTGATCATAAACTGACGCACCAACTGACCCTTCAAATTGTATACGTTGAATGAAGCAGGAGCGCTAGAAGTGCTGCTAAACTTCATTGACGTAGAATTGCTGAAGGGATTGGGATAAATCTGCAGTGTGGGAGCAGGAACAGATAACTCATCATCTATCCCCGTATGAGCTGAGAGCCTGAATGTGCAGCCTGAGACTGCGGCAATCTGAGTGGTGTTATAGGTGAAGTTACTTGGTGTAACCTGAGTTATGGAAAGACTTGTTGTGTTACCAATAGCACGGAATTTTAGCTTAACTAAGATTCCTTCCCCTGTTAATCTTGAAGGAGCTGTGCATGTTACCGTTACGCTACCGGGAGAATTAACCACAGCCACCGGTACTGCACCTTGAGACATAGTAGCTTCGGTCTCCAACCCTACAAATTCCAGTTTTGCTGGCACATAGGTAAGGTTGAACTGGTAGCGTGTAACGTTCCATGATGGGAGAAGGTAGGTTGTGCGAAGTTCCGTTGTGCCAATAGTATTGTATGCAAGATTCATTACATTGGTCATGTTGATTGTGCTCTGAGCCAAGGCAGCAACAGGGGCATTAACGGGCACCCAGATGTATTCGGTCTGACCCAAAGGTGTTGTGTTGTATTTCATGTCTGCCATATCGAACAAGTATTCGCCGGCATCAAGAGGGGTAAAATTGAAGTTAATCAGTGTTCCTGGTCCAAGCAATTCCGTAGAACCAGTCCAGTTTACATTAAGATAACCAGGGGATACTTCAGTTACAGTTACGTTGCCATTGGCTGCCAAGGTTCCGGCAACACTATTGCTATTGTAAACCAAATTCGTATTATCGTAAGTCAATTGGAATTCATAATGGGTAACATCCCAAGAGCCAAGAATAGGGGGAGTACTTACGTTAAGAGTGAAGTATGATCCAACTGTGGCAGCTACAGGAACACTCATTTTTAGCTTGGCTGTACCAATACTATAATTTGCGGGTATAGTGTTGATGGTTGCAGATTGATATACGTTGAAATCGCCGTTTCCAGTGTTAATCGCATTAATAAGGAAATAGCCATTATAAGAGCCACCCCATCCGAAGTTGAAGTGGAACATGTTTGTAGCATCATATCCGTCCATTACGAAAGCATGACCACCGCCATCTCCTTGTCCACCATAATACAGAGGGCTTCCTTCATCTAGCTGCGCTTTCATCATTGTGTTCCAATTTGCTTCAGAGAAGCTGGATTTGGAACGGAATAATGCGCTTGGATAGCGGAAGTATTCTACCATCGCCGGAGCGACATCTGCACTTTGAGCACCGGATCCGGCAGCGCCATCGTAGTTCATGTCAACGGAAACGCCGGCATGCTTTAACAATGTGGCAATTGGAATGTTAGAGCTGCCAATGCTGTTGGGCATCTGGTCCCATAAATAGGTAGTAGCACCAAAATTGGCACTTTGGTTGCCATAGGAGGGTTCCTCGCCTGGTCCGGATGCATCAGTGTATGAATGATATCCCACCCCAGTAACAGGATGGTTCCAATACTTCATCACCTGACCCATGGCCGTAGCCACGCAACCAGCCCAAACATGTCCGCCGGGACCGGATGCAGCCACAGGACAAAGTTCATTGTAGGGCCACCCTTGATCCCATGTAGTGCTTAGTAACGGACTTATAACTCTCTCTGTTCTGTTATTGAAGTTGTAATTACCAGAAAGCATGTCGTTCCACTGAGCTTGGTTTTCGGGGATAACTATATTATTATCCACGATATCTTTAATCTGATCCGCATATCCTTTCATCCACCATGCAAATTCTGGTGACATAGTTTGGGGTCTGGGACGAGCTTCAGATGAGTAACCAAGAATGGGAACAGAGTTGTCATCAGCGGATACCACAACAAATTGCCCATCAGTAGTGAATAACACATAAAGCTGAGGCAAGTTATCTGTATCACTGCGATACTGTTTGGCGGCAGGTACAAGCACGCCATCTTGAAAGCTGTTTATCTCATTTATAACTAATGCTGTTCTTAGTGAGGCAGGCCCTTCCCGCAACCACGTTCTTGCAATATTCTCTGCCTGCTGTGGTTGGACAAAGGCACCTATTAGGGGTAAACACAAGATTAGCAAGCTTACAATTAGCATTGCTACCTTGCTCGTCGGATAATTCTTATACTGAAGCATCATTCCTCCACGATCTTTTATTCTACTATAGTATAATACAAAAACCGTTCCAACCTACATAGAAATGCACTATTATTACTGTTCTATCAAAGAAAGTTTAAGCTCTGATCTAGATATAACAAAACAGAGCCGTTGGCGATGGCGGCGACCTACTCTTCCACACAGTTGCCCA
>CAYSGM010000180.1:0-3971 GCA_964430595.1 uncultured Candidatus Cloacimonas sp.
CGAATAGATATCCTAGGGCGGAATTTTAAGTCAAACCTCTCATTTGGTGGTGGTTTTCATTCAGACACCAAAACATCAAGTTTGGAGTCGATATTGTATATCTTTGCGATGGGGTAGTTACCTAATTTGCAGGGTTATAGACTTTAGCGGCACAATTCAAACCGGGGATCGCTGTAGTCCATGTTGCCTGTGAACATAGCGATAACTTGCAGTTACCAATGGCAACATCGACTCCAGACTCACTGGAATCTACTAAAACCCTCCTCATCACTTCCCCTCTCATAGCATCTTCCTTGTTTGCCGAAAGTGAGCTGACCGGGATCTGACCATGATCTCACCGGGATAAATCATGGTGAGTTCATGGTTAGATGTCTTGCGAATGAAGTGCGGATGAGCAAGGATGGTTCTAGTGCCAATCTGGCATTTTCCATCAGCTTTGGCTGCTTCCTTGCTTATTTATCCATTTACGCCAAGTCCCTAACACCTAAAACCTAAGAACTAACGCTTAGTACCCTGGAGATATAATGCCTCAACGCGCGCTGATCTATCCCATCTTTCTGCCGATGCAGGGCTGCCCGCACCGCTGTATCTATTGCGACCAAAGCAAGATAAGCGGAGTAAGGCTGCCGGATATGGATAAGGAACTGGCAAACGTGGCACGTTTTATTGCCAACCATCCGGGAGAGGACAAGGAAGTTGCCTTCTACGGCAGCAGTTTCACCGCACTTCCCGCAAGTTACCGGGAGGAGCTGTTGATACAATTCCACAAAGTAGTGGACTCAAAAACCCGGTTTCGCATCTCTACCCACCCACTTTACATAAATGAGGAAATACTCCACACTTGTGGAGCTATGGGGATTGCGTGTATCGAGCTGGGAATTCAGGATTTCTGTGATGAGGTGTTGGTGGCAAGCAAGCGCGGTTACATAGGCGAACAGGCGATGCAGGCTGCCTTGCTGGTTCAGCAGCAGGGGTTCACACTGGGGGTACAGCTTATGCCGGGCTTACCGGGAAGCACAGAGGCAACAATCAACCATAACAGGCTTGCCCTGCAAGCACTGAAGCCGGATTATCTGCGCTTATACCCGCTGGTGGTTATCAAGGGAACTCCGCTTGCCGATACATACGCAGAAGGGCTTTACGTCCCGCTGGACTTGGAAGAAGCAGTGCAGATTTGTGCAGATTATGCCGAACTTGCAGAGCAGGAAGGCATCACGATTATTAAGCTGGGATTGCCGTCCAACTTGGATCCGGAGGAAGTTTTAGCCGGTCCTTTTCACCCCTCCTTTGGCGAATTTGTGCTTGCAGAACGCCTGATTCGGGATACTATCAGGGAAATTTGCAGCGGTAAAGAAATAAAGCTCGACAAAAAACAGCGCTTGTTGTTAATGGGGTATAGAGGTAAATACTGGGCTCTTTTGCAGAATAGGCTTAAAAATTGCTCTGTAGCTACCGATAGAATAAACAGTATATTATAGTGTGTGGTCGATATTCCCGGTTTTGGGGATAACGGCATATTTTAAGCGTTTTACCCCTGTCATTTGTGCAAAAATAGCATAAAAGGAAGTGCTTATGAAGTATTATGTTTTTCTTTTAGTTGCCATGTTGATCCTGCTTGGTGCCTGTGAGGTTGAGAAACCGGTAGTGCCGAAGTGGGATATAGATTTGGCGGTTCCGCTAATCAACGAGATGTATTATGTATCCGATCTTGTGGATGATGAGAATATCTTTGTGGATGGAAATGATGTGCTGTTTCTCAGCAGCAGTGGCGATGTTACCACACCTGAATTTGGTGTGGTGGAATTTACCCCGCCTCATGATGCGCAAGTTATCGATAAACAGATCTACCATGTTGCCAATATCCCTACGCAATCTATGCCATTCGATGATCCCACCGGGAAAGTGCAGTTTTCCTATGCTAGCTTAACTAGTGGGCAGTTAAGAACCCGCTTTGTAAGCACCGTGGCCGGTTCTTATGCCAAGCTTGAGTTTCAGGATCTCTACGATGCCAACAATAACAAGCTTGTGATTACTGCCAATAGCTCCAGCTGGGTAAATACACCCCTTGCCGGTTGCCATTTTGGTGTGGATGGAGCAAGCACATTAATCACTGAATTGAAATTTACCATTACTTCTGTCTCCGACGCAGCGGAATTAACTCCAACGGGGCGTCTTAGCCTGGATGCCACTTCCGAGATGGCTTTCGATGCACTGCAGGGTAGGCTGACGGATTTCACCCTGTTGTTGGATGATAACCTCGAAAGTATAGATCTGGAATACCCGGAAGACTTGAATGAATCGGTTACGCTTCAGAGTGCCACGATTAATCTGGAACTTGAGAACAGAGTGGGGTTTGAGGCGGAATTTTCTGGCGAGCTGTATGCAACCAATGATGAAGGCGAAGAAAGAGTTGTGCCAATCAAGGATGATGATAATAATAATTTCCATGCTTCCCCGGGGCATAACAGCTTTCAAGTTACCCAAGGGATGGCGGAATTGCTTACCATAATGCCAACAAGTATTAAAGTCAGGAACGGCTCGTTCAGAATCTACACCGGAGCAACTCCCGGCAGTGTGCGTGCCACGGATTTTATAGATATGAGCTACGTTGTGAAAGCCCCCTTCACTTTTACCCTGCATGCTAATGAAATTGTGATTCAAAATGAAGTGGATATCCCTATCGCCCAAGAAAATGCCGATAGAATCGAAAGGAACACCTTGGGTGCCTCTCTGGATCTTAAGGTGTTAAACAAAGTTCCTGTAGGCGCTACCGCAACTGCATACTTTAGTGATACACCAAACATTGATGTAGCTAACCCTTTAACATATGATTTCTCAATCCCACCTGTTACCATCGTTAGCAGTTCAGCCCCGGGTGGAGCAGTTGACCAGCTGGTAACGGTTACGCTTAGCGAAAGCCAGATAAAGCTGTTTGCCAGTCCTCATGTATATTTGCGCTGGAAGTTCTCCTTCATCGAGAGTAGCGAGTTTGTTACTATCCACGCCAGCACAGCAGACTTTATCCAAATAAAAGGCATGCTGAATGCCAAGATAGCGGTGGAGGATTTATAATGAAAAAGCTCTTGTTACTAAGCCTCGCACTGCTGCTTGCTCTTAGCTCCCTGCCTGCTATCAAAACTAGTAAATCCATCTTCTACGCAGATAGCTATATGCTACGTGCCCGAGGCGTGGAAGCAGCCTACTGGAATCCTGCTAACATTACCGGTGAATACGAAGAACTTTGGTTACCCGGAGTTAATACGGGTGTTTACGTTACTAATAACGCTCTGGATTTGGATACCTATAATTATGTAATGAGCCGGGAACGCTTAACTGAAGCAGACAAGCAGCTTATCCTGAGTAAAATGGATGGTAGCTTGCGTGGCTCTATGAGCGGTAACACCAGCATCCTGGGCTACTCTGTTTCCAATATGTCTATCTCCAGTTCGTTAAGTTATATCGGTAAGATGTCCATATCCGAACAATATCTGGATTTAGTACTAAATGGCAATACCTCCGATGAATACCTGTTCGATAAGCGTCATAATGATCTGGCTGTCCTTAGCTATGCGGATGTCACCTTCGGGATGGGCGATTTTGTAGTCCCCTTCCTGCCCCCCACAATCCCTGTAGTGCGCTTTGGCTTCTCCGGCAGTATTTTGGCTGGTATCGGCGATGTCCACATGCAAGATTATAATGGCTATATCGAAAACTCCATTGATACCGGCTTGTCCCTTTATCAGGATGTAAATCTGCGCACGGGAGCAGGCGGAATTGGTTTCAAAGGCATGCTTGGCTTAGCCAGCACCCCCCTGCCCAATTTGGATGTGGGCTTAACCATGGACAATATCTTTGGCAATATTACCTGGAGCATGCTGTCTGAAGATCAGAAATACCACTTCGAAGCAAACAACATCTATGTGTCCAACATAAATGAAGACTTCTACGAGCAAACCAGTGAGACAGTAGAT
>CAYSGM010000181.1:0-3965 GCA_964430595.1 uncultured Candidatus Cloacimonas sp.
ATGGATAGAATCGGTAATAACGGAGTGATCTGCTTCATCTCTAACAATTCCTATATCAATGCCCGCACTTTCGATGGCTTCCGTAAAGTGGTTGAAGATGAGTTCCAGTTTGCTTACATTATTGATCTGGGCGGCAACATAAGAGAACTCTCCGGCAAAGATGGCATTTTCTTAGGCGAAAAGCATACCATCTTTGGCTTGGCTGCCATGGTTGGGATATCCATGATGTGGCTGGTGAAGGACGAGAAGGCAGATTATAACAAATGCAGGATAGAATATATCCACCCTACTGACATCAGGGCTACCAGAGATGAGAAAATGGAATACTTATCCACCCATAACTTCGTTGACATTCCTTTTGAGCATATCCAGCCTGATAAAGACAACAACTGGATAAACCTGGTGGAAAACGATTGGGAAGAGATGATACCTGTGGGAGATAAGGTAGTTAAGAATAGCACAAACAAAGAAGGGGTTATCTTTGACTTGTTCTCAAATGGGATTGTTACAGCTCGTGACGAATGGGTCTATGATTATGACAAAGATACAACAATCAAAAAGGCAAAGTACTTTATTGATTTCTTTAACTGCGAGAAGGCAAGATGGCATAATTCGGATAATCATATTCCAGTTAACGATTTCGTAAACAGGACAATCAAGTGGACAGAAGAACTAGAATCTCATCTAATACGGAATTCCGTACTGGAATTCGACGAGAGCAGAATTAGACCTTCCTTGTATCGACCCTTTATTAAGCAGAACACATATTACGACAGAATTATTACACACAGAGTCTATCAACAAGATGTGATCTTTCCAATACGTTATCCATCAGTGGACAACTGTGTTATATGCTTCATATCGGGAAGCAGGTTAGATTTCGGCTTAATCTCCACGAATTGCTTGCCTAACTATGCAATATTCTCTCTTGACCCTGCACAATGCCTTCCTATGTACCGTTACGACAAAGACGGCAACCGCCATGATAACATTACCGATTGGGCTTTGACAGAGTTCCGTGCGCATTATGTCGATGATGCCATAACAAAAACGGATATCTTAAACTATGTGTATGCCGTGCTGCACCATCCTGCCTACCGCACCAAGTATGAACTGAACCTTAAGCGCAGCTTTCCCCGCATTCCGTATTATGCAGGCTTCCGCACCTGGGCAGAGTGGGGCAGGGATTTGATGGAACTGCATATCGGCTTCGAAACTGCTACGCCATACCCCTTAGCGCGCATAGATACAGAATTGGACATAATCGGCAGCCCCAAAGCCAAGCTGAAAGCAGATAAGGAACATGGCAGCATTATCCTGGATGAGCTTACTTCTTTAACAGGAATACCGCAAAACGCCTGGGATTATAAGCTTGGCAACCGTAGCGCACTGGAATGGATCCTTGACCAATACAAAGAAAAGAAACCAAAAGATCCCACCATCGCGAAGCTATTTAACACCTACCGCTTTGCAGATTACAAAGAGGTGGTGATAGACCTGCTGATGCGGGTATGCACAGTGAGTGAGAAGACGATGGAGATTGTGGCGCAGATGGAGAAGTTAACGACGTAGGGGCGGACGCCGATCCGCCCATAATAACTCCATACCCTTACCTTAGTTAACACAAAAAAGATGTTAACAAAGAGTAAAGGAGAAAAAGAGAGAATAAACTGGTAAGAGGGTAATATGATATGTGAGTTAGCGAGAATAGAGATTGGCAAAATAGCCAAAGGGGCAGGATGCTAAAAAGCCCGGAGGGCGAAATATCATAGCGAGGGTGTGAAGCGATAGCGGAACCCCTTGTTGGTGACGCACAAATATATTTAGCCCTTTATGGGCGATACTATTATTTAATTCCTTTCTTGCCAACTTTATATGTCGCCCGCAAGGGGCTTATTGGATAATTGTAATCAAACGAGGGGTTCCGCTATCGCTGCACGCCCTCGCTATGGTATTTCGCCCACAAGGGGCTGATAGGGGGTGTTACACGTAACCTTATACAAAGACTGTCTGTAGTTTGGCGATAAGTTTATCAACCGTCTAAGACAATTGAGAAATTAGCACTTGGCAGCCAACCAGTATGTTGACGAATTGTCCACATGCTGGAGGTGATATGACACAGCAATTGCTCAATATAAGTCATCAACCCTTAAATTATCTTATCTGATTGATCTCTTTGGAGATTAAGCCGTCACGCGGCATCACTTATAATGGCTTACTGCAGCTTGGTCACTTTGCGGATCAACTTCTCTTTTCCAGATTGTATGGAAATAAAATATATCCCGGGTATCTGGCGGGTAAACTCCTCAGCGAGATCCAGACGCAATTCTTTGCCGGCTGGGAGTGAATGCTCACTGCGGGCTACTAATCTTCCCCTAAGATCATAGATTTTCACATTTACGGGACTGTTACTCTTGGATTCCACCGCAAGGCTAAGATTACCGGCAAAAGGATTGGGGCTGATATTAGCCTTTAGAGAGGGAGCTTCCGCAAGGTAATCATCATTAGCGACATTGGGATCAGCCTGATTTAGCACATAGAGCATTCCATTATTCAAGGTGATAGTATAAGCAATGATCCCGTATTCCTTGGTTTCCCATTGGTAGCAATAGTAGCTGATCACATTTGTTTGGTAATAATATCGCACCAACAGCGCAGAGTAGCTGCCTAAGGGAGTGGAGACCTGTCCTTCTGCGATTACATTACCGCTAACGGTATAGGTTCCATAAGCCCAGCTATGTGTTCCTGTCCAGGTTTTCCCCAAATAATGAGGCAAGCCTGCCGGAACAGGGGGGCTCCAAACAAAATTCGGATAAGCAGTATAGCCGATGCTGAGGATATCGCTACCGGTGTTTTGGTAATACTGGGTTCCGCTTGAAAAGTTATCCAGAGTGTATTGATTATAGGTGGCGGAGATATTCGCATTGGGGAAGCCACTGGCATTCTGCACGTTGTGGAAAGTGTTATTAACGTATCCCGCAGAAGGCATGCTGAAGCTCCAAACCTTGTTCGTGCCTTCCGATACATCTGTTCCCGGCTCATTCCAGGGTCCCTCGCTATAGTTCCTTATCTTATCTTCCTCATAGCCATAATCGTTAACCTCAATCGTCAAACTATATCCCCGGATTAGTAACAACGCCATAGCCAAGATCAATACTATTCTGCGCATGATGATATTCCTTACTTCTGTTTTTATAGTTAATTATAGGGCTTATGCCCATGTAGAGCATCAATAATCCCATTCGCAGCGTGATGTCAACTTCTCTTTTTTAGTAAACCACTTGCTTGCCAACTGGAATTCGCCCCCTTATTTATCGTCGGTACTTTACTTAAATACTGTCTGTAGTTTGGCGGACAGTTTATCAGGAGAAAGGATGGTGATATTTGCGCTTTTCCAGTTATCTGCCCCGCCATAGATCAGCCATGCTTCATCTGAGTTGTTATTGTTCAGATACTTTGCTAGAGAATTATAGAACGAGGGGTTTACCATTCCGGCGGATTTTATCTCCACTGGCAGGTGTATATTGGCAAAGCTGATAAGCAGATCAATTTCCAAGCCAGCGGTCTCCCTATAGTAATGCAGCGGAGGTCTGATGCCACGGTTATGAAAGAACTTCAAGGTCTCTCCCACAATCATGGTTTCAAACAAATTGCCGCGCAGGGGGTGGTTCCTTAGATCGGCTTCGTCCCTGATGCCAAGGAGGTTACAGGCAAGTCCGGTGTCATAGAAATATAGCTTGGGACTCTTTATGAGCCGTTTGCTTTGGTTTGTATGCCAGGGTTGCAGTAGATGAATAATGTAGCTGGTTTGTAATAATGACAGCCAGTTGCTAACCGTTTTGGCATCCACTCCAGTATCATTAGCCAAAGCTTCTTTATTTAGTATTGATCCGGTTCGCCCTGCGCACAGTGAGATGAACCTGTTGAAGGTATCAAGGTTTTGCACATTGGAGAGCAAACGGATA
>CAYSGM010000182.1:0-3914 GCA_964430595.1 uncultured Candidatus Cloacimonas sp.
TCCTGCCATTTGTTTCCGATGAGGGATACATCAGCTATCAGAACTCTTGCATCTTGATCTGTTTCTACCCATATACGGGCGTAAGATATCTTTCTCAGGCTTGGCACTACGTTCGTCCCTGAAGTATTCACCACATTGTAGAAAGCAGGATCAGTAACTGGTATTCGATAAAGTCTCCAACCAAAATCGTTTGTATCTTCTATCAAGCTTGATGTTGAATCACTTATTGAAAACGAATAACTAAAGTATCTATCAAGGGTGTTCACAACCCCGTTGCCATCCAAATCTTCTGTATCCAGGATGCGATTGCCTTCGGTTCCATTGATTCTTGGGTAATCATCATACTGGTCAATATTGCTGTCTGCTACGTCATTAGGATCGGCACCCGGCTGTCCAAATGCAATTCCATCCAAGCCAATATCTTCATCAAGGGTTAGCACGCCATCCCGGTTTTTATCCTCTGTGTTAAGCGTATTTAGCCCTCCAAACTCTGTGTAAAAGTCCTCAGAGATGTCTCCTAAATCTATATGCAGGTTTGCATTTGCAGTAGGATTATCAAGTTTCACCAGCACTTCTATGTATTTCTTTTGAGAGAAATCCAGTTGGTTTCCTAGGTACTTCATCACGCCTGCCCAGCTATGGGTAGATGCCCCGGGCAAATTCAAATTATTACGGAAAGCCTTCAATGCCAAGACAGTAACTGTTTCGGTTCTTTCTTTATCCGTTAAAGTGAGAGCATCTTCAATCATCTCTCTACGGATATTCTTGGGGTTATACCAGTTTATTCTTCCTTTGGAAAGAGGGGTTCCCAATGGTTTACTTCCCAAAGACCACGAAGAAAACGTAACTCCCAGAGGGTAGGAATCCATGATGGACTCCATATCATCCACATAGGATTCTTTCTTCTTATCCTCAGGGTCTCCATAAATGTTTGGTAACGTGAATGCTATCTCTCCTGATAAACTCACTTGCGATTGGGCAGTAGTGCTAACAAGGGGAATGGCATCAATCCACTTGGTCATAAATGCGGGTTTGAATGTTAAGGAGCCGTCCACATTCCCCATCCACATTTCTATGTTCTCATTACCAATTCTAGGGCGTTTATCCGCCACATTCTCGCTGCGGTAAACCATAGTTCCACCGAGCTTGGCATAATCTGTAACCTGCCAATCAGCCCTGATACCAGCGAGGGTTTTACGTGCTACTTCAAATGCACTTCGGAATTCAAAGTCTATTTCAATTCTGGAATCGGGATCTTTACCAGCTGGGGTTAGGAAGGTAATCCTGCCAAAGTCATAATCAACTATATAATCAACATTCTCCCGCTGCTCGTTACCGTTTACGCGAACTTTCACGCTGCCTTTTAGTATTCCTCCCTGGGCGAGTTCGATAGCATCGCGACCAATCTTTCCTTTTATGCCAATGTAAAAGCTGATATCCTGATAGTTAATGCTCTCATTCTCTTCTTGATACACGATCCCATCACCCAGGGGTTTAAACGGCTCTATGAAGGGCATGATTACTAACCCACTGGAGAGATTTACGGTAGTATCATCACCATTGATCAATCCGTCCTTATTGCTATCCATGCGCAAATAGTCTGTGTAGGTAATAAAACCTGGTGTCGAGATGCTGTCCGGTAAGTTATAGTTGCGGGTTCGGTCTATGTTTTCGGTGTATATCTGAAGGCTGAAGCCGTCGTTTTTGATATTGGTTTTGTACATGTTATACACATTACGCATTTGGTAGTGCCAAACGTTGCCCGGATCATTTGGCGCATATTCCTGATTTCTACGGCGGATAACATAGGCATGAATGCGACCGTCAGTTTGATCTTCAGGTTTAACGTAGGGAACTTCAGTTCCATCTTTTCTAGTGTATTTCACGGCTAAGGTGGCAAGCCTGTCTATGCTCCGCAGGATGTTTATTGTCCCAGAAGAGTAGTCAGTGATAAAGTCAGTTCCTTCGATAAGCTCATCATAGAAAGGCTCATAATAGTCAGTTGGACTAAAATAGATTACATCACCCGGTGCTGAAGCAATATTATTTGTAGAATTTGCATCGTCGTAGAACAAGCGGACTGTCCCATTCGCAGGGAGAGAATCCGGTGCTGCAATCAACCAAGCTCCGCTTGCATCAGTCATGATAGCGTTATTCTTCCAACCCTCAGGAATACCGGCATCACCTTGAGCATAGATTTGATATAGTTTGTAAGGGTTTGCCAGATAATACATATTACGGGGGGAGTAATCCCTGCTCCGTACGTTCGTGGAATCAGCCTGGCTCTGCCCGATATAACTCTGAGTGTTCTTTTGGCTTTCTTCTTTACTAGCGATTACACTTAAATCCAGGTTTTTATACTTGAACTTAGATGAGATGCCAAACAAACCTTGAGAACTGGTAGAATAGCTCACATACCGCGAACCTGACAAGGATAGGCTGATGTTTCCACCTTCAATGCTTTTTATAAACTCATCTTCATTACCAGTGTACTTCACATTAACGTTGTTTGCATCAAAGATCTGTTCGTCTTGCTTGGAATTATACTTCAGGTTTACAGCTATTTTCTCACCGATTGTTCCAGTTAAACGAAGGTTTGTCTCCTGCTCCATCTTAAGATCAAAGGTTGCACCTTGTTGGGTTTCATAAATTGGTATTTGTTTACGTTTTGTGCTGCTGCCTTGAAAGGTAAGCTTCTGGGTGCCATCAAGGTTTAGCCTTCCTGCTTTGCTCCCCAGCACTTTTTGAACAGCTTTAGGAATGGCGATTGCCGGTATATCCAGAACGAACTCTTTTATCAAACCGGAACTGCTAACCTGCGTTTGTCCGGTAGCTGTTTTCTGGATAGCAAGCAAGGACTTGCGGAAAACCTTGTTCTGAATCCCAAGAAAGTAGTTATCAAAGCTGATGGACACATCCTCCGTTATTTTTATATCCCCTATATAGAAACTTAGCCAAACTCTTTGAGCTAAGAAATCTACTCTTTCTTTATATGTTGGGGCAAAAGCAGATATGTCATAAGGACGGGCTTTGTTCACATTGAAGCCCTTGTTGAATTTGTACACATCTATCCGATTAAAAATTATGGGATTGTAAGAATCCAAATAAAGCCGGATGGAAGGGGGGAATTCACTTCCACTCCCAAGCGATATATTGCCATCAGCAGCTTCACCGTAAAGCATTAATGCAATAAACAAGAGTAGAAGAGATAAGGTTAGTTTACGTAACACAGCTATTAGCGTTTCTGGGAATGTCTCAACTGGTTAAAAGCCAAGTAGAAACCATCAAGAGTTAAGCTCTTGTCAACAATGTCTATTGAAGCAATCAAGGGTTGCACCAGGGTAGCAAGTCCACCGCAAAGGATAGTGTATAATGGCGCATAGTCAAAATACTGAAGCTTAAGCTTGTTTATAAATCCCTCCAGCATCAGGGCGTGCCCATGAATTACTCCTGATAAAACTGCATCGTGAGTATTTCTACCCAGGAGGGTGGGAGGAGTTTTCAATTCAAGTTCGTGAAGTTGAGCTGCTTTTACCCATAGACTTGAAGCTGCCGTTTTAATTCCCGGAGCAATAACTGCTCCTTCGAATACACCTTTAGAGCTTACAACCTGAATTGTTGTGGCAGTTCCAAGATCAATCACGATGGAGTTATGTTCATGTTTCTTCCATGCAGCGTAAGCATTCGCTACTAAATCTGCACCTACAGTTTCGGGATTTGTGGATTTATACGTAAACCCAAGAGAGCTTAATCCGTTGATTTCATAAACATCTGCTTTCGTATATTTAGAAATGAGATGCTTCCAAATTCTGGAAAGTTCCGGAACAACGCTACCCAACGCTACATACGGGATGTCAATAAGACTAATGTCTCTTAACAGCCCGGATAATAAGCTGTAGTATTCGTCTGATGTC
>CAYSGM010000183.1:0-3830 GCA_964430595.1 uncultured Candidatus Cloacimonas sp.
TTATTAATCGACACAAAAATCGAGATGAGTTTATATCTTATGTTCAATGCGCAAGCGGTGGCTCGGTTGATTATCCATTGAAGTATGATGAGTAGATAATGTTTACGGATTATCAAGCTGCAATTGAACTTCCAAAGCTTCAACATATCTCTTCAGCCAAAGAAATACTGCAGATATATTTGAAGCTGTATAGTTGTGAATCTCATCCACTTATTGATTACAATGTGGCAAGCATATTATCGACGGATGACGAGTATCGAAGTTTTGCGACAATCATATATGCTAAGGTGTGCTTGAATAATCTTGGAGTTGCAGACAACTTAACATGGAACAGTATTGACAGAATTCATGGTATCGGAATTTCCTATCTGGCTCTATTCAGGCTTTTATGTTTAGAGCATCGGCTAGATTCTAAAATGAATTTGGGGTGTACGATGTTGAAGCTAGCAATGGTGTATTTGTCCAGAGCTATTTCATTTAAGCCCTATGACGTTTTTGAAAGTTATGCTTTTAGGGGTTTGACGGTTGAAATTGCTCAGGATTTTAGTGCGATTCAATCGGATTTGTTCAGTATTCCTGGTCAAGAGAGTCCAGGGCCAACTAAAATTTATGCACTTAGTGATTACTACTATTCATCTTTGTGCTATCAAAAGCACGGATATCGTGAAGATGCTCTCTCTAATCTAGCCAATGCTACTTTCATTTGTAAACAGCTTAAGTTCAGTGTCGTCGATGGACAACTGGCAGGAAACATATCACTGCCTGATTTGGCTGAGATTGGTAGAAAGCGATATGAAACACTCGTTGCTAAACTGAATCAGGAATATGAAAGTGGTGTATTGAACTTAGATTATTCATCAATTTTTGACCTGTTACCATAACCTGGTACTACTCGCATTTTTCCAAACTATCTGGATTAACCATCTGGATATTGCAGCTGAATCAGATATGTCTCTATACAAAGCATCTATTCTCCCTATCATCACGGATGGGGCGACTCTCTATGCCCCGCCTCCGGCGGGGCCATATTAACTCTGAGGCCAGTTGATTTTACTACCCAGACTACCCTTTGGTTTAAACTATTTTAGACTTGCAAAAGTAGAAATAATTAATACAACAGGGTAGCCTGGGTAGTATGAACTCCTGATAATAGCTGAGTATGGTAGTCAATACGATAAGTATGAAGTACAAAGCCGCAGCCGCCACCAATAATCCCGTTTTGTTGGATGGGATAGCTTTATCAATTATATAGCGGCTTATATAGGGCATTCCCATCGACACGACTGACACAGCCAGCATAATACAGAAAGCTAAGAGGATCTTTTTTCTGTAGCGATAGAAATACTTTCTTAACAAACCATAGATCAACCCCAACTCATCTTTCTTCATATGCCCCCGCTTGATAGTGAAGCTGTTCTTCCCTGGCACGGTCTGCTTTGAGGCATGTTCCCTCATATAGCGAAATGTAGAGTCCCAAATGTTGGTGTAAATTCCAACTCATTGTTTCTAAGATTATTTGAGATCATCTTATTGTCCTCGCTTATCACAATCTATGTTAGGCCAAACGACCAGTTGCTTTATCTCCAATATCATTCCAGCTGTCAAGTTCTTTTTTTAGAAGCTACCTTGCTGCTTGCGATTGACGGAACGCAGATCTAACCAGTGTAGATGCGGCTTATAGCCGCATAGTGTGGGTGTTGCATTTAGCTGCACATTTTAACACGCGTCTGGAAGACACGGCTACAATAGGCGGCTAAAAGCCTCCTCCGCTCTATCCCTGATCCACTGCCTCAATATTGTCGTGCCTTCATCGTTGGATCCTCCTGTGGCGGAAGCACGATCTAACGATGAAATTGTGCCAAAGCTATGTTAATGGAATAAGCGGGCATTGGTGGGGAACTGAAATGCGTTGCACGGAGTTGCAAAATGGCATATTATATCAATAAAAACCGGATAAGGTAAATTTGAATGCAAGAAATCACATATCACATTGTAAAGGAAAGCGATAACGCCCGGTTGTTGGAACTTTACCGCGCCGCTGGCTGGTGGCAGATGGACGAAAATCCTGAGTATCTGGAAACCGTGAAAAGCATAGTTGCCAATAGTTTCTGCTTCGTTATCGCCAAAGATAAGGAGCAGATCATCGGCATGGGTCGTGCGATATCAGACAAGGTGAGCGATGCTTACATCCAGGATGTAACGGTTTGGGAATCCTACCGTGGGAATGGCATCGGCAAGGGAATCATCCGCAAGCTGGTGACTTTTTTGAAAGAGCATAATATTCAATGGATCGGCTTGATCTCGGAGCCCGGGTACGAGAGTTTTTATGCCAAATTGGGCTTTTCCACCATGACTGATTACACACCCTTTTTGCTTTCGGACGAGTAATATATGCCTGTGAAGATAAATATGCCGGGTCTGAAACCGCTGGAATATGCGGACACTTTGATGCTGAGAGAATACCTCAGCCATTGGCCTCGGGAACATTGCGATTATACCATCACCAACCTTTTGGTATGGGGGAAGATCTACAATAATCACTATCTTATCTTCAAAGATAGATTGGTGATCTTCAATCCCAAATATCAATACATTCTGTTTCCCGTAGGTGAATATCTGAGCCCAGAAGAGCTAAGAGAGCTGGTGCAAATGTTCCGCCCCTATTTCCATGAAGCGTAGATCATCCTTGTGCCCGAAGAATACATCCAAAAGTATCCTGAAGTGAACGAACTGTTTGAGCTGTTTGAAGATCGGGATTGGGCGGATTACATCTACAGCGTGGAAAAAATGGTGAGCCTAAGCGGCAAGAAACTTGCCAAGAAGAAAAACCTGATCTCTCAGTTCCGGCGTGCGTATCCGGAATATAAGGTGTTGAAAATCTGCGAAGACCGGATGCAATATATCCTGCAATTTACCCACAAATGGCGGCGGGAACGCAGCGCGGAGGGGATCTATCTGATGACGGAGATCAAAGCCATCTCCAACACCCTGGAGAACTGGAACCAGCTTCCCGTGGAGGGTTTGATCATCTGTTATTACAACCGGATCGTGGCATACTCCATCTTCAGCGCCGATAGCAAAGCCCGCTGCGTGTCATGCTCCGTGGCCTTCTTCGCCCCAAACAAGGCCATGATGCCATCCCCCATATACTTGTCCACAAATCCACCATAGAAATTGATGCAACGAGTGAATATCTTCATAATCTCGTCCATCTTGCCATGGATGACCTCAGGCGCAAATAGATTGGAGATACTGGTGATAACTCTACAGTATAGCACAACCACGTCGGTGCTAAAAAAAGCTTGACGAGAAACTAGAAATAGAAAAATCATCACCTGCCAGTTCAAAGTAGATAGAGTGAAAAATTCAATGTTCCAAAGTCAACAACTCTAACGCTTTTATATCTAGAGGGTTAGACTTTAGATCACAAACAATGAATCACCAAACAAGAAACATAGGGAGCAGTTGTATATGTTAAGACATCGTTCAAATCCTGAACAGCCTACAGATGATATTTTGCATATATTTAAGGAACTCATTAACCTAAAAAGAATGGGTAAGCATCATGAGGCAGATGAAGGCTATAAGGCATTGGCAGAACGTGAAAAGAACGAACCAATAAATTACCCACACGTGCTTAAGAGTTGGGCAAAAGTTAAAATTTGCCTGGGTGAGTATGAAGAAGCCATTTCCATGATGAAGCAGGCATCTGTACTTTTTAAGCAAATCGGCAACAATACAGATGCATGGCAATCGAAAGACCAAGCAGAAACGCTTATTAATCGACACAAAAATCGAGATGAGTTTATATCTTATGTTCAATGCGCAAG
>CAYSGM010000184.1:0-3704 GCA_964430595.1 uncultured Candidatus Cloacimonas sp.
TATGGCTGCACCTTTGTTTTAAGCACCAGTACATTACGAGTAATGAGTATCAAGAAATGACGAATTGGTATAGGGAAATAAGAATGATGCTTACATCAATGATCAATAATTCCGACAAGTTTTCAAAAAATGAATTCAAATAGTACTTGTATGAGCAATAGAAATCGGACAACTAACAACTCATTACTGACAACTGGCAACTCGCAACTGACACCTGGCAAACCTGGCGTAATCATCATCGAAGGTCACGTACAAGGCTTAGCAAATACCAGGTTACTTGGCAGGAAAGGCATTCCCGTAATTGTAGTGGATAAAGACGACTGCGTAGCAAGATATTCAAAGTATTGCAAGGCTTTTTACAAGTGCCCGGATTACTTGGGAGATGATTTAGCTGATTTCCTTTTGAGGCTGCATAAAGCGTTTAACCTGCAGGATTGGCTACTGCTACCCTCGAATGATCACGCAGTACATACGATTGCCAGGAACAAAGATAGACTCAGCAAATGCTATAAAGTTATAACAGAAGATCTGGATGTTATTGATAATATCTACAATAAAAGGAAACTACTTGAGATAGCTGAGAGAGCCGGCATACCAATCCCGGCAACTGTAATGCCGGAACATGAGAATCCTACCCAGGTTGAGCTAAGGTATCCCATTTTGATTAAAGGCAATCAGGGGCTTAGCTTTTACAAGCGTTTCAAACACAAAGCTCTAATGCTTTCAACACCGCAAGAACTGGAACGTGTATGGGATACATCGCTTTCCGGTGCCGAGCCACATGAGTACTTTATCCAGGAAGTGATACCTTATGATCACAAGACAGTTTCTGTTACGGTTTTTGCGGAGAAAGGCAATGTTCATGCATACTGGATGGGCGTTAAGCTGCGGGAGCACCCGGTAACATTCGGTACAGCAACTTGCTGTCAAAGCGTGTTCGAAGAAGATATGCTCGATCAAAGTATAAAGCTGATACATGAACTAGGATATACAGGTGTATGTGAGATAGAATGGCTCAGAGACAGCAGGGATGGGCTTCCTAAACTGATTGAGATTAATGCTCGAACCTGGCTGTGGGTTGGTCTGGCCGCAAAGTGTGGCGTGGACTATCCGAACATGATATATGATTATGTTCATTCAGGCAGATTGCCATCGTCCATCAAATATGATGTTGGAACCATATGGTTAAACGTATATACAGACACAGTTTATTCCATACTCCGGATAATAAAGAGAATTGATAGTCCAAAGACTGTTTTTAGGTCTTACAGAAGATTTACTGAAGCAACATGGGACTGGACGGATCTGACTCCGTTCTTTAAGTATGCGCTACTAATAGGGAGATTTGTAAAAAGCAGATGATCCGGTACTATAATCCTCATTTTGGCTTCCACGACCTGATCAAGACGATGTTATGTTTGGGAGCAGAAGCGAAACTGGCAGAAAAATTCAGGGATTTGACTGGCAAGGAGTATATTCTATTCACTTCCTCCTGCAGAAGCGCACTATACCTTGCTTATAAGGCTATCGGGAGAATCGGAGTGGTTCATACCAGCCCTCTTAATTGCAAGGTTGCTCTTCTGCCAATTCTAGCATCAGAAAACAAGATATTCTTTCATGATGTGAAGGAGAACGATTGGACATTGGATCCGAATGCTGTGAAAGATAGTATAAGGAAGGATAGCATCGCCATTCAAGCTATCCATTTAGGTGGTTTCCCTTGTGATATGCAAGCCCTGAGGCAGATTGCGGATGAGCATAAACTTGTGCTAATTGAAGACTGTGCTCAAGGCTATGGCTCAAGCTATGATGGTGTTGCTGCCGGACAATTGGGTGATATA
Source organism: uncultured Candidatus Cloacimonas sp. (assembly GCA_964430595.1). Lineage (GTDB taxonomy): Bacteria > Cloacimonadota > Cloacimonadia > Cloacimonadales > Cloacimonadaceae > Cloacimonas. The sequence goes on from CAYSGM010000184.1 coordinate 1,842, forward strand.
TCTTGTTTCACACTAACAAAAAACCTTTTCAGCCTGGGTGGCGGTGTTTTCGCTACAAATAATAAAGAATGGTATTCTGCTGCTAGGAAAATTCAATTAGGTTTCGCACCAGAAAAAAAAATAAAGATAATCTATAGAATTCTACTAGCACTACTGAGTACATATAGGACGAATCCTGGTTGTGAAAGCCTATATCAATTAATCAAGGGGAGAACAGTTATAACTGAGCCCAATGACGTCCTAGATGCCCTAACTAAAGAGCTAACTAAACCATCCTCGATATATCTAAAGAGCTGTTTTTCAAGATGGGATAGAATTCAATCTTTTGTCGACAAGAGGAAAAAATCAGCCAAATCATTATTGTGTGAAGTGGGGGTATCCAATGAACAAAAACAAAGCAATCCATTATCTGATTCATCATACACCAAACTATTTGTATTGTCGAGAAAGGGTTCAAAAGATAGCATACAAGAATTGAATGAACAGGGTATTGAAGCTATGCATTTGGAGCATAAGCATAGGGTTTATTACCAGGAAAAGCTTTTATCTTATGCTTGCTCTGATTGCCTGAAAGACGAGCTGGTAACTTATCAAAGAATTCATGATCGAATTGTAAGTTTACCAATATCAGAGTACTCGTTAAAATCAAGCTACTTCGGGAAAGTAAATACACGAACACAGGGAAATAATTAATGAAAAAAATCCTGATAGAAATAGGGCATCCGGCTCATGTACACCAGTTTAAAAACATGTATTGGGAGCTTGAGAAGAATGGTTGGCAGGGTCTGTTTGTAACCAAAGATAAAGAGTGCGCAATTGATCTGTTGAAAGCCTATAAGCTTCCGTATAAAGTACTAGGCTTGACTAGAAGTGGTATAGTAAGTAAGATTATCTCCTTACCATACTTTGCAACAAAGATGTTTAAGGTGGCGACATCATTTAAACCTGATGTATTCGTTAGCAGGGTTTCTCCTCTGTCAGGGTGGTCCAGTTTTCTGCTAAGAAAACCCCATATAACATTTACTGATACAGAGAATGTAAGACTTATGGATTTTTTTTCAGAGCCATTTGCAGACGTTGTATTAACCTCAGATTCTTACTTAAGGAATCATGGAAGAAAACATATCCGGTACCCTGGTTATCATGAATTGGCCTATCTTCATCCTAACAGATTCACACCAAATTCATCCGTTATGAGTAAACTTGGCCTACTCGAGGATGAGCGCTATGCTATTATCAGGTTTGTTGCATGGAATGCTCACCATGATATCGGTCAGAGTGGAATATCGAATGATAACAGGATACGTCTCACAGAGATTTTGTCTTCTCAGATGAAGGTTTACATAACATCAGAGGCAGATTTACCTTACGAGCTAAAAAAATATCAGATTAATATCGCGCCTGAAGAGATGCACAGTGTATTATCTTTTGCACAAATATACGTGGGGGAGAGCCCAACTATGGCTGAAGAATGTGCTGTACTTGGTGTACCATCAATACTGGTCTCCTCATGGGCAGGAGAGACTGGAGTAATTAAAGATTTGGAAAAATATAACTTGGTTAGATGCTTTCATCCTTCAGATATTGATTCTATGTATAGTTTATTGGCACAGTATCTTCATGACCCAGGAATTAAAACATCACATTTACGTTTGAAAAACCAGATGCTGAATCATAGGATTGATGTATCCGAATTTATGGCGTGGTTTATCAATGATTATCCAAATAGTCTTAGAAAAGGTAGTGTCTCAAAGGTTGGTGTAAATTGGATTCACCCTTATGAAGAAAAAGGTTGAGCCGGATCCCGCACTTTGTTTTGATGGTTTTGACAAAAAATCTACAAGACAAGGAGAAGATCATGAC
>CAYSGM010000185.1:0-3548 GCA_964430595.1 uncultured Candidatus Cloacimonas sp.
TTGTCAAGAATTATTTACATATACTTTTTGTCCTGTTTTACGTGCAACAGTCTTTGATATTAGTGAGATTAATGACTTGGTAAGCGATAATCTCCGCTTAATTTCTAGTGAAGAGTCGAAAGTGATAATTGATCTCAACTCTGCCACTATAGTATTTTGTCCGCACAAAACGGGATTATTAGGTGTATGTAAGAGACCTGATGCTAAATCCATAGAGCCTATTCCCGGTGTTTTCGATTTATTGAAGGCAGGTACGAGAGATACATCTAAATACAAGATGGGTTATTACCGTGGAGGAGAAAGCACGGACGATCAGATCAGCAATGACATGAATGAATATCAGAAGCAGTTTAAAGCAAATAAGATCAATGTCATGGTAGCGACTAAAGCATTCGGGATGGGATTTAACAAGCCTAATGTTAGGTTCTGCATTCATATGAATTATCCCGGTTCAATTGAATCATTTGCACAGGAAACTGGACGAATTGGAAGAGATCGAAAGCTGGCATTATCCTATCTGCTATGCTCGGATATCGATGAAAAAGTTCCATCCCAGCTCCACAAAACTAACTATCCCGGAATAGAAAAAGAAGTGCAATTAACACGGAAGATTCTTGAGTTCAAGAACCCTGATAACAAATCTATCAACGACCGACTAAGAGAAAGTAACAATACTAAGGACTTTGTGATCGAGATAGATTCTGGACACAATTCTTTTAAGGTCTTCCAAAACCATGGACAGTCTGATCGTTCAGACACAATATTCGGAAAGATCATTTACCGCCTTGCCTTGGTTGGTATAATTGATGATTACACAATCAGCTATAGTCAATCAGCGAAATTTACATTAATCATTGAACCCAAGACACGTAAATCCTTGAAAAAAACACTCAAATTGTATCTTCTTCGATACTTTACTGAGAAACAGGCTGATATACAGGTTCAGCAATTTTTCCAGGATCATGCCGGTAACCCATCGTACTCTAATTTGATCGAATTCTACATCAAATTTGAATACGACTATATAAAAACGAAAAGGAAGCAAGCGATTAAGGACATTGATTTTGCGTGCAAGTATGGATTGGACAATCAGGAAACTGACAGACTATCTGTGAATTTCAGAGAATATATCGATGTGTACTTCAGCTCAAAGTACTTTCGGGATAATTTTAAGCTACCCGATGGCAGAGATGGATCAATTACTAAAGCCACAGATAGAGGAAAGGTGCAAGATGAAGGAATAATTCGGAACTTCATCGATATAGTTAAAACAGACTCAGGAGGGATTATCCCAAACTGTAAAGAGCTACGCGGTGCATGCATCCGGCTATTGAATGACAATCCCAATAATTTCAGCCTTCATATCCTGAACTCATTCACGAACATGATCCTGTCACGAAAAAAACTGCTGGAATTTAACCAAGGGGTCAAAGAACTGATTACTGGTGCGGAACTGTACTTAAAAAGCAAAGAGGAATTAATTGAATATACGAACTTCTCTGAGTTACTTGGATCATTCTGGAAGAGCATTGATGACGAGGATAGTGAGTTTGGTCAGTTTTTCAAAGAAAACACCGGATATAATTATGCAGAGCTGGAGAAGCTTATGTATTTAAAACGCTCTGCGGAAATCCTTTCAGGTATAATAAAATAGGAGGAATAATGGAAAATCAAAACGCACAAGATTTTGTCGAAAGCCTATCCACTGTTGTTAATGAGATACAAGCAAAGATCAAGGGTTTATCTGACATAACAATGACTTTTAGCTCTGTAAGCCAATTTACGGAAACGGTCTTACAGAATGTTGAAGAACTCAAGGCTACATTCCATAACCTCAATGATAAACTAGAGGACAATGAACAAACTCTTGAATCTCTGATTAAGCTAAATAAAGATACTCTGGAAAAAGTAACCGAGGAAATGACAAATATGGTTACTTCGTTCAGCAGTCTTTTACAAAGTACAACACAGCAATCACTTGATTATAACAACCAAACAGATGTAAAACTTAAAGAATGGCAGCAGCGTTCAGAGGATCTGTTAACCAATCTAAATTTGAGTCTTGTGGAAATAGACACAAAGATCAAAATAGAATTGGAACAAGCCAGTCAAAATATGTCAAAAACTCTTAGCCCTACTTTGCACAAATTGATTGAAACACTGTCAGCTACAAATATTCAAATCAACCGCTCAAAGAGGGTTATGCTTATCATGTCTTTAATGGCTGGTGCTGCCTTATTCGCTTCTGTACTGTTAACGTTCTTGAAGTAAGGTTTTCGGTTGTACTTTTTATATAACTGAGGCTCTATATGCCGAAGCACTATGATTACCCCTCCTTGCCCGTGGCTGCAACGGGACACTGTATACATGCATGACCAGCAACATACAAAGACGCATGGAAGAGCATAAGCAGCATCACTTACCTGGCTCCACAGACAAATATGACGTAACCAAGCTGGTATATGTGGAGAGACATGAAACATTTGCTAATGCCGTTACCCGAGAAAAGCAATTGAAGACCTGGCAACGCAAATGGAAACTAAGGCTGATTGAAGAATTAAATCCCGAGTGGGAGGATTTAGCGGAAAAATGCGGCTTTATTCTTGATTAAAAAAAGAACTGGATTCCAGCCTGCGCTGGAATGACGGAAGGGGTTGCAGGAATGACAGGTTGTTTGATGATTTGATTCCCGATCAAACCGGGAATGACGGAGAAGTTGGAACACAGACTTCAGTCGGTCGGAAACGCCAGATTTATCTGGCATAAAGGCAGGATAAGCAGGTTTTAAAACCGGATGAATCCGGTGGTGCCAACCAGATAAATCTGGTGTTCCGTTCGTTGGCGATGGTCTCTTGATGTGTTTGATGGCTGGATTCCCAATCTGGTCGGGAAAGACAGGGTGGTTGGGTGATTGGATTCCCGATCAGGTCTGGAAAGACTGTGGCTTCTCTCCTTTTCATGTTTATCAAGCTGCGGGAAATGAGTATGTAGGGATTAGTTTTCAGCAGGATCACACGAGACGTCTGATGTTCCAGGTACAGCAGGATCAGACGGGACGTCCGATGCTACGGTATATAAGCCCACCCCCGCCTTGGAATTGCATGCGTCCACGCATGCACTGGCTCTGTAGTCGTCACGACTACGCCTCTGGACGCAATCGGCACATTTTACGCCTTTCTCGTAACGACACGCATTACTCCTCTCTCCTTCCAATGTAATAGTAAAAACGGCTAACTTACTCACCCACACAGGCAAGATGCCTGCTTTCCCAGTGCATGCGAGACGCATGCAACTCCAGAACACCAGGATCACACGAGACGTGCGATACTACAGCACTCCATCACGCAAGCACCCCAGCACGCCCACACCCCAGAACGCCCACACTCCAGGACTCAAAAAAAACTTTCCCCTCCCTTAAGCCCTTAACATAGATAAAGTTATCCTCCCTTTCCGCCTGTGTTTTAGCCGCTCCCCTAAAAATAAATCCAAAATCTGTCCCAAATTTCCAATTCTGTCCCCCACACCACTATGAAGGCAAGATTTTCCGG
>CAYSGM010000186.1:0-3513 GCA_964430595.1 uncultured Candidatus Cloacimonas sp.
TATGGCTGCACCTTTGTTTTAAGCACCAGTACATTACGAGTAATGAGTATCAAGATATGACAAAATTGTATAGGGAAATAAGAATGATGCTAACATCTATGATCAATAATTCCGACAAGTTCTCGAATCGTGAGATCAAATAGTACTTGTATGAGCAATGGAAATCTGACAACTAACAACTCATTACTGACAACTGGTAACTCGCAACTGACAACTGGCAAACCCGGTGTCATAATCATCGAGGGACACGTACAAGGCTTAGCCAATACCAGGTTACTCGGGAAAAGAGGCATTCCAGTAATCGTGGTTGATAAAGATGATTGTGTAGCACGCTACTCAAGGTATTGCAAGGCGTATTACAAGTGCCCAGATTACTTAGGTGATGATTTTGCCGATTTCCTTTTGAGGCTCCATAAAGCATTTAACTTGCAGGATTGGCTACTGCTACCCTCGAATGATCATGCAGTTCATACTATTGCCAGGAACAAAGACAGGCTAGGCAAGTGCTACAAAGTCATAACAGAAGATCTGGATGTTATTGATAATATTTACAATAAGAGGAAGCTACTTGAGATAGCAGAGAAAGCCGGTATTCCCATCCCGGCAACTGTAATGCCGGAACATGAGAATCCTACACAAGTTGAGCTAAGATATCCCATCCTCATTAAAGGCAATCAGGGGCTTAGCTTTTACAAGCGCTTCAAACACAAAGCCCTGATGCTGTCAACACCGGAAGAACTGGAACGCGTATGGGGTACATCGCTCTCCGGTGCAGCGCCTCATGAGTACTTCATCCAGGAAGTGATTCCATATGATCATAAGACAGTTTCTGTTACGGTTTTTGCGGAGAAAGGCAATGTTCATGCATACTGGATGGGCGTTAAGCTGCGGGAGCACCCGGTAACGTTCGGTACAGCAACTTGCTGTCAAAGCGTGTTTGAAGAGGATTTGCTTGAGCAAAGCATAACACTGATGCAAGAACTAAAATACACAGGTGTATGTGAGATAGAATGGCTCAGAGACAGCAGGGATGGCCTCCCTAAGCTGATTGAGATTAATGCTCGAACCTGGCTCTGGGTTGGTCTGGCCGCAAAATGTGGCGTTGATTATCCGAACATGATTTACAATTATGTGCATTCAGGCAGATTGCCTTCTGCAAGCAAATATGCCGTTGGAACTATATGGCTTAACTTATACACAGACACAGTTTACTCCATACTCCGGATCATAAAGAGAATTGATAGCCCAAAGACAGTTTTAGGGTCTTACAGAAGATTTACTGAAGCTACATGGGACTGGAAGGATCCGATTCCATTCTTCAAGTATGCGCTACTGATGGGGAGATTTGTAAAAAGCAGGTAGATAATGAAAATTTGGTACGACATAACGAATACTCCTCAGGTCCACTTCATCTTAGCTATAAAAAATGCTCTAAATGGCATATATAACCATAACTGCATTATCACGACAAGGGAGTTCTCCGAAACTACAAGATTATTGCAACAAAAGACGTCAGAACCATTCTTGGTTATTGGATCCCACAAGGGCAAGAACAAAGCTAAAAAAATGGGTGGAGTATTTACGCGTTTTGCTGAAGCACTAAACAAGGTTCAAGGATTTGATGCCAGCATATCTTGTGGTAGTGAATCTGCAGTATGGTCTTCGTTTATTAAAGGCAAAAAGAGCGTTACGTTTGGCGATAATGACTTGGCCAAGCAATGGACCTATGGCCTTTTTGTTTCTAAAGCATTTTTCCCGGATGCGATAGATGAATCAATCCTGCTGCGTCAGGGGATATCGAAGCACAGATTGGTTAGATACCACGGGTTTAAGGAAGACTTGTATCTGGCTGATTATAAGCCTGATCTCAAATTTGTCGATACTCTACCATTCGAACACTATGTGGTTGTCCGTCCCGAAAACTTACAAGCAAATTACATAGACAATGATTCCGCAAAACCAATCACACCTAAATTGCTTCAGGCTCTATCGAAAGCGGGTTACAACATATTGTACTTGCCAAGGTATGCCGTGGACAAGGCTTATGCAGAGGGAGTCAAGAATATCTACATTCCTGATAAGCCCATCAATGGCTTGAATGCATGCTATTATTCCGAGGGAGTATTGACCGGGGCGGGTACTTTTGCGCGGGAAGCAGCATGTCTGGGAGTGCCTTCTTTTTCTTTCTTTGCCGGGAAGTCATTATTGGCTGTCGATAAGGCTATGATCAGAGATGGCAAGATGTTCTTCTCCAGAGATGTATCAGAATTGGTGGCAAAGCTGAAAACCAGTGATCGAACGGATGTGGACTTGAATCGTTCGAAAGCGGTTCAGGAAGAAGTTATCACGAAACTAAAAGAGGTTATTGAATCTTGATAAAAGGAATTCATTTAATAGTAGGTGCTCGCCCAAATTTCATGAAGATGGCGCCGCTATATAAAGCACTCAAAGAACGAAGCTGTAGCTACATCCCCGCATTGATTCACACAGGGCAGCATTATGACGAGAAGATGTCCAAACTTTTTTTTGAAGATTTGGGCATGCCCGAACCGGATGCATATTTACGCGTTGGATCTGGGACTCATGGACAGCAGACTGCACGCATTATTGAGCGCTACGAAGAATACATACTTTCCGGACACAGACCTGATCTGGTTATTGTCGCGGGCGATGTGAACTCAACCATAGCTTGTGCGCTGGTTGCCAAGAAACTGCACATACCGGTAGCTCATCTGGAAGCCGGCTTACGTAGCTTTGATGAAAGTATGCCGGAAGAGATCAATCGTGTTCTTACAGATAGAATATCGGATCTACTACTAACTCCATCTGAAGACGGTGATGCCAATCTTCTCAATGAAGGCGTCCCCATTGAGAAGATTCACTTGGTGGGCAACATCATGATTGATTCATTAGTTGAGCATCGCATTAAGGCAGAGCAGTCTGAAGTAATGAGTGAGCTAGGAATCAGGGATAACGAGCCCTATGTTCTGGTTACTTTGCATCGTCCATCAAATGTGGATGAAGTGAGTGGTTTGGAAATGCTTTTAAATGCCTTTAGTGAGATAGGGAAGCAAATCAGGATCATATTCCCTATGCATCCCAGGACTAGTAAGAACATCGAGCGGCTGGGCTTAAGTTCCAAACTGGCTGAGATTCCCAATCTTACCATCACTGAACCCATCGGCTATCTTGATTTTATGAAGTTGCAGATGAATGCAAAGTTCATTCTCACAGATTCCGGTGGTATACAGGAGGAATCAACCTTCTTTGGAGTTCCATGCCTTACGCTTAGAGAAAACACAGAACGCCCCATCACTATCACTGAGGGGACAAATCAATTAGTTCCGCTTGATAGCAAGAGTATTGTTCAGTATTCCATGAAGATTCTGCAGGGCGAAGTGAAGAAGGGAACTATACCTAAGTATTGGGATGGGAGTACGGCGGAGAGAGTAGTGAAGGTGTTGGATAAGTGGTTTGGGTTTTGCCACCGAGAACACTGAATACACCGAATGG
>CAYSGM010000187.1:0-3459 GCA_964430595.1 uncultured Candidatus Cloacimonas sp.
TGCTTGCCAAAGCAGAACCGGAGGGGATCTGACCATGAGCTCACCATGATTTATCATGGGCAGCTCCCGGTGAACCCCATTGCGAATCGGTAGCGGATAAGCAGGGAAGATGAAGGTAATCAGAAAGCGCATAGAAGAGTGTTTCAAAGCATCCCAGACAAAAAAGGTGCCTTGCCGGATGATTTCGCTTGACAAAAATTAGCAGTCTAATTTTGTGTTTGCTAATGAAGCGCAGGTCGCTTACATTATAATAATGAAAACACACTGATAATTTATGGAGGTTACAATGAAACTCAGACCTATTGAAGACCACGTTGTGGTAAAGATCCAATCCGCTGCAAGCGAAAAGACAGTTGGTGGAATCATCATTCCGGATACAGCGAAAGAAAAGCCCCAAATGGCAGAAGTTATTGCCGTGGGTACAGATGAAGAGCTGCAAAAGATAGTGAAAGTTGGGGATAAAGTCCTCTACGGCAAATATGCCGGAACCGAGATCGAACTTGATGGTGAAAAGCTGCTGATTCTCTCCAAGAGCGATATCCTCGCAATCGTGGAGTAAGATCATGGCAATCGTAGAAGCAAGCACCGCCACTTTCGAAGCCGAAGTTCTGAAATCCGAGATCCCTGTGTTGGTGGATTTCTGGGCACCCTGGTGCGGACCATGTAAAGCCCTTACACCCATAGTTCACAAGCTTGCCGAAGAACTGGAAGGCAAAGTGAAGGTTGTGAAGCTGAACATCGATGAATCCCCCGAAATCGCCGGAAAGTACTCCATTATGTCCATTCCTACCCTGCTGGTCTTTGTGAACGGCGCTGTAAGCGACCAACTGATCGGCTTGGTGCAGAAAGAAAAGATTCTGGATAAGCTGAATAAGCATATCTAAACGTTATTTAACCTATAACAATCCAAAGCCCGGAGTGTAATGCCCCGGGCTTTGGCTACTAACAAACATAATCAGTTAAAACCGCCACTTTGCCCTTGACAGATTGCACAGGTAAAATAAATCTTTCTCTGAGGTTACTTGGTGCAGCCCTGACACCTGACACCTGTCACCTGTAACCTGTAACCTGTAACCTAACCCCTAACACCTTAAAAAAGGAGACCGGCTATGTTACGAACCATATATATACTTTTCCTTTGTTGCTTCCTACTAAGCTGCGAGAAAAAGCCCACCCAGATTACGGTGCGGGATGATAATCAGGATACTGTGGCACACATGGCTCCCGATCCGGATATTATGGGCAACACGGAGATATACTTCATCCCCGGAACCATCCAGGGCTCCGCAATATGGGTGATAAACGGTCCCGGCGCAAACGTGGGCATGGATATCCGGGATAGGGATAACGATGCCTTTATCTACTATGCCGATAGCTACATCAGCTCCGGTGGTAACACCGCCCAAACCGGCACCCAGATCCCCTGGAACCGCTGGCTGAAGGTTCGTCTGGTGGTATATAACTCCGGTCTGGCAGGCTGGGTGGTAAGCTTCCTGGATGCCTTAGGCTTGGATTTCTTTGATTCTCTGGAAGATTACATGATCGAGCAGGTTTACGAGAACGAAATCCTCCTCAGCTCCACCGGAAAACGCATCAGCACCCCGGTAAGGCAGGTGGATTTCTCCCCAATCCCGCACAGATAAGCACCCAATCATATAGCGCACATTTCTCTTGACATATAAACCAGCCGTATAATACTTTGCGCGTATTAGACAGGAGGTTGTTATGCAGAATAACCTATCCGCTAAGAATGCAACACCGGCATTGTTTTTCCCCCATGCACCACTCTCTATCTGCGCGCAATTCCTCCATTATCATCGCTCAATTAGCAAAACAAACAAGGAGGTTTTATGAAACCAATCCACCCATCCTCTTTAACCACGGTTATTCGGTTCGGGCTTATTTTTGTATTCACTGCGGCACTATGCATAAGCTATGCTCTGGTGCCCAAGATGACCTTATATTTCGAAGACATGCAAGCCTGGGGCTACACCCATTGGTCTTATGATCTGGATGCTCCCGGCTACGTCCATGGCGATTCCAATCCCTTCACCTACAATGCTGCTGCTGACCCACAGTGGCACACTTATGCCTTTAACAACTTCGGAGTATCCGGCATAACGGTGATATCCTGCACTCAGGAAGATATCGGCTTCATAAACAATGCGGCGGACATTTCCGTTTACGATTATGATACTTTTGTTTTAAAGGCATACGACAAGCTTAACACTGCCGTCCCCGGTGGAAACTGGGCTGCCTGGGGTCCCGGGGGTACGGGTGGCGACGAGCGTGTTTACGCCAGCACCTTCCATAGCATTGGCGATCTTGCTTCCGGAAAACAACTGTTTCTTAATAACATTCAGCTGGATGTGGTGGTTGCCTGGCCTACTCAGGCTGAGATGCGGGCAAACCTCGCTGCCATGGGCTTGCCCTGGAGTCCCGGTGCTGCCGGCTGGACTTTTGATGTGGGCGAAGGTGGGCTTATAGAAGGGCATGGCACTGCTGATATCAACCTCGGCTCGCATGCAGACTGGTTGGCTGCGTTGGATAACGGCACGCACCAGATCGAGTTTACCATATCCACCTGGGGTTTCCGCATTCAGGCGGGGGTTGGCTATTATGATATGGAAGTAAAGATATATCCTGCCGCTGCTCCGGTGAACAATGCGGTTCCGCAGGTTATCCTTGCCAATCCCTTCCCCCAGATTGTCCCTGTGCCTCAATGCGACCTTGATTTTAACTTTAACGCTGCTGTCGGGGGTGGCTTGGGAGCAGAAAACATCATTAACATCAATCAGGTAATGGGAACTCCTGCGGGTCCCGTACCTTTGGGGATTGACCATTTCTGCGATCGTTACTGGGAGATCGGCACAACCCTGGGTGCTTTTAACACCAGCATAACCTTCGATATGACAGGTGTTGCCTTGGGTGATCCGCTGAACTGGAGGATTTGCCGCAAAGCCGATCCGCTTGCCCCCTGGGAGATCTGGCCTACCTTTGAACTGGTGGATGCCAACCATATAAAAGCCAACATGGTTACCAATTTTAGCGATTGGACGGTTGGGACTACCGAGCCTGATGTCCTGCCGGTGGAACTAAGCTCCTTCTCGGCAGCGCTGACTTCAGATAATTATGTGAAGCTAAACTGGGTAACCCAAACCGAGACCGGGCTCCTGGGTTATAACGTGTACCGCGCCGAAAGCCCGGTACATGCGGAGGCGGAATTAATGATCTCCAATGTCATTCCGGCTACCAATACTTCCAGCACGGCGAACTATGCCTATGTTGATAGGGAAGTGCTGCTGCAGCATACCTATTACTACTGGCTGGAAAGCGTGGAAACGGATGGCAGCACTAACACCTTTGGTCCCGCCAGCGTGCTTGTGCAGGGGAACACGGCACCTCCGCTTCCGGAAACCACCTACATGAAGAACGCATATCCCAATCCCTTCCATAAAA
>CAYSGM010000188.1:0-326 GCA_964430595.1 uncultured Candidatus Cloacimonas sp.
TCTACCCTGGCTTGGTAGGTGGCCACTGCATTGGTGTGGATCCGTATTACTTCATTTATGAGGCAGAGAAGTTGGGCTATCACAGCCAAATCATCCTATCTGGTAGGAAGATTAATGATAGCATGGGAGCATTTGTAGCAGACTGTGCAATTAAGCAATTAGTGCTTACAAACCGAATTGTGAGCAAGTCTAAGGTTGCAATTCTTGGCATTACTTTCAAGGAGGATTGCCCTGATATTCGCAACTCAAAAGTTATTGATGTAATAAAGCGCTTAGAAGAGTATGGAATACACCCAGTTGTAGTAGATCCATACGCGAACTATGAA
>CAYSGM010000188.1:336-3415 GCA_964430595.1 uncultured Candidatus Cloacimonas sp.
GAGTACGGGGTTGAAATCGTCACTTCTGAAAGTCAAGTAACAGAAATGGATTGTGTTATTATTGCAGTTGCTCACCAAGAGTATCGCGAAATGTCCATGAGTAGAATAGATAGGTTGTTTGACTTGTCTAAAGCCGAGAAACCCATACTTATTGATGTAAAAGGTGTGATTGACAAGAAAAACTTGAGTTCCAGCAACTATATTCTGTGGAGACTGTGAAAAAATTACCAGGAGCTTTGTTATGACTTCACGTTTATGGAAGATGATCCACTTTGGATATTCTGCGGACAGAATTCTCGCTATTGCGCTTATTTCTCCGTTCTTGATGCAGGTAGTGCAGTATCTTTTGCTTTCGCTACTTGGGAACTTTGACAGTTATGGCGTGCCAATAGATGGCATGACAAGTACCTTGTTGAGCTGGTTTGCAAAGGGGACTACTGGAATCGTTTTCTTATGGGCTTTTCTTGCAATCTGGAGAGATGTGATTAAGCGCTTAGTTGTAGTATCTATCTGGGTACTCATTGCTTTCTTTTCAACTTACGCACTTTTTCCAATGAACCGAGCAATCTTGTTAGAATTGGCCTTTCCGATATTTCTTGTATCGATTCCAATTGTTGTGTTTGCTAGCCAAATAAAAGACCTGGAGGTGTTTCGCCGAACCACTGCACTTCCGATATTCATCATTGCACTCATTGGACTTGTAATAGCTCTGCTCAGCATGTTGGGATATGTGTCCTTTGGCACGTATAGCATGTCTCTATCTTATTATCTATTGTTACCCGTACTTTTTGCAGTTACTGACTTTTTGAGACGCCCGAGGGTTTTCCCGATTGTACTTGCACTTGTAACTACTGCTATAATCGTGGTTACTGGTGCGAGAGGCCCGCTTTTGTCCATAGCTGTACTGATTTTTATGCTATTGGCATCAAAGCTTATAGAGGCTACAATCACTACAAGGCGAATCTGGGCGATAGTCATGCTGGCTGTTTCTACATTTGGCGTTCTCTTCTGGAAGGAGTTTTTCCAGCTTCTTGATTCTACACTTGAAGTCATCGGCCTGGAAAGTCGAACTGTCGAACTGCTTGCAAAAGGCGGTATTAACCTTACTGGACGTGAGCCTCTTTATACGAAGGCTATCGAAGCAATTGGGTCAAGCCCCCTTATTGGTTATGGCATTGGTGGTGACTATATGGTTCTGGATGGGACTTATGTCCACAACTTTGTACTAGAAATACTAGTTCATTTCGGTGTCTTCATTGGCGGGGCGATTCTTGTTCTTCTTGCTTATCTGATGATTAGAGGTTTCTTGAATGCAAGTTCGCTAGAGTTTGGCATTTTGGCCATGTGGTTCTGCTTAGGAGTAGTACCTTTGCTTGTCAGCGGTAGCTACATTACGAGCATTGCGTTCTGGGTGTACCTTGGCCTTCTCTTGTCCAGGCTAGAAAGTAAGCGTACACCGCGAGTTCATGAATCAGGAGTCGATATTGAGTCAGGCAATAATGTATAGACGTGTTTTCGTTAATCAGAGAATCCTGGCGAACCAGGAAAGGAGCTGATATAATGAGAGTTATTGTGCTTTCTGAGCGGCTCTATCCCTTGGGAGCCCAAAACGCAAAAATTGCCTATACTGTATGTAAAGAAATGGTTAAGCTTGGTCATTCCGTGATTTCCGTTTCATTTGGTGGAAGTCATGAAACAACGGAAACAATTGACGGGATCGTAGTTCATCGCCTAAAAGATCGAGGTTTGTCGCGCTTTGAACTTACAGGGAAAAGAAACTTAAAGTTGAACCTAATTCATAAGACTATCCCAGTTATTCTTAGGAATTTGAGAAGATTTTTGCTCTTGTTCAGAGTAAATGCCTATCCGAATGTTGAGCCATCAAGAACAAGGTCTTTAGTTGAGAAGTCAAGTTTAATTTTAGAATCGCAAGAGATAGATTGTGTGCTAGCCATCTTTCGCCCGTTTTCTTGTGTTAAAGCTGCCTCTGCTCTAAAGCAACTACATCCGAGAGTTCTTTGCGGTGCATATTACTTAGACCTTCTTTTGGGTCAGCCCTTACCTATAAACAACAAGTACACCAACAGGCTATTTCATAAACTCGCAGTGCGGGGCGAAAGAAGAGCGTTTGAATCACTAGACTTTGTAATTTTGCCAATTGCGGGAGAGAAAGTCTATGCGATACCAGAATACTCACACTTAAGAAGCAAGTTTTTCTACTCTGAGTTCCCATCCCTATTTGTGGATGAGAAGGTATCCATGACCGTCAATCCAACATATGAATTGAGGGATAGAATTGATTTAGTATATGCAGGAGTTCTTGATAAGGAGTACAGGAGTCCAGAGTATCTATTGCAGTTGCTCTCACATACCGGGCGCATATTGGGAAAGCCTATCCATTTATGTTTCTATGGGCGGTCCAACTGTAACGACATTATTGAGCGCTACGCGCATCAAGAATGGCTAGTGGCTCGGCACAATGGCACCATCAATCCACATGCCGTGGTTGACCAATACGTCTCTGCAGATTGTTTAGTCAACATTGGAAACGCAATAGAAGGCATGGTGCCAAGCAAACTTTTTGAGCTATTTGGTACCTGCAAACCATTGCTTCACATTGCTAAAGCCAAATACGATAGTTCGGTTAATTATGTTGAAAAATACCCGCTTGGGATTACCCTGCATGAGTGGGAGACCATGACTGGAGAGGCACAAAGACTTGCAAGATTTCTTCGACACTCAATTGGGAAGAAAGTAGAAATCAACACTGTGCAGACTATATATTATCAGAACTCACCAGAATATGTGGCGTGTGATGTGCTTTCAAAAATGACGAGTCTCAAGTCACTTCAATAGTGCAATGTCTTGAGGTTTAAAGGCAAACCATGTGCACAGTTCTTTTCTTATTATTGAATGCCACATCAAACTCACCATTGACCCAAAAAATTTCGAAGGGGCACGTATGCAGAAAATAGATTGCAACAAAAGGGCAGAAGCACCATCAGTTCTAGCTGTTAACTCGAGTGACCTGCCCCCCAATCCTTGTACCAGTCCGAGAGTTAGTTGAGATATAATCAAC
>CAYSGM010000189.1:0-3388 GCA_964430595.1 uncultured Candidatus Cloacimonas sp.
ATAGCGAAGGTGGCAGGTATATGCAGGCAATGGAAGCAGAAGCAAACGAGCAATACAGCACTGCGGTTACGCTTTATAAACAGGTGCTCGATGAGCAATTTGCATCGGAAAAAAGCTACGCTGCGGGGTGTATAGATGGCATCTACAGAATCACCTTAACCGAGAATAGCTCCTTGGGTGACATGTCCAGTTACATTGATGCCAAGATAGCTCAATATGCCACGGCGGATAGTGCATTTTCCCGATTACTTACAGATTATCAGATTAAGACTAAGGTGGTTTCCTCAGATTTTCAAAGCGCAATTGAGATTATCCAAGATCGCCTCGCAAATCCTATAGATGAGGTGGATTCGCTCAATGCGGTGCTCGATCTGGAGATTGTGCTTCAACTGAGTGAATTGGAAGATAGTAAAAGACCGGTTACCACCCAATATGCACAATACAAGTACCCTAACACCCGGATCTATGCTATTAAACACGAAGAAAACTGGGCGAAACTACACGAACTACTAGAAGGTAAAACTCAGGGTAATGAGCTTCCCATCCCGGCAGTTCCCATGATCAGCTCTAACTACCCCAATCCCTCCACCACAATAGCATTCAGCATTCCCCAACCCGGCAATGTGAAGCTGTGCGTGTATAACATCAAAGGGCAGAAGGTGAAAGAAGTGCTGAACACAGACATGGAGAAAGGCTTCCACAAGATAGTGTGGGATGGCAGAGATAAGAACAACCGCAGTGTAAGCTCCGGCATCTATTTTTTACGCTTGGAATCCGGTGGACAAGCAAGCGTTCGCAAAGCTATGCTGATGAAGTAGCAACTTGGTTAGCAAGTTAACGGGTTAACAGGTTAATAAGTTAGCGGGTTATGATATGAGAAGAGCCTCTTCGGGGGCTCTTTTCTTGCTTATGGAATTTCCGTAGCATCCATATACAACTCTACCTGCTTCCTTGCTTGCCGAAAGTGAGCCGCAGGGGGTCTGACCATGGGCTAATCGGGCTTTAGCCCGTTCAAGCCCCGATGAACCCCGGTGCGAATCAGCTCCGGATGAGCAAGGAAGGATGAATCATGTAGTAACATGGCAGATGAGTGGTAACATCAACAAAACATTGACATAAAAAGCCCAGCAGAAATAAATGCCTTTCCAGTATGAATAGATAAGGATAGTGCAATGTATAAAGAACCATATCACTTTAACATCGGTCGCTATATCGATCCTGCCCGCTTCGAGCAGATAAAGGAATTTGCAAAAGATCTTCCCACCCCATGCTTGGTGATAGATTTGGATTTGATAAAAACAAAATATACGGAACTGCAAGGCAGCCTTCCCTTTGCCAAGATATTCTACGCTGTGAAAGCCAATCCCCGTGATGAGGTTATCAGGCTTCTGGCAGATTTGGGCTCTAATTTCGATATTGCTTCTCGCTACGAACTGGATCAGATGCTGCGCCTGGGGATAGATCCCAACAGGCTTAGCTATGGTAACACTATAAAGAAGAAAAGCGATATTAAATATTTTTACGATCATGGCGTGCGTTTGTTTGCCACCGATAGCGAGCTTGATTTGCTCAACATTGCAGAAAACGCTCCCGGAGCCAAGATATTCTTTAGGATTTTAACCGAAGGAACAGGTGCGGACTGGCCCCTATCCCGCAAGTTCGGCTCCCACCCGGATACTATTTATCACCTTATCCTGCAATCCGCGGAAATGGGCTTGAACCCGTGGGGAATATCGTTCCACGTAGGCTCTCAACAGCGGGATATTGGACAGTGGGATGATGCGGTGGCAAGGTGCAAATACCTTTTTGATGCAGTAGCGGAAGAAGGGATAGAACTGCAGATGATAAACATCGGCGGTGGTTTTCCTGCCAATTATGTTGATCCCACCTTTTCGGTGCATGAATACACAGAAGAAATCCTGCGCTTCATTGAGGAAGATTTTGGCGAGAATCTGCCGGATATAATCCTGGAGCCCGGGCGTTCGCTGGTTGGCGATGCCGGGATAATAATCTCGGAAGTGATAAATCTCTCCCGTAAATCCAAGAATAACCTGTATCAATGGGTTTATCTTGATATCGGCAAGTTCGGCGGGATGATCGAGACCATAGATGAATCCATCAAATTCCCCATCTTCTTTGATAAAGAAGGTATGGCGGAAGAGATTATTCTGGCAGGACCTACCTGCGATAGTATGGACATCCTTTATGAGCATTACCATTATCACATGCCGGATAGCGTGGTTCCCGGCGACAAGGTGTACATCTTCACCACCGGAGCTTACACGCAAAGCTATTCCTCGGTGAATTTCAATGGCTTCCCACCCCTTCAAGCAGTTATATACAGAGATAATCAAGGAGATGATATATGAAACGCCTGCCAGTAAGAGATCTGCAAGAATTCATGACTACTGTGTTTACCAAAATTGGAGTTCCGCCGGAAGATGCGGCAATATGCTCTGAAGTATTAATTGCCAGCGACGTAAAAGGGATAGAATCGCATGGTATCGGACGGCTAAAGATGTATTATGATCGCATCAAAGCCGGGATACAGAATCCCATTACCAAGATCGATATTATCCGAGATAAATATGCCACAGCCGTGTGGGATGGCAATCATGGTATGGGGCACGTAATTGCCAAGAAGGCGATGCAAACAGCCATTGATAAAGCTGCCCAATACGGTATCGGAAGTGTGGCGGTAAGAAACTCCACTCATTATGGCATCTGTGGTTTCTATGCGGAAATGGCAACCAAACAGAATATGATTGGCATGACTTTTACCAATGCCCGCCCTTCTATCTGCCCTACAAATGGAGTGTCACCTCTGCTAGGGACAAATCCTATCTGCTTCGGGGCACCAACTGATCTCCCCTATCCCTTTCTGTATGATGCCGCAACCTCAATCTCACAAAGAGGTAAGGTAGAACAATATGCCCGCGAAGAAAAGGCTACTCCCGAAGGATGGGCAATTGATCTTGAAGGTAAGCCCTATACCGATACCAATAGCCTCTTGATTGATCTTGTGAAACAAAAAGCCAGTATGCTGCCTATCGGCGGGACTGAAGAAGTAACCGGCAGCCATAAAGGCTACGGACTTGGAACCATGGTGGAAATCCTCTGTGCTGCATTACAAAACGGCAGCTATCTGAATGCCTTGTTGGGTCAGGATGAGAATGGAAAACCTGCTCCATACTGCTTGGGACACTTCTTTCTGGCTATAAATATAGACTTTTTTACGGATATAGAAACCTTCAGGAAAACCACCGGAGCTATCTGCCGTGAATTGCAAAACTCTCAGCTTTTCCCAGGTAAGACACGCATCTATGTGGCTGGAGAGAAAGAATATGAGCTTGGAGAGCTAATCAAAGCTGAAGGGGTGCCGGTTATC
>CAYSGM010000190.1:0-1461 GCA_964430595.1 uncultured Candidatus Cloacimonas sp.
CAACCCAATGCCAATTGCAAGGTAGGGATTCATCATCTTCATTAATCAATCCTTCTTTGTATATCTATGAAGCTTTGGTTCCCCAAAGCGAATTAAAGTGCCCGCATGAACCGTGTATGCTTGTCCTTACAAAGCCAAGCATTAAGTGGGCATCTACCTTGTGAGCTTTATGTATCCGGATCGCGCCGGCACGCACGCCACTCATGGCTTGATTCCCGATATTTTATTAGCTTTTATGCAACTCATATCACGAATTCTGCAGGCAATTAAACTTCTGGTATGATCATCGAGATCATTTGATTCATGCGCTCAAGATCGGAGCTAAGCTCGATATTCTTGTCGCTAAGTAATAAAACCTGTTCTTGTTGTTGAAGGCAGATCAGTAGAAGCAGCTTGGTGAAATCAAGATTATCATAGTTTTCGGTTAGTTCCCCGATTTGACGGTTAATCTCGTCAGCTACTCTTTTTGTGCGCAGAGGATCATCGCTACGCAGACGAAAGCGTCGCCCAAAAATCTCCACTTCAACAGATTGCATAGCTTATTCTCCGCCTTCTATAAGAGGGAATATGCTATCAATTTTCTTAATTGCACCTTCAGCGATGCTCTCGAAACCGGAAAGCATTTTCTGAAGCTCATTGTATCTGCTTTCCAAGGTATTGAATTCATTTTGCAGGACTTTAAGCTTCTCAGCTTGTTCGCTGCTGGTTAGGCTGCTTTCTTCAATTTGGCTGAATAACTGAAAGTTTTCTTCGGTAAGCTGCTTGTTCTGGGCTTCCAAGTCTTCCAATTTCTTTTTGTCCAGGGTGTATTGATCTATCAGTTTTTGAATCTTGTCCTGTAGGTTTACTACGTGGCTTTCCATATTTATCACCTCAAATTTATTTGCCAAGTGTCTGTTAGTTTGGTCTTCACTAAATCGACAAGATGATCTATACGCTCATCTGTCAATGTTTTTTCTGTATCTTGAAATTTTACATGAATTGAAAGGCTGCGAAATCCCGCGGGTATCTGCTTTCCACGATACTCGTCAAAGGCTTTCACTTCTTCTATCAGGCTGTTATCGATGCTTTTAACACATGCTTCAATCTCGCTGTATCCAACGCTGTCTGCGATCAGGAAAGAAATATCTCTGGTAACAGCGGGATAGCGAGGAATAGGGCTAAACTTCATACTTCTGGTTCGGGTTAGTTCTACAATGTAGTCTGCATTTAAGTGTAAAATCCATAAATCCTGCTTCAACTCTATCAGATCAATACCAAAGCTCTCTGCTACATTAGCAGACAGTTTTCCGAAATACCCTACTTCCCGGTTATTCACCAGGTAAGAGACGTTCTCCAGCTTGTTCAGAAAAGGTTTATCGGTATGAATACATACGCAGTTATCTATTCCGAGTAAGAGTAGAATCTCATCCAGAATTCCTTTAAGCGTGGTAGCACCGAGCTGAATTGCTTTATCCTGCC
>CAYSGM010000190.1:1471-3346 GCA_964430595.1 uncultured Candidatus Cloacimonas sp.
CCAGTGTTCTTCCCGGGTTATTCCGGTTAACACAGCACTAAGCTGCATAGGCTCGCTATGGTTGCCATCCTTTCGGATATATGTTTTACCAAGCTCAAACAGCTTAACGTTACGCTCTCCGCGATTAAGATTATAAACGAGGTTTTGCAGCAACTGCGGGATTAGTGAGGTGCGCATCACGCTCATTGTTCCACTTTGCGGGTTTTTTAGCCTTATCATCTGCATTTCATCATCTGTAGCCTGATAACCAAGTTTGGCCATAGTATCAGGATCAGTAAAGCTATAGTTCAAGGTCTCAAAACAGCCACGGGTAACAATGTAATCAGTAATCTGGTGCAAGGTTTTGTAAGCATGGCGATCCATGATTCTACCCGGCAGCGTTTTAACCGGAACCTTATCATAGCCATCAAGCCTTGCCAGTTCTTCTATTAGATCGATCTCTCTTTCCAAATCCACTCGCGAAGTAGGGATCTCGAAATACAGCGTATGAATGCAATCCGGCAGCTCGGAGAATTCGGTTAAGCCCTGCTTAATCTCTTCGCCATGATGGCAATAGACTTCAGACATATCGGATATCGCCCCCGGCTTCCAGTTCCCATATTGGATGAACTTCAAGCCCAGCTTTTCCAGATAGTCCTTTATGGTATCTCCATCCAGGTAGTAACCTATCACTTGTTCATAGCGGGTAGGTCTTACCCCCAATATTAATGCCTTGGTAGGCTTCTGCCAATCATCGTAAACTGCTTCGCAAAGCTCGGCTTGTGTCAGCTCACAGATCAATTGAGTCGCTCGTAAAGAAGCATCGCTAACTGCGTGGTCGCTTAAGTGACGTTCAAAGCGATAAGATGAATCTGTGCTGATTTTATGCTTATAAGATGTTTTACGAATCGATCCAGGATGGAAAGCAGCACTTTCCAACACAATTCTGCTTGTGCTGTCGCTAATGGCAGAAATGCTTCCACCCATAACACCGGCAAGGGCAGAGGGTTTCTCTCCATCTGCGATCACCAGCTCATCACCATCCAGAATAGAGCTTTTATCGTCCAAAGCCACGAAAGGCTCTTTAGCAGTAGCTTTGCGAATAACTATTGCAGGGTTGCTATTGCCATCGGGCAGGGGTGCAAGCTTATCGTAATCGAAAGCATGCAAGGGATGCCCATATTCCAGCAGCACAAAATTAGTGATATCCACCAGGTTATTTATCGGTCTTAATCCGGATTTTATCAACGCACGCTTCAGCCATAGGGGAGACTGTGCGATATGAACATTACGGAATAGACGGGCAGAATACCTTTGGCATAGCTCTCTATCATCGTTAACGAGGGTTAATGGCAATTCACCCGCAGGGAACTTCACATCAGGCACACTTAACTCAGGCAGTTTCAAGGCAATATTCAGCTTAGCAGACAGATCCCTGGCAATACCAATGTAACCAAGCAAATCAGGTCTGTTAGGCGTAATCTCCAGCTCAAATATCGTATCGGGTAGTTCATATAGCTCATTAGCTGTAAGCCCAATAGCAGTGTCAGCAGGCAGCTCAATTATCCCGGCGTGATTATCTGAAATGCCAAGCTCCTTCTCGGAACAAAGCATCCCGTGCGATTCCACCCCGCGTATCTTAGCCTTGGCAATTGTGAATTCCGGCAGTACTGTTCCAGGCATGGCGATCAACGCCATCATACCCGCTTGGCAATTGGGAGCACCACATATTACCTGCACAAACCCGTCTTCGGTCTTGTCGGTATATGGGTAATCCCCAATATCTACCTTACAGCAATGCAAATGGTCAGATTTTGGCACAGCATCAGCAGTAACGATCCTTGCGCTAAACACGCTTTCCGGCAGAGCAGGGAGGTGTTTAACCCCTTCCACTTC
>CAYSGM010000191.1:0-3329 GCA_964430595.1 uncultured Candidatus Cloacimonas sp.
TCGTATTTGTTCTAAGTCAATTCTTTCTTATACACCACTCTTTAAGACGTTACCTATTCTTCCCCTCTTCTCACCTAAACCAACCCATGGTCACACGCAGGTGATTCCCTCGTGAATCCCTCGTCCCACCTCGGAATCACGAGGGGTTCACGAGGGCATCACGTGGTGTTTAAGACAGAGAGAATAAAAAGAGGAGGTAACGAGGTGATGATGTAATGAAGTGATGAGGTGCTATTGACTTATCTAAGCCGGGGATGCAGGAATAGACGAGACGTCCGTTATTCCGGTTAAAGTGAGACCACTCAGGTTGTAAGGGTGCTGATTATCTTTACTATTTCGTCAGGCGAATTAACCAGATAATCGGGATTGTGGCTGATAAGCAACTCGGGAGTATGGAACCCCCAGGAAACGGCAATCACCTTTATCCCGCAATGTCTGGCAGCATCAATATCTCTGGTTTCATCCCCAACATAGATAACCTGTTTAGGATCAAGCTTGTGCTTCTTTATTTGCTGTTTGATGCGATGCTGCTTCCTGAGAATACCGGAAGTCCCTTCCACCCATTCAAAGGCTTCGATCTGCAAACGTTTTAGGAATAAGGACAGATTCTCACCGGTGTTAGAGCTGAGCAGAGCCATGGGAACCTGCATTTTCGTAAGTTGTTCCAGCATGAGAACAATTCCCTTGCAAGGCTCTAGTTCGTGAATCAGGTGGCGATACTCCGCTAAGGCTAACCTTATGGCAAGAGGTAGCTTATAAAGGGGTATATGCAATTCTTTTAATAGCTTAGGCAGGGTTAGAGAGCGAAAGTGCTCAAACTGCTCCGGGCTAAACTCCTCATGCCCAAATTTGGGGGCGATGATATTGGCTATCTTCCATCCTAAATGGATGGAATCGGCAATCGTGCCATCAAAATCGAAGAGGAGAAACGGTTTCACTGCTTAGGCACCTTTTTTAGATACGCGATAACTGCATTATATGCATTGCTGCGGGTTAGCGCAAAAACCGATGCTATATCGGCACTGGTTTCCCGGGTTCCCATGCCAGATTTGAGGCATCTGGCTATGTGGAAATTGATATCGGACTGGCTGAAAGCTCCAGATAAATCTTCCGGGGGGCAACCTTGAAGAACAATGGCAAATTCACCCTTCAGAGTAAGTTCATCATCATGCGCAAGTTCTTCCAGAGTGCAGTATATATGCTCCTCATGAAGCTTGGATATCTCCCGGCTGATCGCAATCCGGCGGTTACCGCAGTATTCCAGAAGTTCATTTATACAATCCAGCAGGCGATGTGGGGATTCATAGATAATGCTGGGGAACTGGTATGCAGATATCTCTTGCAGCTTAAGCTTCCGCTTGGCATTGTCGGCAGGAAGAAAACCGACGAATTGGAACTGCTGTGCCCTCATACCGGCGGTGGAAATAGCAGGTATCAAGGCATTGGCTCCTGGAAGGGCAATCACCTGTATCCCCTTTTCTATTGCCAGTTGCACCAGTTTCTCGGAAGGGTCGCTGATTCCCGGTGAACCGGCATCAGAAACCACCACGAGGTCATGACCGGTCTCAAGATGGGCGAATAATACGCTTTCCCTTTGCCTTTCGTTGAACTTGTGAAAGCTGATAAGCTTGGGGACGGGGATTTCGTAATGGTTCAGCAAAAAGGACGTTTTACGGGTATCCTCGCAAGCTATTAAAGTGACAGACTTAAGGGTTTCTAGCGCACGCAGGGTTATATCACCCAAGTTACCGATGGGGACAGGAACAAGGTAGATCACGCCCGGCGCGGTTTTCATTATCAGATCAGCTTTAGCTCTTTGCCAATTTTCTTGAAGGCAGCAAGTGCAAAATCAATATCTTCCCTGCTGTGAGCTGCTGAGACTTGAACTCTGATGCGGGCTTTACCCTTGGGGACGATCGGATACACAAACCCGATTACGTAAACGCCTTCTTTTAACAGCATGTCAGCCATCTTTATTGCATGGGGTTTGTCGTGCAGCATAACCGGGACAATGGCAGTATTGCCGGGCACAATGTCGAAGCCGGCTGCGATCATTTCCTTGCGGAAATACACGGCGTTATCCCACACTTTGTCACGCAGCTGGTTGGATTCAGATAGCATTTCGATCACTTTTAGGGTAGCACCAACAATAGCCGGAGCCAGAGTATTGGAGAATAGATAGGGACGGCTTTTCTGGCGAAGCAGTTCTATGATTTCCTTGCGCCCGGATGTGCAACCGCCATTACCACCGCCCATAGCTTTACCGAAGGTGGTGGTGATGATATCAATGCGCTCGGTAACGCCAAAATGCTCCGCAGTACCGCGTCCTGTTTTTCCTATGTAACCGGTAGCGTGGGAATCATCCACCATCACCAGTGCGTCATATCTCTCTGCCAGGTCGCAGATTTCAGGGAGCTTCGCCATATCTCCATCCATGGAGAAAACACCATCCGTGCAGATAAGGCGGTATTTATTGTTCTGGCTGTCGCGCAGTGCAGCTTCCAGCTCTGCCATGTTACCATGCTTGTAGCGGTAGCGTTTGGCTTTGCAGAGGCGTATTCCATCGATGATGGAAGCATGGTTTAGCTCGTCTGAGATAAGGGCACAATCTTCATCCAAAAGGGGCTCAAACACGCCGCCATTGGCATCAAAACAGGCAGCATAGAGGATGGTGTCCTCCATCCCCAGAAACTTGGATACGGCGTCCTCAAGCTGCTTATGGATTTCCTGGGTTCCGCAGATAAAGCGCACGGAGGCACAGCCATAGCCCCAGGTGTCCATCACATTCTGGGCGGCTTTTATCACTTCTGGATGGTTGCTTAAGCCAAGATAGTTATTGGCACAGAAGTTGAGGGCGTTAATGCCGCCTTTAACGCCAATACTGGCACTTTGAGAAGTGGTTAGTATGCGTTCATTCTTGTATTGACCTTGTGTTTTAAGCTCTGCAAACATCTGTTGCAAGTCGGTCTTAAGCTTGCCGTATGCCATTAATTCCCCTTTGTAGCTTATGTTTATTCTGCATCCATTGTTTTGGACTGCCTTCTTTCTGTCAAATTAAAAAGTGCTTGGCTTATGCTTCCTTAGCCAGCTCCGCATCTGCTGTTTCTTGCATGAATTGGCTCATGTAAAGCTTGTAATAGCGTCCTTTTTGGTGCATAAGCTCGGTATGGCTGCCGCTTTCCACAATCTTGCCCTTATACATCATCAGGATGCGGTCTACATTGCGGATGGTGGAGAGCCTATGTGCCACCACTATGCCTGTTCTACCCTTTAGAACCTGATTCATGGCTACTTGCACCAAGCCTTCGGTTTCGGTATCTATGGAGGCG
>CAYSGM010000192.1:0-3247 GCA_964430595.1 uncultured Candidatus Cloacimonas sp.
TCGCCCTGGATATCTTCTTTTATGCTAAAATACTTCGCATACCTATTATCTATATGCAGATATCTGATTAGGTCTTTGCATTGATCTAACGATAAATCCTTACTAGAAATCCAACCCTTTAACTCTTGCACATCCGGTTGAGCCTTGAGCTCATAATATGAAAGAAGTTCAATTGCCTCTTCGCTATAATAACTCGATATCATTCGTATTTTATCGATAGGTAAATATGGTAAATCCTCTATTGATTGCATATATAGATGATCCGGGAAATCAAACCCTTCATCACCGTCTATCAGGAATTCACAGTTCGATAACCATCCTGTATGGAAATGCCAGTGAGTGCGATTTCTCTCTTCAGCAATTATGTTCAGAATTTCGGGGTTATCCGCAAGAATGGGATGCCCTTTAAATTCACTTATAAGAGTATCAACATCGATCTTAACGAATAGCGAGTCGTCATCTTGCTCTGAGAGTTTCAAGATTGCCCTAAGCCTAGTTATGGTATCTATTTCGGCAGTATTTCCTGGGGTTATTACTGTTCCATTAAGACTAATACGGCTTTTCACAATTACTTCTCTAACTGATGACAAAACCTCATCGGAGAAGTAGAATAGCCTATTACAGTCTGTTATGCTTACCAAACTGGATAATGTCGGAATGATTGGGAGCTTTTGCATTGTACTCGTTAATGATTCCGCAATATCTCTTTTGATGCATTCCGTCTCTGGACCGCTACTTTCATACTTGAACACTTCCCAAAAGCCTCTCCAGAAGCCTACATTGTCTTCATACTGGCTTTCAAGATATTCTACTAGAGGAAGGATCAAATGCTTGATTTCATCGCTGCGAGAAGTGTTTTCCTCATCCTTAAGTAGATGGGTTCTGCCGGATTGGATGCTGAATTGATTCGATACAGCAAAGCCGAAATCCAGCCTACTATTCAAGGGAAGGTAAGAATAACAGTCATTTTCAAACTCAGATAGCCATCTGAGAGGCTTTTCTGCCTCATCTAAAAGTAAAGCTAACTGGGCATGTTGGCGGCTGATTTTTATGAATCTGCATACTGAATTATCGTCAATGCTAATCTCGTTGGAAGTGATAAGCATGTCGTTGCTGGACTGGACTGGCTTCTCAATTCGGGTAATCAGGCTCTTTTCTTCATTTACCACTACTTCTATTTCAGAAATGTGGTGTAGAAATGGCAGCAATTTCCAGATGGAGTCAACATCAATATCATTGGTGATATCGCAAGCATTTATAGGTAGCTCAATTCTCGTTTTCTTAGGCGACCAGTTCTCTGGGGGAGCTATCTCTTCAGGTATGCAAGTATGATTGATCATAAAATGCCAATGACCGGAGTGAATAACGGGACTATCAGTAATGAGATATACGCATTTAAAACCTAGTCCAAACTTACCTATTGCCGCATTTGATGGATCAGCGGCTTTGTTTGCATGGGGTTTAAAGCTTCCTGATGATCTTAGTAAGCCTTCGATGTCTTGCTTAAATGATATATCTGCCTTACCATGGTGTTTATAGTAGTTAAAAGGTCTGCCTTGGTATTCAACCGATATCAGTTTAATTTCTGAGTTCTCTGATACAAGGATTGAGAAATAAGGAACCTCGGGTATTTCCATCCCAAGTAGATTAGCCTGTTTATAGGCATCTTCTGCATTCTGAAGGAGCTCTGTAACAATGGAATTCTTATCGTACCCATGCCCTAGTATCGTTTTTCTCCTTTCGTTGAGGTAGTTTTCTGATGCTATGCCTAAGAGTTGATCAATAAGAGTCTGCTGTATACGCTTTGAAGAATTTACATAGGTACTGTATTTCTCGTTGAATTCTGGATCGGCTACCTCATTTTTATAGAGAACAAGTAAAGAATCCTTTTTATCTTTTGAGATTCTTCTAAGTGTAGACGATGGACGCTCTAAGTAATCTTGCAGAATTGAGATAGCACAGTTATATTCGTCTTTCGATGTATCTATTCCAATCTGGAAAAGCAGTTCTTTCGTCATGGCGCTGTCAATGAACTGATAATCGATAACAGACGATGGTTTGATTATTATTGCTCCTGTGCCTCTCTCTGAGCTACAAAACCAATGCTGGTCATTTGATACAATTGTTACCTTTGTGGTTCCAGCACTGGCCTTTATTTCCATGTAGTTTGCAGTTTTAACTTGAATCTCGACAGGTTCTATCCCGATACTTCGCTCATTGAGTTTTTCAATAAGCAGAGAATCCTCTCTGTTAAGGTCAGAGAGAAGCTGTACCCATGCATCAAGTACGGCCTCGTATTGTTGTAAAAGGTTTGGATCATCCTGGCTTTGTATCGAATAATCTGCATAACTTTGAAGTTCTTTTGGGTAATAAGGCTCGATTTTTTGTATCCAATCGACCAACTTCCTGGTAGATGCATCATTGATATCAACCAGAGCCTCTTGTCCCTCGATAACTGATCCACTTGTAATCAGCGATGATGCATTATAGCAGCTGGATATCTCATTGTAAGTCCCTGCTAAAGTCTTGACTTTCAGTCTGCCAGGATTTATTGATACTTCAGAGATGTCCGAATCTACGAATTTTGTAATGAGATCGACCAATTTGCGATACTCTTTGGGATCTCCACTTTCCTCAAATTCCGATATGGCGTAATAGAGATGGCGAATGTTAGGCAGAGTCTCAACGCCCAGTTTCAAATAAAGGTTTTCAACTATCTTGGGTAGTTCTGTCTTCTTTAGGCATAGTAAGTTACTCGATAAATCATCGTTGTATTCATCATTACCGATAAAGAGTCCATAAAGACTACTGAGCCTTTTCTTATCCCGAAACGTCAATATAAGAGGGTTATTGCTAGCTTCTTCTACCCAGATTTCTTTTAACTCGTCATCGCTTAGCAGCTTTGCAATCATTTTATACAAAGCGATGTAAGAATCCTCATCACTTGTGCCAGACTCCAATATCGCCTGGCATACACCGCGTAGATCATCGGAAGTCTCGGGTAGCGAGCGCAGGAATCCAATGTCCATCTTCGTTAGGTTTTCAGGAATGGATAGGGATGGCACGTAAAAGCTGTGTTTCAATATTGACGAGGCATCACAGATCAAAACATCTTCAGGCATCAAAACATCTTCGATGCCAGCCTTGTTTACCAGCACCCATTTATTGGTCTTCAGACAGCCGACCAACTTCTCACTGCTTATCAGCTTTTCATTCAGTAGGTTGCTAAGCCACTTATACACTTCAG
>CAYSGM010000193.1:0-3199 GCA_964430595.1 uncultured Candidatus Cloacimonas sp.
GTTACAGCTCAGGTCGGCATCTCCTGCCGATAGCAACAGGGGGTTTAATCCTTACTCAATTCATTAATGATATATTTCATTTTATTTGCCCTCCTTTTCGGTTTGCTTATCAATCATAAGCTGTAAAGTGCTGTGTTGCGGTCTATAGATGTTTTCTTCCGCTAATATAGAATAGATGGTAGGTCTTGAAACATTCTGAGATCGGCTTATTTGTGATACTGTTTTACCTTGAAGGTACTCGCTTACTATCTCTTTGCGTTTTTCAATATAGATAAAAATTGTGCTGTTTCGTATGTTCTCTTTGGAAGTGGTAAACCTACAGTTATCGGGCTCGTAGTTCCCATCATTGTCTATTCTATCGAGCTGTAGTTTGCTACACCATAAGGGTAAAGCCCACTTGAAGAAAGAGTTCTTGTCATATACCCAATCGTCACATACTCTTATTCCACGCTCTCCATATCTACAATAGTTTTTATCTTCCCTGTTGTAGCATCGACTCATCATGTGGGTATAGACAAGGCGTAAAGGATGATCTGATTTAATAATGGGTTTTACTAGACTCATCATATCTTCACCAGTTTATCAGACTGTACCCATTTCTGACCGGCACCATTTACCGGAGTTACGAGAACATCAACCCGACCAAATACCTGTTTAACGTCCAATAGCCTTACGTGGACCGTCAGACCTTCGATGTTCAACCCTGCCGTGTCCTTGTTACCTGTCTTTTGTCCTACCAGCTTGATTAATTCAGATGCACTCATAAAGCCTCCTTTAAAATTCATTATAATTGCCGTGTTTCTCAGTTCTGTAAACGCTTAATTCATCCTTTGTATAGGCAAACTGTTGTACCATCCATCCATGAGATAAATACTGTTCTACAATGCGCCCATCGGGTAATAAAGCCGCCTTCCTGTCAGTACCTAAACCTTGTAGATTAGACACATACGGCTCAGCAACCGGCAGACCGTCTAATGGAATATGTTTGTAAATCTTTTTCACTGTCAAACCTCCTTTATTGTTATCAACTGCATACTATACAGTATATACTATACACTGTAGTTGTCAAGGGAATAATGCATTTATTTTCAAAATAATTTACAGGTAAGATAATCCGACTCATTGTCGGGATAGTTTACAAATCTTGCATACAATCTTGTTAACCATCAAAACTCATATGTTGCATCGAAGGAACGGTGCGTAATGTGAGCAGGATAAGAAAAACAGCGGTATTGTGATTCGCCCTCACAACCCACTGTCCTCTTGCTTTCGGCACTCCATACTGAAATGCAGTACCTAATCCCTAAGGTGATTTTAGCATTTTAGATGGAAAAATACAACCGCTACATATTGGGGTGTATCGCCGGTTAACAGATAAGGTAATGATAATAAAGAGATGGAGTGTAAAGAAAAGTAGTTAACCTTGATAAGAGGATAGTTAACAGGGAGGCTAATAAATGAGCTATGAGTAATGGTGTGGTTGTTAACCTATAAGGTTTTAAGGTTAACGGTAAGGTCGGCATTATATGTGTACTATTAATACGTGATTATGTCCCAGACTCACATGATACCTGTATCACCATGCAAGCTATGTAATACAATAGCTCATTTATGCCATTTCACAAGGCAACATACTGTATAGTATGTCATGCTTGTTATGTAAGTGTATGATATTGCTGTACTATGCAAATTGATAGAGTATGAGCTAGGGGCGTGATAATAATATTTATGTTAACTTTCTTCATTCAGTTTGTGAAACCAGGAAAAAAAAGATGATACGTGTTTATTTACAAAGAGAGGGGGGTGGGGAGGGGGCGAATTGGCGCGGCCACTCTCCCCCATGTAGGTACCTTCCGAATTTTTGCAGATTTTTTAGAAGTCACTTGGGTTATCATTGATATTTTCAAATTTGCAATTTTCTGCATTTTTGATTCATGTCTAAACCCTTGTCTGTAGGGCTTATACGGTGTTTTAACTTAACGCTTGTAGTATTTGTTTTATTAATACTTCTTTTCTCGGCATTATTCTGCAATTTTGATTAAAGGGACAAGTCTGCGGGAGACAATGCGGTGTTCCTTGTCTCTGCGCCTGTATATCTTGATGTAGCCCATATGTTCCAGTTGGTTGAGGTATTCGGTAAGCATACGATCTTTGATACCTATGCGCTTGCAGAAGTATTCATTTTGAGCAAAACAGCCGTTCTTGTTCATTGAGTGTATTTTGAGGATGAAGCCATAGAGTACCCTTGCTGGACACTTTATTCTGGTATCTGATGCTATGGGTTCTGGGATGTTTATGTAGTTCTTCAATGGGTGCGGTTCACCCGTCTTTGTTCCTTTTGCTTTCTGAACTGTTCTAATTCTTCTTCGGTACACCTAAATGATTCAAATATCTCAAGGTCGATATGGTAGCCCCTTGATTGGAAGATGCGTGGTCTGCAGTCGTGTACCGGAAACTCGCAGGTATCTTCGTTCAAGCACATACGGCATTGCGCTAGGTTCATTCCTTCTCCCCCAACTCATACACTTTTGTTCCCACGATGTCACCGAAATAAGTTATTGTCTCTTTTGCTACAACTTCTGATAGGATCCTTGCTTTGAAATGCTGATAGCGTTCTTCCTCTGTTAAGCGTCTGTCAAACAATTCATCTAATTGTGCCACCTGATGAAAGAACTCCTGCCAGTTTGCGAATATCATTCTTTCCCCTCCCACAATTTCCCTTCGGGGCCACAGTTGCCGAATGTTCTACACCAGTTGCACGATCTGTTTGTCGGTCTATACACTGGGCTTAATTCGTGATTCTTTTCTTCTTTTTCATTAGTGCAGATAGCCACACCTCCAGTCTTATCAAACCACCGACAATCTTCACAGTATTTCATCCTTCTCCCCCGTTGTTACAAGCATTCTTTATTTCCTCCAACATTGCCATTATAAGGTCGGTATCAACCACCTTATCCGTGTTACCATCGTGACAATATGCCCTTGCCAAACACTGTAAAAGAGATTCTTCGCTGATTGTATATGTGTTCATGTCTTCCCTCCTTTAATTTTCCCCCGCACTTAACGGGCAGAACTCAAACGCTTCACCGCACTCGGCACAGATGTTTATGATCCGCAACCCTTCTTCTGCCAATTCTGTGAAGCACAGGTCGGTGAAGTCGGGGCAGGGAACATAGACGTATATGCAGAGAACGTCCGT
>CAYSGM010000194.1:0-3179 GCA_964430595.1 uncultured Candidatus Cloacimonas sp.
TGATGTAGGCCACACTGACTTTGTTCAGTTTTGCCATTTTTACTCCTTTGACTTGGGCGGCTTTTTGGGGGCGCGCACAAGCTAAAGCCATGGTGCCAGAGGGCTAAAAGCTGTCAAATTTGCTGTGCATATCTGCACGATTGTTTGTAAGTGATTGGGGGAGTTATGAGTTGAGAGTTGAGAGTTGAGGGTATAAAAAAGCCCCGGGGATTAGCCGGGGATGGATTATGTGCTGTCTATCATTTAGTTTGATACTTTTACGAGTGAAGCCAACCTTTCAATAACGAAAACGATATGAAACAGTATAATCTGTAACAGATAAACTACGATTGTACTAACTAAGGCCTTCGTAAACCATGACCAAAAAGCACTGAGATTCTGAACGAGGGAACCTGGGCAGAAAAGCATTACAAGCAAAACTATCAGTTCTATGATTGAAACAGCAAGGATAAATGATACGTTATCTGCTAGTTGCTCGTATTTCTGAAGTAAATAATCGATGTTAGTGGTATCTGATTTGTGCATATCTATACGTACTCTAAGGTTCTGTCGTGTATCGTGGAGCGATATTAAGGCTGTAAACAACAATGGGATAAATATCGACATTACTGTTACTAAGGTATCTACCACGTTAGATGGTATCTTGAATCCCAAGTTAAAACACAATATCACTGAGATAAAAAATGGAATGATCTGCATTGTACAGATTCGCCACCCTTTCTTGTTTGTGTTTTTTGGTTCGTAAGTTAAAAGCTGTCTTTGATAAATAGCTTTTAGTGGTATTTTCATGACAACACCTCCTTCTTAGGGCAAGATATCCTTTAATAGATCAAATGCTTCCGTCTTTACTTCCTCGTAAACTGGAATACGATTCTTGTCAAGAGATATGTCATCTGCAAGAGGCCATATATTTGCGCGAGAATACACTTTCTCCATATTGATTTTTCGCGTCTTGTCTCCTACTGATAGAGTGAGGTTGGCTTGTTCAAATTCAATATTTAAGTATCTCTTTTCACCTCCTTCCTGTTCGTATATCTTACTCATATCCTTAACAATTGAGTATTTTAAGTGCTTTACTTTAGGATCTGGAGTATATACGTGAGAGATAAAAGGATAGTTAAACTGGTTTTTGTCTGGACTAACTTTATCAATCTCTTCAGGATCACGCATCCTTCTTTTTAACTCAAGTGCTATTAGCTGACCTTCTTTTAAAAAACTATCGATAATCTCTTTGAAAACTATGGGTTTTATGATGATAGAGTAATCCTCAAAGGAAGCTTGGAACTTATTACGCAGAAAGCTTCTCATACATTGAAATGGGTTTAACCCATTGTGATCCTGGCATATGATAACCCCCCCTTTGCCAGGCTTGGGAATGTGAATCATGAAAAATAACTTAATCTCGTCTATATCAGTTGTCTGCTTCTCTGTTTTAACTTCTCCTTCTTTTGTTCTTATCACACTGCCAGTTCCTGTTCGCCCTGTAGAAAGTTGCCCGACAATTGACCTCTGTTCGACCGCGAATAAATTATTCGTATCCAAACAAACAACCTTATCGCCAATGGAGTACGGTTCTTCAGTTAATTCCGACATCCAGTTTTTAAATACTACAAGAAGGTCATGCTTGTCATCAAAGCTATATAGATCAACAAGCTTCTTATCCTTCTTCCTTTTTACATCAATTGAATAACACATTAGCTTTTTCGACATTTAGTGCTCCTTAATTATTCTGTTCATATGGTCATCCTGATTCATTATGCATCCCTAACAACTCATAACTACCTATTATACCTTCTGATGCACAAATCCAATATCCCGATCATCACGATATCCGCATCCCCCTCAGTATAGATCATAGGCTCGTAATGACTATTCAGCGGCACCAGCATGGTGACTTTGCGCTTGTAATCCTCCACCAGCTTCTTCAGCGTGATGCCATCCTCACACCGAAACGCCATTATCTTGCCGCATACATCCACCTCACGCCAATCACGCGAACATACCACCAGATCACCAGGCAATACAAAGGGCGACATACTATCCCCCGACACCCGGAAAACCATATAAGGCGGCGCAAACGAAAGCAAACCCCGCGGCAAATCCACCACCTTCCACGGCTCCTCATAAATCTCCTCCGCAGGCTCGCCCGCCGCAATCTCGCCCACTATCGGCACCGATATCGTATCTCCCAAAAACGAAGCATCTACCTGCTGCAGCTCCTGGAACATGGGACCGGAACCGGTGAGAAGCCAGTTGAGGTTTACTCCAATATGGTGTAAACTACTCTTCAAAGTGTCCGGTAAATCAAGCTTCCCGGTCTCATATCTGGTGTACACATTCTGGGAAGTTCCGATTTTTTTAGAAAATTGGACTTGCGTTAAACCCATGTGTTTACGAATACTTAGGAGTCTTTCTGATACTTCACTCATATAAATACACCATTTTTACGTATTTAGTTCTTGACAAATACACCATAACTGCGTACCTTGTCCCTATAACCTAAGTCTACAAAATGAGGTGATGAAATGAATGTCAAGGACAAAGTTCAAAAAGACGAGAGTAGAAGCGGCATCCTGCCGCTTGCAAAGAGGCTGAATGCCGTTTTTACAAATTTGCACGAAGCGGCAGCACGAGCGAATTATCGCAATGAAGTGCATCATGACAGGCTACTGGCAGAGTTTCGAAAGAAGTTGAAGAAAGAGGGGCTGCTCATGGCAAAGGGAAGCCGGATCAGTTGTGAGAAAATATTCCAGCTTAGCAACAAAGGTAAGGGGTTGCGGACATCTGATCAGGTTATTTCGCTGCCTCTTCTTTTAAAAGCTGTGCGCCTTGGGCAACGGCTTCGGTTATCTGTTCATCCAGATCGGAAATCCGACCCCACACATAGTTGATCCATGTGGAGTCTTTCTTGATTATGCCTTCTTTCTCTGCCAGTATTCCAAGTAGAAGAAACAATGTCTCTTCAACGGCCGGAAGTTTGAATTCATGTTCCATATTGGCTCCTTTCGTTTATCTGACCGCACCCCATACCATACTGTACGACTTTTTTCACACATTGGAGCCTTTCATATTTTGTCAATCAATCACTAACATAGAGAGGTGAAAATGAAAAGTGAAAAAATACTAAGTGCTGATGAGATTCGGGCGGAGCTTGCCCGGCGGAAGATCAGCAAGGCGCA
>CAYSGM010000195.1:0-3078 GCA_964430595.1 uncultured Candidatus Cloacimonas sp.
CATCCACTGTCAGAATGGTGCCGGTAACCCATGCGGCAGCTTCAGATAAAAGATAAACGCAAGCATTAGCGATGTCTTCGGGTTCGCCAAATCTGCCCAGGGGATAAGATTTCTCCCATGCTTCCAGCTCTTCCTGTATGGCATAAGCTTCCATCATCCTTGTCCTGACCATGCCAGGTTGAATGGCATTTACCCGTGTCTTTTGGGGAGCTAACTCCAAAGCAAGCACCTTCATAAAAGAGTTTATTGCCCCTTTTGATGCAGAATACAACGAATTTGATACTGATGCGTAAGAGGTTGATATTGATGACATAAAAACTATAGACGCTGCCTTATTGACTTTCTTCTTCTTTACTAAGCTCTGGACAAGTAGTATCGGACTGAACACATTTGTGGAAAACACTTCCTCAAGCATGTCATGTTTGATGAATTTGACCAGCGATTTTGGATTCATCCCAGCATTTAGAACCAATCCATCCAAAGCAGGAGTCGCCTCAACTAGCTCATGCATGCAATTCTCATCTGTTAAGTCTGCAGGGAAAAGCACGTGATTATCACCGGTTAGGCTTGTTAAAGTTTCCTGAAGGTTATTCTGGTTTCTACCAGTGATGACAAGCCTTGCCCCCATCTTTGCACACTGGATGGCACAGGCTCTCCCTATTCCGGAGGATGCCCCTGTAACGAGAATCAACTTCTTAGCCAGAGAAAAAGGATAGTTCCTCTCCATATTGTTATAACTCCACCATATCGCTTACTTTCATGTCTTTGGTGTCTAGTATAGCAGTTGCCCAGGTCATGCCTGCACCCAAAGCTGTCAGCAACAGTCTTTTCTCTCCCATCAACTTACTATTCAACTCACTAACAATGTTTAGTGGAATTGATGCAGATGATGTGTTTCCATACTTTGATAGAATTGAGGGAGTTTTGTCTTCTGGTAACTTCAGCTTCTTTTTAATGAACGATGCGAGGAAGTTGCTACCCTCATGAAGTATGAAGTAGTCAATAGAGTCCATGCTGGTATTTGTACTCTCTAGCAATGATTTAATATGCTTTGGCATAACTCGTATGAACAGGCTGGCTACATCTTCACCGGCCATATGGCTATGCTCATCACAGCGAATGTTGCCATCACTGTCTGCTATTTTTTCTTTCAATGTTTCCGAAGAGCTAGGGTTCCTATACCCGCCCCCGGGAATCATCACAAGATCAGCAAATCCTCCATCTGATCCGATGGAGAAATGAGAATATCCATACATATCAGATCGCTCAATTATGGCGGCCCCAGCAGCATCACCAAACAGAAAAGCTCCTCTTCGGTCTTTCTTCGAATATACTCTAGTCCGTGTTTCCCCATTAAGCAATAGAACTTTAGATATCCCGTTGTTTGACAGTAAGCTGTAGGACAAGCACAGACCTTGAACAAAGCCTGCACATGCTAAGTTGATATCAAAGGCAAACACATGTTCCGATAGCCCAAGACGCTTCTGTATTAGAAAAGCCGTAGCAGGCATTCTGTAATCAGGGGTCTGAGATACAAAAATAAGTGCATCAATATCATCTTTGTCAATATTGTTGTCCAAAAACAGTCTCTCAGCCGCGGCAACTGCTAGATCAGAAGCACATATATTGCTTTCTACTTGTCTTCTTTCATAAACCTTAGTCCCATCAACAATTGATGACACTACCTCAGAACTAAAATATTCAGTAACTTCTCTGTTTATGACTTTGTGACTTGGCACACAAGCAGCAATCGCAGAAATACCAAGACCTTTGAAACTGAGCAGAGCCATCAGCAGCCCTCCCGATTGTCATTGCGACTCTTAGTATTCATAATCTTCAAGTCCTCAGAGCTTTGAAGCAACTATATCAAAGAGCTCTTTTATTGTGGCAACTCCTCTTAAGTCTGCTCCCGTAATCTGGATTTCATACTCCTCATCTATCATAGCAATCACAGAAAGAGCGGATAGCGAGTCCCATTCCTCAAGATCCCGAAACTTAGTGTCAGCTTGAAAATCATCCATAGGGGTATCGTCAAACTGCTCGGCGAAATGTGCTATAAACTTGTTGATGTCCATTGTTATCTCCTTATTTATTAGGCTAAAGATGTCACCAGAGCATCCGGCCGCATCCTTGCTACTATTTTTTTTAGTGTATCGTCAGGTCCTGACTCATAAAACTCATTTATTCCAAAGTCTGTCAAGGTCATTAGCATCTTTGTCCAATTCACCGTGTTTGTGATATGGCTTATCAGGTTTTTCTTGATCCTCTGTGTATCTGTGTTTACTTCACAATCCACACTTTGAACGATAGGGCATCTGGGAGCAGAAAACTCCATTGAACTGATGATCTCTCCCAGCTCAATTTCTGCCTCTTTCATGTATGGAGAGTGAAAGGAGCCGGAGATGCTGAGTGGCACAGCCTTCTTGGCGCCCTCTGCCTTAAAACTTTTGCAGGCTAGTCTCACGCCCTGCTTGGATCCGGTGATCACAATCTGTCCGGGACCATTGAAGTTTGCCACATATATACTTTCACCACTCTGAGAGGATAGCTCATCAATTCTGCGCAATACGTAGCCATCCGGTAAACCAACTACAGCTCCCATGGCAGTTTCCTGGTTCTCACAAACTTTTTGGGCAATGAGGGCTCTGTGCAACACCAGCACCAAAGCATCCTCAAAACTAAGCGCTCCGCACACAGCCAAAGCCGAGTACTCGCCTAACGAATGTCCGCAGACAATATCCGGTTTGATCCTGCCTTGAGTCAATGCCAATATCGTAGAATATAGATAAACTGCCGGTTGAGTATTTTTGGTTTGGTTTAGCTCAAGTTCATCTCCATAAAACATGATATCGGAGATTCTCCAGCCCAGGATCTCGTTTGCTTGTTCGAACATGTCCCGAGCTTTGGGATTAGTTTCATAGAGTTCTTTACCCATGCCCTGTCTTTGGCAGCCTTGTCCGGGGAAGATTATTGCTTTCATTTTGTTATCTCCAATTCTGGTTGCATTTGCTTGATCTTCTAATACTCAACCAGCCTGAGCAGATATTCCCCATAGCCACTCTTGCGGATAGGTTCTGC
>CAYSGM010000196.1:0-3016 GCA_964430595.1 uncultured Candidatus Cloacimonas sp.
TGATTAACTATACCGTATGAGGTGTATGAATACAGTGTAGCCATTGTGTGGGAGGGGTGTAAGATATGAGATCACTACTGTCCGGTAACGTTTGTATGGTTTATGACTCCTTTGTCTGTAAGCGGGGTGGTATCATTCATTGAGGGGACATCAGAGAAGTATTTGCTGTAAACAATCCGTAGCTTTTGCTTATCGGTATTAAGCGGGGATACGTCTGGAAGCTCATAAAGCAGATCGACAGAACCACTGGCATCAACCGAAGCTTGTTCGTAATCCACCGTGCGCAGATACTTGCCTTCGTCATCGAACAGCCCAAGAATGAAGTATCCCGATATCCCAACAGCTAGCTTGTTTTTTAGGGTTACATACACATCTGCGGGGTGAGGAAGGTTGTTTATATCGTATAAGAAGTATTCATCGTTTTGCACTGGAACCACATTGATTTCGCTTTCCAGATCAAAGGCTTCTTCATCAAGCCAATTTCCGGAGTATGAGCGGGCAGAGCGGAATCCCCCAAAATGAGCAAGAGTGCGTTGCTCGAATTTCTCCATCCCGGGATCATTTACAAGATATGATGCAGCTTTATCAAAGTCGCCGTTCCTTTGGGTAACCAGCACCCAATGGCTGCGTCTTCCTGCAACCTTAACAATCACTTTATTGCCTTTATCTATTTGCTCGGAGAGAAATTCCCAGTCGTTACGCTTAGTGCTCTGCGCAACAAGTTCCAAGCCTAGACCACTGCCATCAATTTGTCCCGGTATTTGCCAGCGCATATCTGTTCCGGCATAACCGCCATTCTGCTGCAACCAGTCATTTAGCCGGTTCGGCGTTATATAGGGATTTGAGGCTTCTGCATTCAGAAGCATAGATAAACAGCTTAGCACACAACCGCTGCTTCCAATAGATGAGCCACCACTGCCCAGGCGTTCTTTATTCCAACGCGAATCATTCTGGGAAAACCAACTAAAGTTATCTCCAAAAAAAGGCAGTGCTACGCATAAGGTCAGGATCAGTATCGTTATTTTTTTCATATAGTTTCTGCTTCGTTTAATGGTAAAGATAACAAGAGGTTACAAACATGGTGTCACCAAACACCACCATAGCATATCTGTCAAGGTAGTTTTTTCTCTTGCCAATTTTGAGAAGGTGCAAATGTTTGAGCTTAATGATAAAGATAGACCTGCGATGAGAGATTATGTCTGGCATCAAGGGTGAAAAGCTTCTTTTCGCCTTCAGTATGCCTCCACTGTATCTTCCTCACGCAAGCCAAAGGATTGTTTGTGATGCCAAGTAAACGCCATGTAGTAAGCATAATCGTGGAAGATGTCGAACATGCCTTCCATCCCGTTTCAGAACTTTTGCACAGCTATGCCTCCAACATCCTGCTTAGGGTTGGTTATCCCATGCGCGATTGGGGAGTTTCCGTGATATTCTTGATAATGGAGCTGAGTATTGCAGAAATGGGTGCATTCTCCGGTAAGCTTGGACAGATTAAATCCGTAAAAGTGAAAGCACAAACATTGAAGATTGAAAAAGGAGACATACATGAAGATTAGCATTGAAGGAGTTCGCTCTTTTATCCCCACAGGTGAGATTGAAGCCCTGCTAGCAGCTCAGAAAAACGCCAGCGAAGGTCGAATCAGAGAGATTATTGCCAAGTCTTTGGATAAACACCGCTTGAATCCTGATGAAACTGCAGCTTTAATCAGTGTGAAAGATCCCGAGTTACGCCAGCTTATTCTGGAAGGTGCACATGAGCTGAAAGAACGCATCTACGGTAACCGGATTGTGCTGTTTGCCCCGCTGTATGTAGGCAATGAGTGTATAAATGATTGTGTGTATTGCGGCTTTCGCATCTCGAACAAAGATTGCCACCGTGCTACCCTTAGCCATGATGATCTGGTGGCGGAAACCAAAGCTCTTGTTGAAACGGGACATAAACGCCTGATTATGGTGTATGGCGAACACCCGATGTATAGTCCGGAATATATTGCAGAAACTGTGCAAACCGTGTATGATACCAAGTATAAGAAAGGCGAGATTCGCCGTGTGAACATCAACGCAGCACCTATGGATATCGAGGGATTCCGTACTGTGAAATCCGTAGGGATAGGAACTTATCAGATTTTCCAGGAAACATATCATGAAGCAAGCTATCAAAAGCTTCATCCCAAGGGACCCAAGAGTAGTTTTCTGTGGCGCTTGGATGGCTTGGACAGAGCCATGCAGGCAGGAATAGACGATTTGGGTATTGGTGCGTTAATGGGATTGTATGACTGGCGTTTCGAGGTGATGGGCTTGCTATACCACACTATACATCTAGAAGAACGCTTTGGAGTGGGACCCCATACAATATCCTTCCCGAGGATTGAGCCTGCAAATGGAACGGATTATACTACAGCTCCCCCTTATCAGGTTTCTGATGATGATTTTAAGCTATTGGTAGCTATCCTGAGGCTAAGTGTCCCATACACGGGTATGATCCTTACAGCAAGGGAACCTATTGCCATACGCAATGAAATCCTACGTTATGGAGTATCACAGATTGATGCCGGGAGTAGCATTGGAGTGGGTGATTATGCCCATAAGGACGAGGAATCCAAAAAGAAAAGCCAGTTCGTGCTGGGCGACACCCGCAGCCTTGATGATGTAATCTATGAACTATCACAAGGGGGATACATTCCTTCCTTCTGCACTTCCTGTTATAGAGCCGGAAGAACGGGGGAACACTTTATGGAATTTGCCGTTCCCGGTTTTGTGAAGCGTTTCTGCACCCCTAATGCACTTCTAACTTTTGCAGAATACCTCTACGATTTCTCCAGTGACCGCACCCTGCAAGCCGGATTGCAATTGATTGAGAAAGAAACAGGTAAAATTGAAGATGCCACAATGAAAGCTTCGGTGATAGGGAAACTGGCAGAGATGAAAGCAGGAAAAAGAGACTTGTATTATTGAGGTTACAGGTTACAGGTTACAGGTTACAGGTTACAGGTTACAGGTTACAGGTTACAGGTTA
>CAYSGM010000197.1:0-2974 GCA_964430595.1 uncultured Candidatus Cloacimonas sp.
GGGCTAAATCATATTTCATATAAACGTTACTTATCACTATAACTGAATAGGAGAAATCAGGTGAACAAACAACAGTACAAATATCTTGGTGTTATAGCAGTAGTGCTTGCAGTAGTTGGCTTTTTGCTGACCCTTGCATCCATGTCCACTGTCAATGAAGCCCTATCTAAAGGCATGAGTATCATATCTTCAGTCA
Organism: uncultured Candidatus Cloacimonas sp.; assembly: GCA_964430595.1. Classification (GTDB taxonomy): domain Bacteria; phylum Cloacimonadota; class Cloacimonadia; order Cloacimonadales; family Cloacimonadaceae; genus Cloacimonas. Next base: position 197 of record CAYSGM010000197.1, read on the forward strand.
GTTTCGTCCTTATGGTTTTAGTCATGATATTCAGATGGGTATTAATATCAAAGGACAAAAAAAAAGGGTGATCATTGTTTAGGCTTGGCTGATTAATTAACTTCCAGAATTCAGATTGACAGAATTAGTGTTAGCATAGGATTTTTAGCCAAATGCTAACCTTAAGAGAAGATAAACAGGAGTGACAATAATGAATAAGAAACAATACGTGTTGCTGAAAATATGCGGGTTTTGGCTTATAGGAATAGGTGTGCTAAACCTGATATTGTATTTATTAGGGTTTGATAAATCTTTATTGAAAGTTTTAGATGTAATTGGAATAGTCAGTGTTGCTGTGGCAGCTATCATCGTAATATTTATATTGGTTAGGAGATTAATACTTCGCAAAAAAGGAAGATGAGTTGAGCCAAGATTAACAGTATAATGGCCTTTACCGTTTATCCATTCAGTTGGTTATCCCCGTTTATCGTGGTTTCACAAGATAGGCGGTGGCTTCAGACACTGTAGTGTTGATTGGATAGCTGCGATGTGTTTCCTTTAGCCCTCTTTTGCCTTCCAAACGGGTTTTTGTCTCCCTCAGGGGCTTTCTATAATGGAGATTATCCCGGACAATAACTGATAATATAAGGTTTTTGATTTCGTCCTCTGGGGCTTTCACCAAAGGAGATTACCTCAGACAATATTTGGTAACATGAGGTGTTTGGTGTCGCCCTATGGGGCTAAATCATAATTCATATAAACGTTACGAGGGGTTCCGCTTCGCTCCACACCCATCGCTATCGGATTTCGCCCTCAGGGGCTCAGCTTGTTGACAAAGTTAGCCCGGCAGGGCGACACATATCATTATATCCCATGGCTTTAACGTTCATTAACCCAATCCGTGTTATTCCGTTGTATCCGTAAAATCCGTGTTACTATTCTACTTTCATCTGGCTCATTATGTTGACTCAGTTCTGTTAAATGCATGCTTGCCCATTGTTAAAGTCTGAGCCCCTAAGGGCGAAATCCGATAGCGATGGGTTCGGAGTGCCGCAGGCACGCAGACCCTCGTCATATGCGAACACACAACTGAGCCCCCTAGGGCGACACCAAGCACTGCTTAACCTTGACTCGATGTCAAAATGGGTCGTCATGCCAGCGCAGGCTGGCATCCAGGTCTTTTCATATCAGTGATTAATGCGCTGTTGTTTAAACACGTACCACTTTAACTACTTCTTCTGGATTCCAAATCGAGTTTGGAATGACGACGGTCTCGGGGTTGGGGTGCCAGTGTATGAAATGATTATTTACGAGTCCCCCTGCTCCGCTTTCTGGGGCGGTGCGATGGTTCAAGCTGTGATCAGCCTGCTTTGGCAGGTCAATCGCAGGCTAAAACGTGGCGTCTGCTAGCAAGGCGCAGCAAGTGAGAGGCAAGAGGATGTTGCGAGAGCTTACTTCTACAGCGAGCCATGGTCGAAGTTATCGGTGGTTAGCAGTCTAGTGTAAACACTTACCACAGCGGTTTATGAAGCTATCATCAGGGTTTATTATGCTGTCTATTTCGTTATCCGTAGAAATAGATTGACAAGAATTCACAAGCCGGATATGTTTCGCTATATATCGATATGGATGGTGTAAATGAAAGCACTAGAATTATTTAAAGCGCTAGCAGATGACTCGAGATTACAGATTGTGAACCTGCTTCGCAGCAAGCCTCATTGTGTGGAGGACATTGCAGAAGCTCTCAAATTGGCAGTATCCACCGTTTCCGCTCATCTGAAGAAGCTGCAGCAAGCGGGAGTGGTGTATGCCACGAAACAACAATACTATAGTGTTTATCACTTAAAACAGGAGATCTTAGAAATGAAGATTATAGAGATATTGCCCCAGGAAACCCCTGCCGATGAAGATCGATTGCGGATTTGGAAGCAGAAAGTACTCAGCACCTATATGCAGGACGGGAAGGTGACGCGTTTGCCCTCTCAAAACAAGAAGCGCTGGACCATCTACCTCGAGATTATCAAACTCTTTGAGGTTGGTAAAAAGTATCAGGAACGCGAGATTAATGACATCATCAGTAGCATTTACGAAGATTATTGTCTGATCCGTAGGGAACTGGTCGATGAGGGAGTATTGGCGCGGGAAGATGGAATCTATCACGTGGTTCCGGATTATGAAGAGCATCCGGGATTCTATCAAATGATTTGGCTTTCCAGTGAAGCTGATCTACGGCAAAAGAAGTAAGAACAGTTATATCAGATCGGAGGGTAGGGCTCTCCACAAAACCAAGGGCGACGGGTAATACTAGATCGAGCTTGTGCTATTATTTATGGCAAGGCAAGGCTACTGCTTGTCGTCCTCTTTTTTGAATTGCTTGTCGTAAAAAGAGTCGTAATAGAGTACTATCATTTCCTGTTCGGGGGAGTACATCACGTGCACGCTGCGGTTATCCGTGAGAAACCAGATCAACTGGTCGGTCTCTTCATCGTAATAGTTTTTGTCGCCATGGATGGTGGCAAGGGTGTTGAGTACAAGCGAGTCCATCTCGGAAGTATTGGTCTTCAGATATTTGACGCTCCAGCCGATCAGAGTTTTGGTGTCGGGCTTCACAAAGAGCAGGATGCTGCTCATGTATTTTTTCTGGATTTCCACATATTCCAGTTTATTGCCATTCAGTCCCTTGAGAATCATGTTATTGGCGCGTAGAATACTGTCCGCAGAGGCAATGCTTTGGTCAAAGGACAGATGAAATAGCCCGCTCTGGGCGTGTAAGCCGGATAGAATGATGCACAATATGAT
>CAYSGM010000198.1:0-2934 GCA_964430595.1 uncultured Candidatus Cloacimonas sp.
ACAGGTAGAAATCCAATCCCTGTGTCTGAGCCAAGAGCGCAGAACTACAGAGTAGCCAGAATATCGCTGAGGCGAATATAATCCGCTTCGTCAAGAGTCTCTCCTCTACGCTTGAAATCCATCTGAGATGCCTCTTGTAGTTTCAGCATCTTATCCTTGCCGATCATGGGCAAAAGGTTGTTTGCCAGAGTCTTTCTGCGATGTGCGAAAGAAGCAATCAACAAGCGGTGAAACAGTGCCGGATTGTTTATTATCGGCTTATCCAGCCGAGGAGTCATGACAATTACAGCCGAATCCACATTAGGAGCAGGATCAAACCAGTTGCGGTCAACCTGCATGGCAATGCTGATGTTGAACAGCAGACGTAAACGGATACTAAGTGGTGCATAGCTCTTGGTTCCTGCTATGGCACTTAACCGCTCTGCCACTTCTTTTTGAACCATCAAAACAATCCTGCTAAAATGGGTTTGGTGTTCTTCCAAGCGCGCCAGCAGTGGAGTAGTTATCTGATATGGAATATTGGCTATCAGTTTAATCTGTGAGCCATCACTGGCGAACAGGCTTTCCCAATCGGCTCTTAAAACATCTCCGAAGACAAATTCCACCCGTTCCTGATACCGTTCCGACAGTTCGTCATACAGCCTGCGATCAAGCTCAAAGGATCGTAGCTTAACCGGGTGCCGTAGAATTGCATCGGTAAGGATGCCCTTGCCTGCACCAATCTCCCACACATAATCACCCTCATTCAAATCGCCTAAATCTGCAATATCTTCTGCAATTGCAATACTATTCAGGAAATGCTGCCCGAGTTCTTTGAGGGCTTTCATCTAAATAAAAAACGCGCTTTCGTTATGAAAAGCATTAAAGCTATTGATACGAAAGCGCTTAATATGTTTATGCGCTTAGTTTTTCGGGTGAGATGCCCTTGCAGACTTTGCACACTTTCACAGTTTTATCTGCGGTTTTTATCTCGTGTAACACTTTGATACCGGTGCGATGGCATACGGGACATTCTCCACGACCATGATTAGGAAGGTTCGTGATTCCTTTACCGCGATAGTTCTTCGCCATTGTAAGCTCCTTATTTTAATAACTATTCATCTATTTAGCGTCAATTCTGCTGACTGGGGCTAAGAGTCAACAGTTTTTTTTGAATTGCCTCTCCAAAAGACAACCGGAGTCCTTTGGTTTTTAGAAATTGCAAGGACTCCGGTTATATCATACTGAACTTGTTATCTTACCAGGACAAGTTTATCATCCACGCTCTTTACAAACTCGGTTAACAGGGCTACCGCCTTATCGAGATCACCGATGGACACCACTTCGTTGGGTGAGTGCATATAGCGGTTCGGGATTCCCAACACTGCCGTGGCTGTTCCGGTTCTGGAAGCATGAATTGCATCGGCATCGGTTCCTGTTCCGGAGGGAGCAATCTCAATTTGCACCGGGATATCATGCTTTTTTGCAAGCTCAATCAGCTTGTTATTTATGGCAGGATGTAATGCTGCGCCCAGACTAAGGGTAGGTCCCTTGCCCAAGCTGACATCACCATAGATACGTTTGTCCGCACCGGGGATATCGGAAGTGAAGGTTACATCCACAGCGATGGCAATATCCGGCTCAATCCGGAATGCACTGGTTCTGGCACCTTTCATGGTGGTTTCTTCACCTACGGAGGCAACTGCATAGTAATTTGCTTTGATCTTCTTCTTGGCAAGCTCATGCATCACGGCTGCCGCCACATACACCCCCACCTTATTGTCCGTGGCTTTGCTAACGATGAGATCATCGTTCAAATGCTCGATATGAGAGCTATAAGTGATTATATCTCCAATTGCTACTTTAGTAAGTGTATCTGCCTTATCCTTGGCACCGATATCTATCCACAGGTCTTCTATCTTCAATTTGGGAGCATCGTCCTGCCCGCGCATCATGTGGATGGGCTTCTTTCCGATGATACCGCGGATAATCTTACCTTCATGATGGATATCCACCCGCAAACCGGGTAGCAGATTAACGTCGAAACCGCCCAGGGTCTTCACATAAATATAGCCGGATTCATCAATATAGTTTATGATAAACCCGATTTCGTCTGCATGACCCACGATCATAATCTTGTATTTCCCACTGCCTTTCTTATAGGCAATAAGATTACCGTTTACATCGCCTGAGATTTCGTCACAAGTTCCTTTTAGGAAGGCTCTGGTGATTGCCTGTGCAGGTGCTTCGTAACCGGAGGGGCTTGCCACTTCAAGTAAATCGAAGAGGTATTTCTTTTGCTTTTCGTTCATTTATTTCATCCTTAGCAGTTATTGGCTTCTTCGTCCGCAAAGGGGTTTACGGTTTTCTTTACTACCGGTGCTTCATGAGGTATCATGCACAGGAACTTAAGGGTGTCTGTCCCTGTGTTGTTAAAGGAATGCAGCATACCCGGATCCACATACATGGCATCATTAGCGGAAAAAGGCTTCTCACCTTGCTCGGTTACCAGCACACCGGTTCCGGATAAGCAATAGAGCTCATGTTCCCAATCGTGCTGATGGTAAGGGGTGTGACCTCCGGGAGCTACTTCGAACATGCGCATGGCAAAGTTTGGTGCACCATCTTTCTGCGCGATAAGCCATCTGATTTGGGCACCCTCGGCACCTTCGGCATATACGGGTTCCAGTTCTACCTGATCGAAATGGACAACTTTCATTTATTCCTCCTTTGGGGAAGTTATTCTTTTAGTCTGCCGGTAGCTTCGTTATTAACTGCCTTGTATTGCAAGATATCAGCCGAAGCTGCAAGAAACCGGATTTACTAATAAACTTAAAGCTGTTTAAAGAAATGTCAAGTCCCCATTTATTCCAAGCCTACTTCTATAAGTTTCTTGCTTGCTTCTTAACCCCTATCAAACCCCACCTTGACCCCACAAAGAGGGGTTAAGGTGGG
>CAYSGM010000199.1:0-404 GCA_964430595.1 uncultured Candidatus Cloacimonas sp.
CTTTGACCTGGATTTTAGCGAAAACCGCAGGGTGATCGCCAGCGCCTATCGCAATGCAATCACCTTGTGTGGCTTTGTGCCGCTGTATATCAAGTGGGACAATGGCAGGGCATACAGGAGCTTGCAGGGCGAGAAAATGAGCCGGGAACAGCGGGAGCAGATGCGGCAATTGGAGCGGGATGAGATTGCGGAGATAAGCGGAAACATCTATGCCACGGGAGTGCTGGAGATCCTCAATTCCCTGCCTTACAACCCCACTGGCAAGGCGTTTCAGGAACGCTTTTATGGTACCATGGACGAGGGATTTGAGCGCTTTATGCCGGGCTATCGCGGCGCGAGCATCGGGGATAAACCCGCACATCTGATGCGCAACGAGAAGCACCTGCAGGCGCTCAATGAAAAGC
>CAYSGM010000199.1:414-922 GCA_964430595.1 uncultured Candidatus Cloacimonas sp.
CGGGATCACGCTCACAGTAACCGAAGCCAAGATCCTCTTGGAGTGGTGGATGATCGCTGTCTATGGCATGGAGCCGCACGACGGCATCGGAGGCAAAAAGCCCTGGGAAGTATGGCAAGAGGGGATCAAACATATCGATGCCAGCCGGCGCCGCAACCCGGATGAACTATGGTATCTGATGCTTTCTCAGGAAGTGAAGAAGCTGGATCACAGTGGCGTAAAGGTGCGGGATCTGTGGTATTACGACGAAGCGCTGTTTGACTACGTTGGCCGCAAGGTCTATGTGCGTTACGACCAGATGGATGATCGCTATGTATTTGTCTATGATGAAGCTCGCCAGCCGATCTGCCGGGCTCTGCTGCGCATCGAGCACGATCCCCTGGCCACAGTGCGCGGATCTGCCGATCAAAAGCTACAATACACCGCCGAGATGAAGCGAAAAGCAAACCTGGAAAAGCGGATCAAGCGCGACGCAGAGCTGCTGCAGGAACTTACCCACGAAGGCGGG
>CAYSGM010000199.1:964-2766 GCA_964430595.1 uncultured Candidatus Cloacimonas sp.
ATGAAAGCAACTGGCCAGCTGACCACCATTGGCCATGAGCTGCCTCAGCTTCCGAATACCAATTCAGAAGCGGATTCCAGCCTCTTGGAAGAGCCTGAGACAAAAGAAGATGAAGTAATCTCCCGCGAGTTCCTCGATGCCATCGGGGTGGGGAGCTAAGGCTTGCAAGATAATGAATTATGAAGAATAGAGAGGTGAACACATGAAAAGTCATTTACTGGTACCTACAAAGAACGTAAAGCGTGGCCTGGAATGCATGAGCTACCTGCTCTCGCGCCCGGTGGCGCATCAGGTGGGCATGGCGATGATCTACGGCCGCCCTGGGCTGGGTAAGACCCAATTCAGCATGCGCTATGCCATCGAGCACAACGCTGTGTATATGAGTGCGCTGAAGGCGTCCACTCCAAAGAGTTTTGTGGTGGAGTTACTCAAGGCGATCCGCGCGCTCTACGAGCCGGAGAACAGCACGCCCATCACCGGACCCAAAGCAAGGCTCTTCCGTGAGGTCTTGGACACCTTGAACCGCTATACCACGAAGGTGCATCTGCCTGTGCTCCTGATCGATGAGGTGGATAATATCATGCACTACCCCCACGAGGAGATCGTTGGCATGCTGCGCGATATAGCGGATAACACTGTGGCGGCGGTGGTGCTGGTAGGCATGCAAAATTTAAGGGACAAGGTGGCGAAGCTGAACAGCCATTATTACAACCGCTTTATCTATTTTGCGGAGTTCAAAGCCCTGGACAACAGCGATGCCGTAATGATGTGCAAAGAGCTTTCGGATATCGAGATAGCTGAAGATTTGGCGCGCTTCAGCAACGAAAAGAGCCAGGCTGGAGGGGATGCCCGCAAGCTGATCAAAGCTATTCGATTATATGAAGAAATCGCCGCCAAACTCGGACTAAAATCGCTTAATCTAAACGACTACATGAAGGTGATCAAATGAACAACCAACTCTACAACTCTAAAACCCTACAACTCTACAACTCATTTGCCCGTGTAAAAGGCAGCGGAACCTTCCACATGGATGAGTTTTGCGCAGTAACCGGCATGGATCCCAATCGGGCTATCCGTTGCCTTATCAAAGCTGAAAGGCTGGGTGCTATCCTGCGCCTGGGCGAGCTATTCCTGCTCTATCCACCCAAGCCTGATAATCGTAAAGTGTGGCACGATTGGAAGTTTGACGCCGCCAAGCAGCGCATGATCTACGATGCTTGCTATACAGATTCCCCCACCAGCAGGTTCCAGGCTTGCGGAATCTCTTGCCCGGAACTACGGCAGATCTTGCCATTTAGTAAAACACTTCTCCAGCGTTACTTATCCGCGATGGTAAGGGCTGGCATCCTGATAGTCCAAAGAAACGGCTATCTAAACCTATACCGTCAAGGCACATGGCGAGAACTGACTACCTATCGCCAGGAAATGGCACGCTATGCCAATAAATCAAAACCATTGAAGGAGAAATCATGCTAATCATCATGCTAATCGTCTACGCCGCAATCATCACACTGCTATTCATATGCGCGTTGATCGGCGCATCCGCACAGAACCAGGATGCCGCTTGCATCATCAAGAATGACCGCATCGTGGTGAAAGACTTTATCGACCAGCTTTCCGAAGCCAAAGGCCGGATATCTAAGCTGGAAGCAGAAAACTGCAACCTGAAAGAAGTTGTAGCCCGCCAAGACAAGGATATCTGCACCTGTCACAAACTAATGGAACTTCAAGATCAAGCAACCGAACTCTCAACTCTCAACTCTCAACTCTCAACTCCTACGGAGGTGAAAAGTGCCCAAGGC
>CAYSGM010000200.1:0-2755 GCA_964430595.1 uncultured Candidatus Cloacimonas sp.
AGGCGACACCCGGATTTGAACCGGGGATGGAGATTTTGCAGACCTCTGCCTTACCGCTTGGCTATGTCGCCGAAAGAACTGGAGCGGGAAACGGGGCTCGAACCCGCGACTTCAACCTTGGCAAGGTTGCGCTCTACCACTGAGCTATTCCCGCTTATGTGAAACATCATTCTCGTTACAAGAAAAAAAGGGCGGATATTCTGTCAATCAAAAAGTGTCTTTCTCGCTGAACACTTCGGCGGAGAAACGGTAAACCCTGCTTTCTGCATCCTTGTAGGCACCACTGTTCAAGCCCGCTTTACGGCACACTTCCCGTAGAAAAGTGTGAGCATCCCAGTTCCACTCTACCGCCACCTGGGGTAGCAGCAAACCACTTCCGTAGGGATGCATTATGTATAAGCCGTCCTTCCCCACTTCCGGTTGTTCACCGGGGTTTAACAGCACTAATTCCCCCAGAACGGAAATCTCGATGTTCAGGCTTGGCAAATCCCGCTTTTCTACAGGTGCAAAACGGGGATCGCGAAACGCAGCCGCCTCCGCCATTTCCACCACGCTGGCAGCAATGCTCTTGTAGCCCTTAATGTAGCCGATACAGCCTCGCAAGTCATCTCCAATGTGCAAGCTTACAAACACCCCGCGTTTCGGCTGAAAAGCCTCGTCTGTAGGCAAAGAAAGGCGTTGCTGCTCAAAGTGAGAGGTTAGGGCACTTCTCGCCAAAGCCAAAAGTGCCTGCTTTTGCGCCAAACTAAACATGATATCCTCCTGTAACTGATATTATAGGCAAACTTTAGCTGCTAAGTAACCTACCACCTGATTGTCGTTTCCGGATACCTTGCCGGAGTGAGTGTATTGTATAAGTCTTGCATCAGGGGCGGTGTAATATCCTGCCGCATAAAGAAGGGTAAGGATTGCTCCAATCCCACAGGCTTCACAGCGTTCTTCCTTAATGGCTTCCCACAGCCCTTCTGCATTAAGTGATAACACATTCTCAATCAGCTCCTGATCCAAACCCTCGGCTTTAGCTGCTTTATGGTAGTGTGATAGATCCGTGGAGCAGATAATAACCACTCTTTGTTCAGATTTATACATAACATCGTTAATCAGAGCTGCCAAACGCTTTGCTACGGCAGGAATCTGGTTTCCTATCATGATTGGCAGGATCGTGGCATTGGGGAAGAAATGGTTAATCAAGGGAAGCTGAATCTCCATGGAGTGCTCATTCTGATGCAGGCTGATGGAGATATCCTGATCCGCATGGGGCGATAGTTTCTCGTATAAGGAGCGGTTCAGCTTCAGACTTCCCAGGGGAGTAACATACTCGCCATAGGGAGAAACGCTAAAGTCGAAGTGGTGCCCCTGATGGCTGGGGTGAAGGATAATAAAGCTATCGATGTTCTCATTACTCAAGCTGTGCAATCCAAGCGCTGCACACTGCCCGGAATACATGTAACCTGCATGGGGAAGGATAAGCCCCAGGCTGCGCTCGTTTGGCGGGATAGCCTCGGCATCACTAATCCAAGCCTCTATCTGGCGTTTAACCTGATCTCCAAACCGCGGATAAAAGGTTCCTGCATGGGATGGCTGTCGTATCATTCCTCACCTCCGGCTTCAGGCTCGGGCAGGTAGATGATATGTGTTCCAGCCTGTTTATCTTCGCTGTTAAGCTTTATAGTTTGCCAATCAGCACTGTAGATTGGGCTGATCACCGCTATCTTCAGCTTTGGGAGTGCTTCTTTCACGCGTGATACTGTTCCCAGAAACGCATGGCTGTGAAATGCACCGTTAAAGTGAATCAGCCTTGCCTTCGGCTTATTGTTCAGTGCCAGCACTATGCTTTCTGCCATAGTGTCGTCCTTAAGGCACTGTGCCTGATACAAGGGCAGCATACTATCATTCATGGCATGCATTGGAGAGCTTTGCCCACCCATCAGAGCATAGAAAGCCTTGCGATAATCATCTTCCGGGGCGGTAAGCTTTGCGGCAAGCCAGGCACGTTCCTCGGCTTCCAGTTCATCTATGAACCCAGCCCCCTGCCTGGCAAGTTTCCCGGCATATACGCGGGGCACATTGGCTGCTATGGCACTTAGCTTATGTGCTTTGGCGTATTCCACCAAGGGACGGTAATCCGTGGCGTAATTGCCCCAGGGACGGGAGTTTGCCAGAAACTCAGTTTCCTCTATCTTCCCTTCTACATAATCACTTAGCACACTCTGCACATCCCGCTCGAACATCTCAAAAGACAGGATCAGTTCCCGTTTGCCATCCAGCAAGGGAAGCAAATCACGCTGCAATTGGTGCAAAGCTTGGTTATCGTGAAACTCACCGAAGAAGATAATGTCATATTTCCCCAAGTCCTTAGCCAAGTTCTGCATCGTAAGAGTTTTACCATTTTTAGCCTGTACTATTCTGGCATCGCTAGCCCAGGCAAAGCCCAAAGCGCATAGAGCAATAAGCAGCACTGTGAATCTCATATATCAATCCTTCGTTGTCTTTTGTTTATAACTTAAGCGGGAATGCTGTGCATAGCCATCAAGAATTTCAAGAAAACGGCTTGCATGCTCACTTGGCACACTAATCACCATACTAATCCGGATCGCGTATTCTACCTCACTGATGTTTGCCTCCAGCTCCAATGCTTTGTGTTTCAGGCTGTCGAACACGGGGTAATCGCAGCTAATGGTAAAATCCTGATACTCCCTTGCCGGAATAAGCTCTGCAAGCACAATGGCTGCTTCCACCGCCTCCCCATAGGCAT
>CAYSGM010000201.1:0-2737 GCA_964430595.1 uncultured Candidatus Cloacimonas sp.
GATTCCCGTTGCTGATGGATCTTCAACACTATAGACTAACGTATTTACTTCAAGCATATTCAACTACACTCCAGATACAGAATAAAGGATAGCATACCTTTGTTGAAAATGACTAAAAATTATAAGTATTGTCTCATCTGAAAACTATTGAAGGATTCACTCATCCAAAACTCTTTTAGCAATTTGGTCCAAGATTTTGTCCGCACCCCCTACTAATTCTCCATGAGTCCAAGGCATCAACCCTTCTGAGTTATTCATCCAACAATACACCTTCAGGAATAGAACCTTTTGCTCTAAATTATTTCTGCTTAAGGCTAGGCGATAAAAAGCAAATTATCTGTACAACGGCTATCTCATCCTGTACTATATCGCCTTGGGTATCATTACCATAGCAGGAGTACAATGTGACACAGCTTCTCTCAAAGAAAATTCTTATCTCGTTGGTGCTATTTCTGGCAATATGCGTTCCTGTCTTGAGCATTTCACTTGAAGCCACAGGATATGGAAGCACGAAAGAAGAAGCGTTGAGGAATGCTCGAGAGGAGTTAGCTAAAAGCATCCAAGTAACCGTATCCGGTGTAAGTCAAGTAAGAGTAACCGATACAGGCTCAGCAAAGATTGAATCCTTTAAAGAAGATTTCTCTGAATCAACTAATCTCGAATTGTTAGGAGTGAAAGTAATTGTAGATCCTTTACAGGTAATTACTAAGAGCATATCAGAACCTCAATTTCAAGCTACCGTCGGAATAGATGGTTCTCAATCACTTCATCTGTATTTCGCCAAGTTAGTGGATCTCCTAAAAATCATCGAAGATACAGAATCTTCTATCACCGCTTCCTTGCAGACAAAGAAGAATATCCTACGACATCAGATAGAGAGCTATAACCAGTTTGAAGCTTATAAGTATCTTGCTCTTCAGCTGGGGGCCACAATTCAGAACATACCGTTGCCTCAACGAACAAAAATTGGTTTACAAATCGAACTAAGCGATCTGCTCGAACAAGAAGAAGCAATATTGAGCGCAAAAAAAGCAATCAATGAAAAGGAAAACATCGACAATGATGAAGCGGTCTCCATACAGACTCAACTTTCCCAGGTTAATCTTCAACAGAAACAAATTTCCACAAATATTAACAAACCAAGCATCGAGCAATTACGCCCAGAGTTGAATAAAGAAATATCAATCATTAAAGAGGCAGCTAAAAATCATCCAGGAATCCCGATACATGAAACTAAAGCTTTTATGCCTGCTTGGGAAAAACTAATTGCTGCTTATGCCTCTTGGACTCAACTATGGAATCCTATAAAAACCATTCTCGCTGATGAGAGAATCTTTCAAGAGGCAGAACTCCAACGTGTCATACAACAGATAGAAGAAAGACCTTATAGATCTGCAGAATTAACCTCTGGTGGAGCAATTGAATTGGTAAAAATGCAACGTGAACAAGAAATTGCTGCTCAGGTGGATAAGACTAAACAATATTTAGAAGAATATGAATTACAAATTATTCGTAGCTATTTCACTCCTGAATACATCAAGCTGTATGAAAACTTTCTAGATACTTTGACTCAGTTTCAGAGAACAAAATTCGAGACATCTGTTCAGAAAGACAACGTACAACTCTTCTTTGATGCCTATGATGGGATACGTAAAGCTTGGCCAATGGTTGTCAGGATGGTAATCCTGAACGAAAAAGCTACATTTGAACATTATCTCTCATATATTGGTACTACGGGAAAAGCTCCAGCAAATGATCTTTCAACTGATTATCCAACTTGGCAGTCATATCTGGATATGGTGGATATCTTAAGCTCGCTTTTAGCTCAAAATCCACAAGAAATACTTGATGCAAAAATCACTTACACTGTTGATCCTAGAAAGGGGAATCTTACAATCAATACCTTGGAAATCTTAAGAAAGGATACAAATAACATAATCTACGACCAATCAGTTAATAACAAAATCAAATTGGATTCAGAGTCTCTCTCCTTTCAGGATGCTGAAATGGAATATGCAAATAGCCTATACGAAAGATTTCTTCAGGACGAAAAAGAAACCAGAAGACTCGAGAGCCCACAACTCTATGCTCGAAAGGGAATCTCCTTCCATGCAGGATTTGGTCTGACAAACCTAGATTATCAAGATTTCTCACGCCCTGATCTCAATCATACCTTTTTTGTTATCAGTACAGTAGATGCACGAATAGCTACTCAATCTGTGTATACAGGGATTGAACTTGAACTATTGTATCCTCTCTATGCTTGGATTTCTTCAAATGAAACCTTTCATTCTCCGCATCTCAGTGGAGTACTCCCAAATAACAGTTTTCAATACGGTTTATATGGGATAATTGGATTCTCCAAGCCATTTGAGACGAGAAAAGGCGTAGTGCTTCCTTTCCTTGACCTGAGATTATCACCAATTAACTCTTATGGAGGCTTTTCTGGAGGTCTTGGATTAGGTGTAGAGTACAGAAGACAAACAAATACTGGGACCATGCGAAAAACTAGTATCTCCTACTATTGGAAACCTATCAATCCGATTAGTGCTTATGGAAATTCCTATTTCCTAATAGGGATAGGGCTATAAGCAAAACAGAATCAGAACGGTTCTAACGAAATAAGACCCCCCTCCACTGTGACGTAATACGTCACAGTACCTCATGTATACTATCAGTAAAGAAAATCCGCTACTACTCTACAACATTACCTTGCTAATAGCGAATTATCAAGTAT
>CAYSGM010000202.1:0-2693 GCA_964430595.1 uncultured Candidatus Cloacimonas sp.
ATATCACACTCACTCTTCACCTTCGTTAGTCACAAAAAACACTCTATACGCTGTTTGAAAGATCCAGGAGACAAAACACTCCCCTCACCTTTATATAGGGGACACTTTCGCCTGGAAGGTGACACTTTTCTGTGGAATCTTTTCCGCAGATGCGGAACTAGCCATGTTGCTATATGTTATGGACGATGAATATTTCTGGGGTCAGGGCAATGTCCATCCATCAAAATAAGAGTACCGGTCAATTCATCATAATAGTAACCATCACCCAAAGCTTGGGCGAATCGGTTTAGCAGAAGTTCATCAAGCTGACAGCTTGCCCTGTAAATGGAAAGCACTGCGTTCAAAAACCAATGGACAAGCTCGCTTTTCTCATTGACATAAGAAGCCAATATGATTGTTTGACTAAAGGCGTAGAATTGCCATAGAATTATGATCCGACCGATCACAAGAATGAGGAGACGTATAATGATTACTAGAGACCAACTACTATCTCTGTTGCTGGATATTGAGTCGGACAGAATAGAAAGAACGGAAAGCACCACCAACACCGATAAGTTTGCTGAGGCAATATGCTCCTTTTCAAATGATCTTCCGAATCACAAAGAACCAGGATATTTAGTTATAGGTGCACGTGATGATGGCTCAATATCTGGTCTGACTGTCACAGATCAATTTCTGCAAAACCTGGCTGGCATTCGTTCGGATGGAAATATACTGCCAATCCCAATTATCAATGTAGAAAAATTCTCTTTCCCCTCCGGGGATATTGCTGTAGTGGAAGTGATTCCTTCGCCACTTCCACCAGTAAGGTACAAGGGAAGAGTACATATTAGAATTGGCCCACGAAAAGCCATAGCTACCAGGGAAGAAGAAAGAATACTAACCGAAAAGCGAGAGGCTTATCCGCATAGTTTTGATGCAAGTCCGGTATTGTCTGCAGAGCTTGAAGAAATATCGAGTGCTCAATTCTATGCATATCGGGAAGCTGCTGTCGATCATTCTATCATCGAACAAAACAATAGACCTATCGAGCACCAGCTTGCTTGCTTAGGATTCTATGATACAAAGGTTAAGCACCCGACCTATGCTGGGATTATAGCCTTTGGGAAAAACCCCCGCTTCTATATGCCGGGTAATTATATTCAATACCTTAGGTTTGCTGGCACGGAAATGACGGATCTGCCTACTGATCAGAAAGAAATTTCCGGAGATCTCCTTTCTATACTCAGGGAACTGGATTCATTGGTTTCAGCCTCAGTAGTAACAAAGCTGATTCAGCTTACACCCTTGCAAGAGAAACAGGTATCGGATTATCCAGTTGTTGCCATACGTGAGTTGCTGTTTAATGCTATTATGCACAGAGATTACGAGTCTAATGCTCCCATAAGGTTCTATTGGTTTGCAGACCGCATAGAGATACAAAACCCAGGAGGTCTCTATGGAGCGGTAGAATTGGATACTTTGGGAACAATAAACGATTATCGTAATCCAACCATTGCAGATGTAATGAAAACTCTTGGTTATGTGAATAAATTCGGTTACGGGATACAAAAGACGCGAGCGGAACTGAGTAAGAATGGTAATCCTCCCGCTGAATTTGACACACCTGCCAATAATAAACTCTTCACTGCTGTGATACGAAGGAGAGAGATGTGAAAACCATAGCTTTTTTTAACAATAAAGGCGGTGTAGGGAAGACAACTTTAGTTTATCATCTGGCCTGGATTTTTGCTGATATGGGGATACCTACTTTGGCTGTGGACTTGGATCCTCAAGCAAATTTAACCGCTATGTTTCTCAATGAGGATAGAATTGAGGAGATATGGCCTGATGATAATCATCCGGATACGGTTTATGGAGCCATCAATCCGATTCTACGCGGAACTGGTGATATAGCAAGTCCTCACATTGAGAAGATTTCAGAAAACCTTTCGTTAGTTCCAGGTGATTTGGCTCTATCAAGATTTGAGGACAAATTATCGGATGCCTGGCCCCGCTGTCATAACAGAGACGAAGCTGCATTCAGAGTGATTACAGCCTTCTACAGGCTCATCAGAAGTGCTGCAGAGAAAAGTAAGTCACAGCTTGTTCTTATTGATGTCGGCCCTAACCTTGGCGCAATCAACAGGAGTGCCCTTATTGCTGTCGATCAGGTTGTTTTACCGCTTGCTCCGGACTTGTTTTCTTTACAGGGACTAAAAAACCTGGGGCCTGCCCTGAGAGAATGGCGATCCATCTGGAAGGAATTGCTACAAAAAGCACCAGTTGATAACGATCTGCTGTTACCAGAGGGGAAGATAGAACCAACAGGATATGTGGTGCTTCAGCATGGGGTGCGGGATAGTCGTCCCGTAGTTGCTTACTTGAAGTGGATGAACAGGATACCTTCGATCTTTAGAAATTCTGTTCTGGATTCATCCCTTTCAGATGTTCCCGAAGTTAGTAATGACCCGTATAACCTATCTGTTTTAAAGCATTACCGTAGTCTAATGCCAATGGCTATGGAAGCAAGAAAACCTATTTTCTTCCTCAAACCGGGTGATGGGGCTATCGGAGCACATATGGAAGCTGTGAAGTCGTGTTATACAGATTTTAGTATGCTGGCCAAGACAATTGCAGAAAAAGCGGATATCATTATTGAATAAGCCATATTTTTTTCACATTGTGTGTGCTCCCTAACTCGACACCCACGA
>CAYSGM010000203.1:0-2067 GCA_964430595.1 uncultured Candidatus Cloacimonas sp.
GTTCCACGGCGCTAAAGCAAATGGCATCACCTTCGAGAATAAAAAGGAGCTTACCACCAAGCTATATAAACAGCTTCCCTTTCAGTTAACCGGAGCGCAAAAAGCAGCCTTGCGCGTAATCTTCGATGATATGTGCTCTGCAAAGCAGATGAGCAGATTGCTGCAGGGCGATGTGGGCAGCGGTAAGACGGTGGTTACGCTGTTTGCCATGCTTCTAGCAGTGGAAAACGGTTATCAGGCAGCCCTGATGGCACCCACGGAAATACTTGCTGATCAGCACTTTAACACGATTAATGCTATGCTGGAAGGCTTAGGTGTTTCCGTGTGCATACTTAAGGGCGGCAATTACAAAGGCAAGAGCCAGATAAAGGATGATATAGCCACTGGCAAAACGCAAATAGTGATAGGGACGCATGCACTGCTGCAAAAGGATATCAGCTTTGCCCGCTTGGGTTTTGTGTGTGTGGACGAACAGCATCGTTTCGGCGTGGAACAACGTGCCAGGTTAGCCCGCATGGCACTGTGTCCTGATCTGCTTTATCTATCCGCCACGCCCATACCAAGGTCTTTGGCGATGACGGTGTATGGGGATCTGGAAGTAAGCATCATAAACGAGTTACCTCCCTCAAGAAAGCCGGTGCAAACCATGGTGCGCTCTTCTGTAAAGATAGATCTGGTTTATTCCCAGGTGCAAAAGGAACTGGCAGCAGGAAGACAGGTGTATATCGTATGCCCGTTGGTGGAAGAATCCGATAAACTTGCTCTGCTGGATGCCACAAAGCTGTTTGAGCATATATCCAGGAAGGCATTCCCACAGTATAGCTCGGCACTGTTACACGGTAGAATGAAGGCAGCAGAAAAAGATGAGATAATGAAGCAGTTCAAAGCAGGTGAAACAAAGATCCTCGTTTCCACCACAGTGATTGAGGTTGGGGTGGATGTTCCCAATGCCAGTGTGATGATCGTTGAGCATGCAGAGCGCTTTGGACTGGCACAAATGCACCAGTTGAGGGGCAGGGTTGGGCGAGGTTCGGCCCAGTCCAGTTGCTACCTTATCGAGCATCAGCCGGTTGGGAAAATAGCCCGAGAAAGGCTCACCACAATGACGAAAACCACGGACGGCTTTGTGATCGCCGAAAAAGACCTTGAATTGCGTGGACCGGGCGAGCTCTTCGGTTTTGAGCAATCCGGTATGCCGGTGTTCCGTTTTGCCAATCTGATGCGGGATCAGGATATTCTAAGCCTTGCCCGTCAGGATGCCTTTGCCATAGTTAAAGACGATCCGCACTTACAGAAGCCAGAAAACGCACTGCTCAAGAAACTCTACCAACACCAATATACCAAGCAGGAAGAGCTTATCTTGTATTAACTATGTGCGATATAACCACTATCACACAACCTTGGTGGATTGTTAGCACCTTTTTCATTGACAGGAACGGCTGTTATAAAGCATCTGTGCACAAATGAAGAATGAGGATATGGCTTGAATAAATCGATTCTTTGCACCCTGTTGATCCTTGGTTTTTGCTTGCTGTTATCAGCCCAAAAGCCCAAAAGCCCTACTAGGGCAGCGATATATTCCGCGGTGCTCCCTGCCGGGGGGCAGATATACAATCACGCTTATGTGAAAGCCGGAGTTGTGCTTGGAGTCCAAAGTTACCTGATTGCTTCTGCCATTGTCCACGATAACAAGGTGGATGAATACCGCCAAAAGAGCACGAATACCACCGATGCTTTCTACAAGCAGTTCTACCAAACCAAGCAAAAAGAATACCAGGAACTGCGAACCAGCGACTTCTGGTGGATGGGCATTACCACGGTGCTATCTGTATTAGATGCCTACGTGGACGCTCATTTATCGGATTTCGATGCCCAAAAGCAAAAGATTCACCTGCTTTTTGAAGAGGACAAGCTTACTCTGCAATACAAGTTTTAGTGTGCACTAATGATGATTAAACGCTATCTCCTGTTCATCTTGCTTATCTCAATTACCACTTTATCCGCGGTGCAGATCACCATTACAGAATTTGAAAGCCTTATCTGGCGTATCACGAATGAGGAAAGAGC
>CAYSGM010000203.1:2077-2664 GCA_964430595.1 uncultured Candidatus Cloacimonas sp.
GACGGATTGGCAGATCTTGCAAGGATGCATAGTAAAAACATGCTGGGCTTCGGATTCTTCGATCATAAAGACCAGCTTGGGCACCATGTGAACGAACGAAAGCAGCTTTACTACCCGGAACTGATCGTCTCGTCCATTGGGGAAAATCTTGCCCGTTTCTACAACACCGATGGCATTTACACGCCTGTGGAGATTGTTACCGGCTGGATGAACTCACCTGAGCACAGAAAGAACATCTTGAATGCGAACTACACGCATCTTGGGGTTGGCATCGTAATCTATGAAGGTTTTCTCCTTGCCACCCAGAATTTTGCCACGCCACTGGTTAAGCTTAGCACTCCCATTCCCAAGAAGATAAAGTATAAGAAAGGGTTAATCCTTGAATTTGAGTATTTATCTCCCATAAGCCCTGATAAACTCAATGCATCGCTCAGGTTCCCTAATCCCAAAGTAAGGTATCAGGTGTCTAAAAACATCTATTCTGTTGGTAGCATGCCGGTGCAAATCAATTGGATAGACCCCACTCATTTGCGTTTGGAGCTTGAATTCTTATCCGGGAAAGGCATGTATGAGCTTACATTTGGCTT
>CAYSGM010000204.1:0-2656 GCA_964430595.1 uncultured Candidatus Cloacimonas sp.
AGAGGCAGCTATCTGCCTTGCACGGAAGAGTATTAGTCCGTATATATGGGGTGTTGATGAGGACACTCCTGCTAGTGCTTTGCTTACTGCGTTGAGGAAATGTGGCTACTCTATTAGTTTAGCTGAGTCATGTACCGGAGGGTGGGTAAGTAAGCTTGTAACAGATGTTCCCGGAGCTTCAAGCAGTTATTTTGGAGGAGCTGTAACATATACTAATGATCTTAAGCAATCGCTTCTTGGGTTGAAGGAAAGCACGCTTATAGAACATGGTGCTGTTAGTGAAGAATGTGCTCTTGAAATGGTATCGGGAATAAAAATATTGACAAAATCCAGCCATGCTATATCGGTGACAGGGATAGCAGGGCCTGATGGTGGGACTGCTGAAAAAGTAGTAGGAACGGTGTATTTCGGCTTCAATGCCGAAGAGCATTATTGGTCAGCAAAACAAATCTTTACCGGAGATAGGGATTCTATACGCCTAAAAGCTGCTGAGTTTGCTATCCTCGAACTCCTCAAATCACTGCAAGGAAGGTGTACTTGACAGTATTAATCATTGGAAGTGGCGGAAGAGAACATGCCTTAGCCGAGTGCTTTGCTCGGAGTAGGGGTGTGAATAAGGTAGTCGTAGCTCCCGGTAATGCCGGGATTGCTCTCCAGTACCCTTGCGTTCCTCTTTACAGCCTTCCGGAGATTAGGGAGTATTGCCTTGAAGAAAACATCGGAATGGTGTTTATTGGTCCGGAACAACCTATTGCAGATGGATTGTCTGATTATTTACGAGCAGCGGGCATTAGAGTTATAGCTCCCAGCCGAGATGCTGCACAGCTAGAATCCAGTAAGATATTTGCAAAGGAACTGATGCAAAAATGGTCGATTCCAACGGCAAAATGTAAAATCATTACTCATGAAGATCAAGCGGAAAAAGCCCTAAGAGAATTTAACTATCCTGTAGTGGTAAAAGCCGATGGCTTGGCTGCCGGAAAGGGTGTATACATATCCAATACTAAAGAGGAAGCTTGGGAAGCTATTCGTAGCTTGTTCAGCTCGTTTACTAATAACCAAAGTGATTCGCCAAGAACTGATAGGGGTGTTGTCTTAGAAGAATTCTTAAGTGGCTGGGAAGTATCTTTATTTGCCATAAGCGATGGATTGAATTTTGTTAGCACTGTGTTTGCTCAGGATCATAAACAGATATTTGATCATGATCTGGGTCCTAACACAGGAGGGATGGGTGCGTATGCACCTGTTCCCGAAGCTGAGGTATATCGTAAACAAATAGAAGAGGAGATTATAACTCCCACTCTTGCTGCTATGAGAGAACTAGGTTATCCCTATGAGGGAATCCTTTATTGTGGGCTAATGATTACAACTGAAGGTCCAAAGGTTATAGAATATAACTGCCGTTTAGGCGATCCTGAAGCAGAAGTATTGCTACCATTGTTGGATAGCGACTTGCTCGAGATCTGCCAGGCTATATTAGACAGAAAAGTAAATGAACTGAATCTGAAATTTAAACAAGCTACTGCTCTTGGCGTAGTATTGGCTTCTGTGGGTTACCCAGGACACTTTGATAAAGGGATAACTATTTCTCTGCCCAAGCCAACTCCTACTAGTATTTATTTCTCGGGAGTGGCAAATGGTGGCTCAGGGCTTGTTACCTCTGGTGGAAGGGTGATATGTGTCGTCGGGGTGGGTGATGATCTTGCAATTGCAAGAGAAAATGCTTACCGCCAGATTAATGATATAACTTACGAGACCAAGTACTGCCGATCTGACATTGGCTTACGTGAAAACCGCCTCTAATATAGTGGAGATTAAATGCGAACTTATCTGATATATCTACTCTTAATCGTGCCCGCGCTTATGTGCGCTGCTCCCATACAGCTTGTTCATGAAACTCAGGATGCCTTGGAGATACAATTCACTCTTCCTGAATATACTATAGACGAAGTAAAACAAAGTGGCAATAACTGGCACAGAACAAACTGCCCCGATGGAACTGCGAGTGGAGAAGAAGCTTTCCCAGAGCTGCTTGTGTTTTCTACTCCCATAGCTGTCCCTGTTGATGGGGATTATACCGTAATAGTAGAATCCAGTGAGAGTAAAACACTCAAGGGAATTTATCTACAACCGTCTTACACTATGACTCTCGAAGAAGATGAGCCTGTTTATACCAGAACTATGGATTTCCGGGCGTATAGTAGTAGTGAACTATATCCTGTTCAAATAGTGGAAAAAGGCATGTCCGCTTTTGTTGGGAATAGAAAATTTATCCCTCTTATTATCAGACCTTTTCAATACAGAGCAAAAAGCAGAGAACTACTGGTTCATAGCCAGATATCCATCAGAATTCAGATTAATGGAAGCAAATCGCCATCAAGAGATTGGCAGACAAAATGCAATCCCCTCGATACGGCAGGATCAGACTTTTTCTTAAACGAAACAAGCTCTAAAGCATGGAGATTGGAAAAGCAAACTGATAGAACTTATCAGTCACCCAAAAATGTTGTAGGCAGTGTAAACGAAATTCAGATTATAGTCGATTCTGAAGGTATCTACAAAGTAAGCTACCAATATTTGATGAATCTGATTACTCAGATGGCAGATTCATTACAAATAGTAATGGACTGGACTCCGGCTTCCGTTGATCCGCGAT
>CAYSGM010000205.1:0-2654 GCA_964430595.1 uncultured Candidatus Cloacimonas sp.
CACCAGCCATTTTCCGATGTGATCGTCTAGCCCAAAATCCTTATATTTCAAGCCCTTTTCGGCCTATTCGTGCCGGAGAGGGCTTCTTCATTTTGTATCAAAATCAGCAGGAACATAGACTATGCCTGTGGGGCTGGACATTTTCTTAATGAATATGCCACTCAAATACGTGATTTTTTATCCACTGAACAACTGCCCGAATACTATGAGTGCATTGTTGGTATTGAAAAGGAATACCGCCTATCTAAAGTAGCCAAAGTGTCGGCATTCATGTATGGACAAGATGAAATTCAGATCGTATATGCTGATGCGCTCGCAGAAAATCCTGCTGTTCAGAATGGTATATATAATATCCTTATTTCAAACCCACCTTACAGTGTGAAAGGTTTCCTCGAAACGCTTACACCCGAAGAACGCTCTACTTTTGAAATGATTAAAGTAATAGACGGTAAAAGTATATATTCAAACAACACAATAGAGGTATTTTTTATAGAACGGGCAAAGCAATTGCTCGCTCCTGGAGGCGTGGCAGCAATAATTCTTCCTTCTTCGCTTCTCTCAAACAGTGGGGCGATATATACTAAGGCACGGGAGATTATTTTGCAGTATTTTGATATAGTTGCAATCACTGAGTTGGGAAGTGGCACCTTCGGAAAAACAGGCACGAATACCGTCACATTATTCCTACGCCGAAAAGAAGAGAATCCTTCACTCGCAGAGCATTATCGTAACCGGGTTAACGCATGGTTCAATGGGGATTTTGAGAAGGATGAAGTATTTGTTGATAATGCTGTGCTGAATGCATACTGCCAGCACAGCAGCTACAACTTTGATGATTATAAAACATTACTAAATTCTATGCCCAGTGATACATTGCTAGATGTGGATGAATTTAGGGTATATCGCACTGCTTTTGATAATCTTGCAGAAATAAAAACTCGTAAAAAACAAAAAACATTTAAAGCATTAAAAGCTGATGAGCAGCAAGCAGAATTATCGAAACGCTTTACAGCATATTGCCGTGAAATCGAAAAGGATAAACTGTATTACTTTATGCTCGCATACAGTAATCGTCAAAACGTTGTTGTTGTAAAATCACCC
Source organism: uncultured Candidatus Cloacimonas sp. (assembly GCA_964430595.1). GTDB lineage: Bacteria > Cloacimonadota > Cloacimonadia > Cloacimonadales > Cloacimonadaceae > Cloacimonas. Next base: position 1,102 of record CAYSGM010000205.1, read on the forward strand.
TCTGGAACGAATGAGAGCAAACGTTTCCTTGGGTATGAATGGAGCAGCCGTAAGGGAGCAGAGGGTATAAAGTACATTGGTATTGCTGCTGGAGATGATAGTGATGATGAAACACTTTCTCGCTTAAAGGGTATAAAAAGCATACAAACGCCACTGTTCAATCCTGCCGACCTCTCGGATATGAGTAAAATTAATAGCATGATTCGGGCAAATTTTATCGGTGAACCCATCTGCGAAAATGAGTTTGTCAAGCAGTATCGGCTTGTGGACATGCTTGATTTTGGTGGCGTAAAGTTTGAAAAGCAGATTAATCTTATTGTAACTAAATCTTTTGATATTGTAAGCAAGTGGCCACTTGCACTTTTACCCACTGTATGTGAGATAATCAGTGGTGGGACACCTGATACATCCAACGCATCGTATTGGGATGGTGATATTCCATGGTTAAGCGTCGCAGATTTCAGTAAAAAAAATAGGTTTGTTTCATCCGCGGCAAAAAGCATAACGGAATTGGGCTTAGCTAATAGTAATACAAACATACTGCAACCTAATGATATTATCATTTCAGCACGTGGTACTGTAGGTGCAATAGCACAGTTAACCACGCCTATGTAGGTAAAGCTTATGCTATCTTTGTAGATACCAGGTGTTTATACATAGCCACCCCTACACCGAACCAACATCCTTTTGATTACAGCATGTCATTCTATCATACTGCCAAAGGCACGGTTTTCCTGATGGTGCTTTCTTTATGCATTCCCCCTGAACAAAAAAAGCTCCGCTTTCATTTCTGCTTGTATAATAGTCCCCCAGGGGGACTTTTGGGTCTTCTGCTGGACAGGTGTCCATAAGGCCGGAAACCCACATCCCCTTATATATCAACAAAAATCCGGAGTCCCTTGTCTTACAAGGCATCCCAGATTGGTGGAGGTGAGGGGAATCGAATCCCTGTCCCTCATCAAAAAGATGTTGATTTTACTGGCTTTTTTATGCCGAGTGGTGCACCTTGTGGTGCATGGCACGGGTTTTGGGAAAGCTATAAAAAATGTTGATGAAAGTAGTCATTACACTCTTTCACTTCATCAAAGCTTAATGCCCAAATTCTCATGAAAGTCGGAGCCATGGGCTGCCTGCCTGTTCCTCACATCCCTGTACTTATAATAATCATGGCAAAGACCTGTTTCAGCTGCTCTCGAATTTTCTCCTCCAGCGTATGGTAAAACTCATAGCCATCTGCTGGGTTGATAGTGATTCTGCCCTTTGCTTCCAAACCCCCTGGTATAGTTGGGCAGGGTGTACACCAGCCACGGTTCCTTCTCTGGTTCATTCCTGACAACATCCTCATGATACCTATTAATCCAAGGGTTAATATAGCCCACCATCAAAGCAACAGTCCAACATCATTGACAGTATGGGTGTTGCAGGTCTTTTCAAAGTCTGTCTCAAGAGCAGACCTTTCTGGCTTCGTCTATTGCTGATAGTTTCTCGGTTTTTCAATCTTATACTACTCTAAAACGTTAACGCCTCATTTAACCACTGCCGTTTTGTGATGG
>CAYSGM010000206.1:0-2639 GCA_964430595.1 uncultured Candidatus Cloacimonas sp.
AGCATCAATGATGGCTTTAAGGCAGATGGTGAATACAATACCGGTTGGGATGGCAAGGACTTTAGTGGCAACAGCTGCTCCACCGGCATCTATTACATCAAAATGCAAGCCGGTAGAGACAGCAGTATCCGCAAAGCGGTTATTATTAAGTAATTAACGGGTTATCAGGTTAGCGGGTTAACCGCATAGCTTGGTTGCCTATGCAATAAGAGCCCCGGACTTTGGTTCGGGGCTTTGCTTTATACTTGGATTGTTGTTTATCTGCAACACTGTATAATCGTAATCGTACATGTCTAGTGTGCCGACAGCCGAAAGCGGATGTCATTACCTAATTGTGCCTTTTCTATCTGGAAACTGATTTAGCCCATTATGGCATTGCGAAAAGCACCTAACATCAGCCATGATAAGCTACTATGAGAGGGCTACAGGGGCATGCTTTCCTCCGCCTTTAGCAAATTTCAATCCAGATGGAAGTATTTCTTGACAAAAAAGGCGAGTGGATTAGATTTAAAACCAATATGGATAAGCACAAGATTCGAGCTGAAAACCTCGTTAAGATATACGGTAAGCGCACCGTGGTTAATGATCTGTCTATGGAAATGAGCCAGGGTGAAGTGGTTGGTATCCTGGGTCCCAATGGGGCAGGGAAGACCACTACGTTCTATATGATTATAGGATTAGCCAAGCCCAATAAGGGCAAGGTATTCTTCGATGATACCGAGATATCTCGCAAGCCTATGTATAAACGCGCCCGGCTTGGATTGGGGTATCTGGCGCAGGCACCCTCCATATTTGCCAAGCTAAGCGTGGAAGACAACATCATGGCAATTCTGCAAACCCTTAAGCTTTCACATAAGGAGCAGAAGACCAGGCTGCATGATTCTCTGGAGGAGCTAAACCTTACTCATGTAGCCAAGCAAAAGGCATACACCCTATCAGGCGGCGAACGTAGAAAACTGGAGATTACCCGTGCCTTGGTAACGAACCCTACATTTATCTTTATGGACGAGCCTTTTGCCGGGGTTGATCCCATTGCCGTATCCGATATCCAGGATATTATCGGTAAGCTGCGCGATAAAAACATTGGGATTATGATAACGGATCATAATGTAACTGAGACTTTGAAAATAGTGAATCGGGCTTATATTATCTTTGAAGGCAAGATCATTTTTTCCGGCAGTTCGTTGGAATTGATAAACGATGAGAAGGTGAAGGAGTTTTACTTGGGAGACAAGTTTATGGCTAGCCCCTTTGAGCACAAAATATGAGCGCAATGGATCAATTTCTTTCCTTAAAACAAAAGCAAGAGCTTGCGCTAAAGCCCAAGATGCTGCAATCGCTGAAAATGCTTGCGTTGCCCATCCTGGAGCTGGAAAGCTATATCAAGCAGGAATTGGTTAACAATCCTCTGCTGGAATTGCGGGAAGAAAAAGACGAAGACGACATAGACGAAGGCAGCTTTGAACAAAGCACTCCCGAAACAAATACCACCCTGGAAGATAGTACGGAGCCGGAAAACCATTGCGAGACAATATCAGAAGCACGTGAACTAACCGAAATCCTTGACAATTGGAACGATTATCACTCCGGCTATGAGACCTGGCATGGCGATAGCGAAACTGACCACACTGAGTCCTTAGTCCGTTATGAAGAGAACGCCAAGGATAAATACTTAGAACAGCTTTACCCGCTTAACCTGCCTGAAAATGAGATAGATTTCGTGACTGATCTGATAGATTCTTGCGATATTTATGGTTTCCTGCCCAAGGGGTTTAACGTGCAGAACTTGGGGAGGAAATACCGTATCCGCGCTGAACGTGCTGAGGAACTGCACCAAATGGTGCTGAACCTATCTCCCCAGGGCATTAGCGCAAAAGACCTCACCGAATGCCTGATGGCGCAGCTTAGTGAAGAGCAGAAGCAGAACAGGATTATATGCAGTTTGGTAGCAGAGCAATTTGACAACCTGATCCACCGTCGATATCAGAAGATTGCTTCGGCTTTAGGCGTATCGGAAGACACGGTGATGGCAGCAAAGGAACAGATAGCCAAGCTTGATCCCAAGCCGGGATTACGCATTCTTGCTTCCAGTGCTTCCTACGTGTTCCCCGATGTTACCCTGAAATTCATAGATGGGGAGTATGTGGTGATCATTAATGACCAGATTACCCCAAACATCATTATCAGCCCCCGCTATCGAAAGATGATAAACAGGGGCTACTTCGATAAGGAGACCATGCAGTTTGTGCGGGAGCGGATAAACTCTGCCAAGTTCCTGATCAAATCTATCTTTATGCGGATGCGCACCCTGGAAAGAGTGTCCTTATCAATAATCAAATACCAGCACGATTTCTTTTACTTCGGCAGCGGGCAAATGCAGCCCCTTACCTATTCTGTTATCGCTCAGGATTTGGGTGTAAGCGAATCCACTATCAGCCGCGTGGTGAAACACAAGTATGCCGAAACCCCTTATGGGATATTTGCTTTCAAGGATTTCTTCACTTCCACTGCCGGTATGGATGATGATTACCAAACCATCTCACGCCAGCGGGTGAAATCCAAGATAATCCGCATGATAGAGCTGGAGAACAAAAAGAAACCCCTTAGTGATCAGGAACTGGTTGACCGCCTGAAAGCAG
>CAYSGM010000207.1:0-2582 GCA_964430595.1 uncultured Candidatus Cloacimonas sp.
GACGGCAAGGCTTCCCCGTATAGGGGTTTATCACGTCAAAATTCAGCGTGCAGCCATCCGAATACCATAGATCCCCAATTGATATCTGGGAATGATCCTGGAAGATATAAGGTAGGTAGTGATCCTTGAAGTATCTCGCGCCCCGGCGCATATATGCCCAACGCGCTGCATGACGCCTGGCAAATACACTGATGGCGCGCTCCATCGTCCGATCCGAGACAGTCTGTTGCCTTCCCTCCATGCGCAGCTTCAGATGCCACCATTTGAGCGCGCTGGAGATAGAAGGCTTCCCATCCGAATGCAAGAGGCCAATGAGCCAATTGAAGTCAAGCGTGGGCACCTGGTGCCCCACATTGCCGCTCTTCCACTCCGGGATCAGCTCCCGCCAGTCCTTCGTCTTGACCCAAGTGCTGTACCACCTGCGCAAAGTGCTGGCAGAGATGTCCCCCAAAGTGGCGTGGATCACGCTCTGATGCGCTCCGGCATTATATAACTCCAGATAGATGCCGATGCCCTTTGCCAGGCTGAGCTTTTCTCTCGTAAGCAAACCCTGCAGATCTTCACAGAGCTGAGCGCGGCGCAGGGCTATGCGCTCCTGCTTCTCGCTGAGGCGGGAACTGCCGCGGGTGATCACAGAGCCGGAGGGCAAGGAGAGGTTTTGAGTTATGAGTTGGGCTTCGCCAGTTATGGTAGAAGCTACATCCTGACGCTTGATTGGCTCTAAAGGGCTGGAAGGTGGATTTGAATTCACACGGCAAGATGCCGTGTCTACACTCAAGCGGCAAGATGCCGCTTCCACATTAGTGGGTGCAGTGGTTCCAACGGTTCCATTGGTTCCATTGGTTCCATTGGTTCCATTGGTTCCATTGGTTCCATTGATGATGACCATCCACTTGCCTTTTGGGATTCCAGGAACTTCCTGGTGAACCGCCGGAATATTTCCTGCGGTAATACCTTTGCGTATAGCCCTTGCGCTCTTCCCCACCATATCGGCATATTCCTGCACGGGGATCAGTTTTATCTCTTCATTCATGCTTGCCTCTCATTGACAAAAAGGGATAGGCTCCCAAGCTTGGATTTGACGATATTAAAACTTAAGGAGCCCATCATGATTATTCATGCACCAATACAAGGAGTCTATAGTGCTCAGTTGCACCATAAGCTGTTTGAACGGCTATCGGCTTTAGAGCGTGAGTACCCCTGGTATCCCAAAGACTACCTGGCCCTACCTCAGGAACAGAAAGCTTATTTCTGCGGATATGAGATTCCAGAAATGAAACAAGTTTACGAAAAATGGTCCGGATTAACTCATATAGAACCTCTGGATTATTTCCCTGCATATTGCCGCTTGAGATGCGTCTTTGGGATGATCGATCTAAATCAACGTAGAATACCATTGATTGATATTCATAAGCACATGTTTCTGAATGAATTGGAGTTCCTTTGCTTTGCAGATATGGCAAAGCTTTTAACGATGCAAGAAGTCTTCGACCACTTGGGAATCGATTTACAGGTGTTACCAGAAGGATAGCTTCCCTCAAAATCATCTTATCATCCTTTATCTTCCAGCGGGCAATCTTCCCGGAAGCCGTCCATCATCATGGCATCGCGCACGCTGGGATGCGCGGATACCTCGATGCCGCTTACCGGGTTCTTGTGCTTCAGGGTGATGGCTTTGCAGGCCCAGCCCGTGGAATATTTGTTGCCGTTCTTATAACGCTGGGATATGCGGTTTGGGCATTCCCGGCAGCTTTGGACGATTAAATTCAGGATTGGGTTTTTGTAGATCTTCATGATACACTCCCTATCAATTGAAAGTTGAAAGTTCAGGGAAGTCATTTCTTGACAAATCCGCCACGCTCCAAATGCTGAGGTCACAACACAATAAACGCATAAGGAGCGTGACAATGTGTTTTGCTGAGCCGGCTAAGGAAGAAACGTATGATAAACGACCTGATATTCCGGATAGCTGCAGAGCATAGCCTGCAAAACCTTGACGGATCAAATCCAAACAACATGATAGAGTTAACCGAGAACACTGAGAGAACCTATCGCCAACTGCTAACAATCTACAGTGATCTTGATAAGAAGCTGAAGGCAGAAAGGAAAACTCCAGAAGTTCATGTTCGAGTGCTATAACATCTAACATAAGTCCGGCTCAGCTTTTCCTTATCGTATGACGTAGTAGCTATTTTCAAGTACTTCAGCCCTGAATTCATCCAGAGTTAGCAAGATATCTTCCGAGGCAACGTTTGAGAATAGCTCTTTGAGGGCATCGATGAAAGCACCTAGATTTTTCGTCTTAGGCTTATCTGGTGCCGCTTCCCGCTTCTCCACTTCCTTTGCTAAACTTTTGTATTCTCTGCCAGTATCCACCTTAAAGCACAGGAGCTTTCTATCCCGCTCCCGGATCATTTCCTCATGTTCCTTCTGGGATTCTTCCAGAAGCCGCACCAGCTCTTTAGCGCTGGCGAGTAGTCTTTCTTGTAATGTCATGGTTTTACCTCTCTTGCTTAGTTGTAAGTTATGATTTTAGGACATTCTTTCATCCGGGCTATGATGCGTCCAGAGAGGGCGCAACG
>CAYSGM010000208.1:0-2550 GCA_964430595.1 uncultured Candidatus Cloacimonas sp.
GTCATATTAATATCTCCTCATTTTACAATAGAATACTGTTATTTTCGCTGCCGGAAACCTTGCAGAAGCCCATGATGGTGTTCTGCATCGCTTCTTCGCCCTTGATAAGCCACTTGCGGGGGTCGAACTTGCTTTTGTTGGGAATATAGGCAGCGGGATCCATATCCGGCGGGCTGACGATGGCATACTTTTCCTTCTCCCAGAAAGCCTGGGTGGCAGCAGCCATATCCATCTGATAGCAGGTATCTTTATTTATCTTCACCACACCGTTGGCAATGGCGGTAATCTGCTGCTGATCGGTTAACCCGGAGGCGCCATGCAGCACTAAGCCGCGCTCCACGCCGTGCTTAATCAGCAGATCGTCAATTTCTTTTATCAAATCCAGATGCAGCACGATGTTTTCGCCTTTGGAAACCCCATGATTGGTGCCCACCGAAGCGGCAAAGAGATCCACATTGGTGCGTTTAACGAATTCCAGTGCCTCTTCCGGCTTGGTGTAAAGCTCCGTATCGCTCACGATCTCATCTTCCGTGCCCTTTATATGCCCGATCTCGCCTTCCACGATTATCCCGTGCTTATGCGCCAAATCCACCACTTCCTTGGTGATGCGGATATTTTCTTCCAGCTTTTCTTTGGAAGCATCTATCATCACGGAAGTAACCAGGGCGTTCTCTATGCAGAACTTTATGAAATCAAAGTAGTTAGGCGTGGCGTGATCTATATGCAGCCCCACCCCGCTTTTGGGGAATTGGGATGCAAAGGTCTTTATCATGGTGGAAATCAGTCTTGCACCCAGATTCATATCCTGAGAAGCCCCTGCGGCGAATTTTACTGCCCCGGAACTCATTTGCAACAGCCCGTCGCTGCCAACCGCATTATATCCCTGCACGATGGCACGGATCTGGGTGTCGAATACCACATTGGATGCCATAATCCCAAAGCGTTGGCGTTTGGCTTTGAGGAACACCTCTTTTAGTTGCGCACCTGTTAAAAACATCTTGAACCTCCATATACGAAATTATTATGATTTTCCAATCCTTGCAATCATAGCTTTAGCAGTCAAGGAAAATCTTTATCACCCCCATGTTTTGCGCACTGAGATTGTAGAATTATCTACACTTTAGGCGTGGCTACAGAGCTTAGTCAACAGGGAAAGCAGGTATCAGTAAAGACAACCGCCCCCGGCTGGCAGCACGCGAGGCGTGTGCAGTTACGCTTGTGCATTCATTCCGGGAAACCTGATTGCTGCTTACCCCCATGCACGCCCCTTCCTTATCCGCACTTCATCCGCAAGACAACTGCCCATGAGCTCACCATGATTTATCCCGGTGAGATCATGGTCAATCCCCGGACGATTCACAATCGGAAAGCAAGGGAGATATAAGGAGAGAAGAAGGATGGGGTGGGTATTAATGCCTCGGCGTAGGGACGAACGCCGATTCGCCCGAGGATGTTAGGGGAGAAGCATGATGGAGTAGGTTTTAATAGATTGGGGATGAACAGGATGGTAGAGATTTTGGGATAATATTTTAGAACTCTGTTAACATGATCTACATGATCTTAACTCTTAACTACAAACACTTAACTTAAATCTAAGCCTGGAGTCGATGCTGCCTTTCCCAATTCCAAGCTGTCTAAGTGCTCTCAGGCAGCATGGACTACAGCGACACCCGCACACCCTGAACAAGAAAGCTATGGATTGCCATCCATCCCCCACAAGAAAGCCATGAAATGGCGACAGATAATAGCCTGTTACTCTATTTGAAGTCAAGTTTTTTTTCCTTGCCTAAGTGCTAATTTCGGCTATTCTATTTTTTGGAAGAAAATCGGAAAGAGCAGCAGGCTGTCCTTGTGAACTTCGAGTTCGTGCTATGGCATCTGTCTGCTCTTTTCGAATATGAGCGTTCTTTCTTGAAATTGGGGCTGTTTGCGTCAGACTGTCAGGCGCATAGAACGTAATATTCTCTAAAGTATTCATGCTAGTTTTGGGGCGGGGCTCATATCTGCCATCCCTGCGGGATTAGTTGTTTAACTCTCACCTGAAGCCGTGTTAGAGATAGCACACAGCATAGATCACAATGGCTTCAGGTGAAAGTCAAACCTCGATTTGCTAGGTTTGGGGAGGATTTGAAATGTTTGTACAAGAAGGGAAGAAGCGGTGAGAGATAAACCGTGACATTTTGTTCTTGACATAAAATTGCGGATAAAAAATCATTAAATTATCGGAGTCCTATGTCCACTTGAATAAAATGCTATGCCATTATATCGGCATGCATTACAATAAGTTATGGAGGTCTCTATGAGCAAAGTCCGATACCTTGTCATAAGCTTTACGGATGTCTCTATGCTGCCATCGGAGATACCTAAATTACGAGGATACTTTATCAGAAAGTTCCCGGAGACTCATTTGTTTCATAACCATCTGCCGGACCGGGGCTTTATTTACAAAACCCCCTGTATTCAGTACCGCATTATCAATTCCCACCCTGCACTTATTGGCATAAACGAAGGTATAGAATTGATGAAACGGGTGTTTATGGAGGTTGACAG
>CAYSGM010000209.1:0-2523 GCA_964430595.1 uncultured Candidatus Cloacimonas sp.
CTACCTGTTGTGACTTTATACACCACTAATTGAGACGTTACTGGATTTTTCTGAGAATAGAAAATGCTTGACCATAAAACATAAGATTTTACTGTGCTCCAGACTGAATACCCTCAGGAGTTTAAAATGTTACTATCAAGTTACTTGGACGCCCAGACGATATACTTCGAAGCTTCTCCCAAGACCAAGGAAGAAGTCTACAGTGATATGGTTACTAGAATATGCCGTATCCATAAGCTTCCATCTTGCGGCAAAAAACTGCTGGATATGATTCTGGCACGTGATTCAGAATCTACTACAGCTTATCCCACAGGCATTTCCATCCCTCATGTGCGAATGGATGGCTTTAACGATACCTTAATCTCGATGTGCTTCCTTGCCAATCCGATTGATTATGAGGGAACGCCTGTTAGGCTGGTGATACTGATAATCACAGATACATCATCCTCAAAACTTTATCTGAGTATCGTGTCTGCTCTGTTGAAGCTATCGAAAGATGCAGATGCAGTAGCAATGCTGAATCAGGCGAAAGACGGCCATGGAGTTATCCAAACTTTGAAGCAACTAAACATTGCAGTGAAAGATAAGGTTACCATTGGCGATATCATGATAAGCAATCCGGTGAGTATTTTGCCTGAAGCAAGCTTAAGAGAGCTTGGCAACATGATGAGTGAAAACAAAGTAGCCGGTATGCCTGTGGTGGATAAAAATATGAATTACCTTGGCGAAGTGGATGTTTTGAACCTGTTAAAGGTAGGAATTCCGGATTATATGCTGATGATGGATCATCTGGGGTTCCTTAGCAATTTTGAGCCTCTGGAGCACCTTTTTGCTACGCAGGACGTAAAAATAGTAAAAGACATCATGTCAACCGAGGATGAACCTTTGAAATCCAACGATTCCGTTATCGAGGCTGTTTTTGAGATGATCCAGCATAAGAAGAGGCTTTTCTCTGTGGTGGATAATGGCAAACTGGTAGGTGTAATAACAGCGATGGACGTATTCAAAAAAGTGTTTAAAGCATGACCAATTTGATGCTCCTATCGATCCTGATCTTCGGTTTAACCTATCTGTTGATTATGACCGAATGGATAAACAAGATGACTGCTGCCCTGTTAGGCGGTTTTGTTGTGGTGACGCTCCGGTTGGTGGGGCAGGAACGAGCTTTTGGCGCAGTGGACTGGAATGTTATCTTCCTGCTGATCGGGATGATGATGGTGATGTCCGTTCTCAAAGAAACCGGGGTGTTTGAATATGTGGCAATCAAGACGGCAAAAGCAGCAAAGGCAAAACCGATCCGCATCATGCTGTTTATGTTTGCGGTGACAGCGGTGGTATCGGCAATTCTGGATAACGTTACCACGGTGATGATGCTGGTGCCCATCGCCTTGTTGATCGCCAGCGAGCTGAAGATAAGCCCCATTCCCTTTATCATCACGATGGCAATAGGTTCCAATATTGGCGGCACGGCTACCATGATCGGTGATCCGCCCAATATCATGATCGGCAGTGCTACGGATTATACTTTTATAGAGTTTATCTACCACCTGGCACCGGTAATTGTTATCATCGTAATCAGCAGTTTGGGTTTAACATATCTTCTCTTTAGCAAGAAGATGAAGGTTACAAACGAGAATAAAGCCAGATTGATGGAATTTAACGAAGATAACCTGATCAGAAACAAGAATCTGCTGCGTAGGGTGTTGATAGTTGTGGGGGTAATGCTTACCGCCTTCTTGTTTCAGTCCCATCTACAAATGGAAATCTCTACTATTGCCATGCTTGCAGGATTGGTGCTGCTTATCATCAACAACCGGAAGAAAGTGGATACGGTATTAATTCACGATATAGATTGGGCAACCATCCTGTTTTTCATTGGCTTGTTTATGATTGTGGAAAGCCTGATCGCTACAGGCGTTATGGACATGGCAGCCAAGAAGATAATCAGTTCCACGGGTGGCGACCTGAAGGCAACTTCGTTTATTATCCTGTGGTTTTCGGGCATCTTTTCGGCGATTGTGGATAACGTGCCTTTTGTAGCTACGATGATCCCGCTGATCGAGAAGATTGGCACAGGTTTAACCCGCGAAGCCATGCACCCGGTGTGGTGGTCTTTGGCTTTGGGAGCATGCCTGGGAGGAAATGGAACACTGATAGGTGCTTCTGCCAATATAGTATCTGTAGGGATTGCCAATAGAAACGGGTTCCATATCTCATTTAAGGATTTTACTAAGATCGGTGTGATTTACACGCTTAACTCCTTAGTGATAGCTACGCTGTATATCTGGATCAGATACTTTTAAGAAGAGTATTCTCAAGCTAAATAGGAACACGGATTTGGCGGATAAAACGGGTTTTCTCGGATTTATTGGCTGATTATAGGTAGTTAATCTGTCTATTCAGTTAACCTCACTTAATCCGTGTCGATCCGTAAAATTCGTCTAATCCGTGTTCCTGTTAACATACACCTAAAGACTGTTGCACGTAAAACAGGACAAAAAGTATATGTAAATAATTCTTGAC
>CAYSGM010000210.1:0-2517 GCA_964430595.1 uncultured Candidatus Cloacimonas sp.
TGGTTTTGCTTGTCCCTGTTCATGTGAACCTCCATTTCGGATGGACTCTTGTCCATCGCTACTTCCTACTGGAAGAAAAAGCTGGCTTTGGACGAAAAAATCTGAAAACTTTTTAAATTTTATGGTGAACTGTGCCACATATGTGCTTGAAGCAGTTACAGACGTTTATATGTTTACCTGCTTGTCTGTCAATATAGTTCGTAGTATAATTTTTCCAATCAAGAGGTCAGATGGTTATGCGAATCGGCTCTTGTTCCAGCATACAAAAAGCTAGTCCTATAAGAATGTCTGTGGAAGGAATACGAATGGAAAGAAACTGCGCTGCCCTAGGGCATAATTGGATCGGTTGCAAATGCTCCGTCTGCGGGTGTTCCCGGGAAACCGGTCATCAATGGGTTGTATCCAAAGAGTGCCCTCATTGTGGCGGCAAAGGATACATCGAGTTTATAAGCAGTGGAACTCTTAGCTACGGCGATTCAGACTATGGAAGACCATTTGAAGAACCATGCCATTACCATGAACCAACACTGTACTGTTGCTTAGTATGTGGCAAGGTTAAAGAGGAAGAATAGGACAGTCATGTTTTATGTTATATTTATAATATAAATAACCGGTTGAACAGGATCAGATATTATTGAAGGGAGCATCGAGTATGAGCGGGAACGGAAGCAAAACACATATCTGTGAGGAGCATTTAGGTGTGTGGTGTCGTTGCACTGTTTGTGGAGAATACAAACACGATTATGAAGATAACGATGACGGTTCTTTTGCCGCGTCAGGTAAGGTTGTAACAGCGCGGTGTAAGCGATGCGGGAGTGAGGAGCATTACTATGCCGATACTGGTACAGTGATTGAGAACTACCGAGACCGATCTTATGATCTTGAATCTGAGCCTGTAATCCCACCTAAGCCTGCTCCACAAGGAGAAATGCTGTTCGTACTCAAAAAACTGGATGATGAATACATCATTACTGGTATTACCAAAAGGTCGGTCGCCGAAAAGATGGGGCTCCGACACTTGACTGTGATTGTTGTCCCCTTCGTAACTGATGGTCCCGATAAAGGCTGCTGGATTATTCATAACCGTCACGACAAGCAAATCGCTAAAGGAAAGACCAGTGCGCCTTTGAGCCTCAATCTATTCGGCGGGCACTGTGGGCCCTCGAATGATGATACAACTGGAGAAATCGGGCAAAAAGTAGGAATTGACATGCTCCGCGAACATGCTCTTCGCGAGCTATCTGAGGAATTGCTTTACAAAAATGGACTGGAAAAGCGTTTGGAGGTTTGGCGTGATGGCGTATTTACCGGAGAGTATCTTTCCGCCTCACCTTATAGAGTACATCCCGAGCTTTTCCCCATTGGCTTTACGGAGTACACCTCAAAGGATAACGTCGAGTACTCTTATATATTTGCCTTGCCAGTTCCAGGAGTACATGCAGAGCAGATTATTGCTGCTGATAACTATGAAAAGAGCACTTCAACTGGTACAAAAACCTATGAGGCGGATATTGCGCTGCCAATTTTGTTTATGCAAGAATCGGAATTGAAAAGGCTATGGAGAAGCCGAATACCCCAGGTCGAGGTATGCGATGCCATCACCCGTCTATGGGAAGAACAAAATAACGCAGTCTATCAAAGGCTGATCGAGTATATTAGTAACTATAAGGATTGATGGATTGCAAAGTTAATAGTGGATCAGAAGGGATTCGATTAACTACCTCAATCGGACCTATTTTCCATTAATGCTGATAAATAAGAGGACGTGAATATGAATTTTGAGGATACATGGAATAACATTATCTGCCATGCTGGTGAAGAATTCTTTACAAAGAGAAATCTGGCGTTTAGGTATAAGATCATTAACAATAGTGTTGTGCCTGATCGGACGAATTATCCTCTTTCAAAAGCCAACTTTGAGAAAGCCGCGCAGTTCTTACCACTTGATGGCCCTGGACAGATCAGTGATTTGATTAGGGGATCTTCATACGTTTTCGCGATATTGGAGGATAAGCGAATACTGTAATAATGGTATATTTATGATAGAGAGGAGCTCTTCGTTGTATGCGTATACTGGTGTATAAGAGAACCCATATTGGTGATCCAAACAAACAAGGACAATTTGGTTGTCATAACTGTATGGGACAGGTCCGTGCAAACAATTATGACGCAGTGATCGGAATCGGTGCAATGCATACATGGAAGGGGATTGATATAGCTGGCAAGGTCACTTGGATTGGTGTAGGAGCACATAAGTTGCCCATGTTGCCAGGAGATCATAACCCTATTGTTATCTTTGATAAATTCGAACTGTATGATGAGAATGGACCAATTGCTCCACCATCTCTACATCCCATACGGCTTCCTCGCCACGTAATTCTATATGAAGGAAAAGAAGGCTATGAGGAAGCTTATAATGAAGCAGAAGACCTACTTGACCAGTTTATGTCCGGGGAAGTTTAGTGAAAAGATTGATGATGAAAATGTAGACACGGCATCTCCAACAGTGTGCAGGAG
>CAYSGM010000211.1:0-2457 GCA_964430595.1 uncultured Candidatus Cloacimonas sp.
CTTTATGGATCAGGAAATTCCCTTTAACCGGGAATCCATCTTTGCCATTGAACGGCTGATAAACGAGCGGAACATCGATACGGTTTACACCCACTGGAGCGGGGATTCGCACCAAGACCATATCAACACCCTGCGCAGCGTGCTGGCTGCAGCGCGGCATATAGACAGGATATTCCTGTTTGAACAAGTTCCTCTGCCACGCGTGGGCAATATCTCGGCTGAGGTGAATTACTATGTGGACATCTCGGAACAGTTTGAGCAGAAAGAGCTTGCCTGCCTGAAACACGAGAGCCAGGTGGAGGATAAGTATAAAGATCAGATCATCAAAGGCTCGCGCGCCTTGGCAGAATACCGCGGTTGCCAGTGCAACTGCAAGTTTGCGGAAGCTTTTGATGCCGTGAAGGTAATAGAGCGATAATCAGAGCTTGAAGCTGCTTAGTGCGAAGTCATAGGCTTCCGGCGTGTCTATATCCATCCACTGATCCGGCATGGATAAAGTAACCGCCTGCATGCGTTTAGCTTTTATCAGCTCCGTAATTGCCCCACTGATGGATTCTATCCCTTTGCCTACCGCAATTTCCACAGCGGTGAAGAAATCAGGTTGCAGCCGGAATATCCCGCAATCCAAAGCATTATAGCCACTTATCTCTTTGCCTATCGCTACGATATCATCCCCGCTGGAAAGCACCTTGGTGGCATCATCCAGATCAAAATTAGCATCAATATAGGGATCAACCAGCAGTATATTTGCCTGCAAGGGGCTTTGCACAATCTGCCTTAAAGCATCCACCCGCACCAGATGATCGGACATAGACAGGATAAAGGGCGCAGTCCCCACAAAGCTTTGCGCTTTATACACGGAAAGCGCATTCCCCCGCTCCCATTCCAGATTCTCTATAATCGTCACCGGAATTTCCAGGTCCGTAGCTGCAAGGTATGCCCTGATGTCCTTCTGGTTAAAGCCAAGCACCAAACCAAGCTCCGATACTCCGGCAGCAACTAGCTGCTTAACAATGGTGGAGAGGATTGTCCCATCCCCGTAGGGAAGCAAAGTTTTGGGGGTTTTGTTGCTGAGGTTCCACAGTCTGCTGCCAAATCCAGCAGCGATAATAACTGCCTTCATGATTTACGCTCCGTTTTCATGCCCACCTTCCCGGTATAACTGTTCCATTTTGCTCACAAAGCGTTCGCTGGCTTTGCCATCAAGTTTATAGAAGTATTTATCTCTGTATTCATCGGCTTTTTGCTTCATCTCCGGGCTGGGATTCAAGGCGGTTACAATCGCTTCGGGAAGCTGTTTCCCGCTTTGAATATGCGGGAAGGCACCTTTCAGGAACTCCCGGTTATCAATCTCCAGCAAAGGCTGCCCATCAGAATGCTTCAGCTTGTTGCAAGGCAGGTCATACACTATCCCGAATTTGCTAAATGCTATGAAATCAAACACCGTGCTGGATGCTTCGCTAAGGATAGTATCCGCTGCTACATAGTATGGCAGAATACTGAATTCCGTAAATGGCAATAGCACTGCATGGGAATACCTTTTCACCCTGCGCTGGAAGATGCGGTGCTGCTTATGCGGAGCGTATTTACCCATCCAGCTGTAGGGATGTAGCTTGATGATAAGGTTATAGCCCTTGGTCTGGGTAAAGATATCATCTTTTATATCATACATGCAGGTAGGTTTATAAGTAGGTGCAAAGAGCAGCGTTTGCCTGGCGGGATCTAGCCCCAGCTTACTAAGCACCTCATCTCGTTCGTATCGCCCCTGGAAGTAATAATCCAGCTTGGGTAAACCGATCAGATGCACTTCGCTATCTCCCAGATGCGGGCAGGCATGAAGCGAATCCACCCTGTGCTGTCCCTCCACAAATATCTGGTATTTATCCCCCTTAGCTCTGGCTAGATTGCGGTAGAGGATGTTTTTGATGCCGGTGCCGTGGTTCAGGAAGATCAGCAAGGTTTTGCCATAAGCCTCTGCATTGCGCAAGGTATCCCCTGCTATCACGATGTCGAAGCCTTTGGTTTCGGTAGTGAACCTATAGCCCAGCCGCTTCCACTCGTCAATGATCCTGTTACGGTAGGGGAATTCGAAGATGAGGTGTTTTATCTTCTCCATATCCAACGAGAACCACACGTCGTAATTCTCGTTGGATATCAGCAAGTCTATAATAGGATCGAAAGCTGCTTTGTGATAGGCATAACCTATCTTGAACAACAGTTTTATCTTCTTCATTGCGTGTATGGGCGTTGCTTACATCTGATCGTAATATTCCAAGCCCAGGTGAGTGATCATATCCTCTTTCATCATGTATCTAAGCGTATTTTTCAGCTTAGTCTGCTGGATAAAGAGGGCGTTCTCCGGCGTAAGATTGGGGGCTACCAGGGGAGAGTTCCATAAGATTGACAGCCATTCGTGCACGCCAAACATCTCCCAGCGGGCAGCGAGGTCGATAAGCA
>CAYSGM010000212.1:0-2397 GCA_964430595.1 uncultured Candidatus Cloacimonas sp.
GCTGTTCGAGGCACCTACCGTGGTAATCATTAAGCATACCAATCCTTGCGGAATAGGCAGCGGTGCAACTCTGGGGGAAGCTTATGAGAAGGCTTTTGCCACAGACACGCTGTCGCCCTTTGGGGGAATTGTGGTGGTGAACCGTAGCCTGGATATGGATACAGCGAAGCAGATTAACCGCATCTTTACCGAAATAATCATCGCTCCCGGATACGAGCCTGAAGTATTGGATATGTTGCGTAAAAAGAAGGACAGACGCCTGATAAGTTATGAGCCCGAGATGCTGGGAAAACCGGTTAACCCTCTGGAGATTAAAACCCTTACCTGGGGCTATCTGGCGCAGGAATGGGACTTGGTGGCTGATTCCCAAGAAACATGGCGGGTGGTAACTGAAAGACAGCCCTCCCAAAAGGAAATGAATGCTATGAACTTTGGCTGGAAAGCGGTGTCTGTAATAAAATCCAATGGCATTGTGCTGGCAAAAGAAGATATGGTTATCGGCTTTGGCATCGGTCAAACTTCCCGCATAGATTCCACGTCTATCGCTATCTGGAAAGCACAGAAGTTTGAGCATGAGCTAAGTGGGGCTGTTTGCGCCTCGGATGGCTTTTTCCCCTACCGGGATTCCATTGATGAACTGCATAAGCACGGCATAAAAGCAATCATTCAGCCCGGCGGTTCCAAGGGTGATGAAGAATGCATAAACGCCTGCAACGAACTGGGCATTACGATGGTATTTACAGGTTATAGACATTTCCGTCACTAAAATGTTTGACAGAAAAGCAGTCCTCAGAAAGATGGTCAAAACTAACGCGGAGATGTGTCCGAGCTGGTT
The DNA here is from genome assembly GCA_964430595.1 of uncultured Candidatus Cloacimonas sp. GTDB lineage: Bacteria > Cloacimonadota > Cloacimonadia > Cloacimonadales > Cloacimonadaceae > Cloacimonas. The sequence continues at coordinate 836 of CAYSGM010000212.1, forward strand.
GAAGGAGCACGATTGGAAATCGTGTATATGTGCAAAACGCGTATCTAGGGTTCGAATCCCTACATCTCCGCCACTTTTTTCCTCCTTCCCGAGGCTCTCTTTTTGTATAAATTAAGGAGTTTCTCATGATAAAAAGCAAACCTATCCTCATTGGTTGCATCATCCTCCCTCTCATCCTTATAATAGGCTTTTTTGTTGGGTTTATTAGCACTTTCGGAAGTGGTGGCAACATATCCAAGACCAAGATCCCAAGCAACGCATGGCTGCGGGTGAACCCCACTGCCATGATCTCCGATTATAGCGAGATGCAGCCCATCAAGTGGTTTGGCGATTCCGGCAACAGTGCCGAAGATTTAGCACGTAAGATTCGCGCTGCAGCAAGCGATACACGCATCAAGGGCATGCTTCTTGAACCAGGTATTATCCAAACCAATTATCCTGCTCTTGCCGAGATCGGGCTTGCCATTGCGGAGTTTAAGAAATCAGGAAAGCCTGTAGCAGCCTATGGGGACTATTACTCCCAGGGCGATTACCTGCTGGCATCCTATGCCAATGAGATATACATGGAGCCCTCTGCTTCCGCAGGGCTAATCCTGGAAGGTGTATCTACCAATCTAATGTTCTATAAAGAGCTGTTCGACAAGCTGGGCATCAAAATGCATATCCTGCAATCCGGGGAATTCAAAGGTGCAGGCGAGCCGTATTCCCAAACCTCGCTCAGCCCCGGCACCAGAGATAACATCGACGCTGTGCTTAAAGACCGCTACTCTCTGTTACTTAGGGATATCGCTGCCAGACGCAAGCTTAGCATCGAGGAAATCACCAAAGTATTCGAAACCCGCGAGGACTACTTCCTGCATGCCAATACCGCCAAAGACCTGAAGCTGATAGATCACCCCATGGGACGCGATGCCATGCTGGCAAAGCTAAACCTGGATGATGACAACTTTATCGATATCTCAGATTACGCATCCGCAGAGCCCAAGCAAGCACAAGACAAGATTGCCGTGGTTTACCTAAACGGTCAGATCAGCCCCCAAACCGGCGGTGAATTCAGCGGTAACAGCATGATTAGTGCTGCCAAGGTTAAGAAGATCATCGAAGACATTCACAAGGACAAGAGTATTAAAGCCATGGTGCTACGCATCAACAGCCCCGGTGGCAGTGCTCTGGAATCCGAGAAGATTTACCAACAGCTTCTGAAGCTTAAAACAGACATGCCTATCGTGGTTTCCATGGGTGGTGTGGCAGCTTCCGGGGGCTACTACATTTCCTGCGCTGCGGATTACATTATCGCGGATGAAGCCACCATCACCGGCTCTATCGGCGTTATCATGATGGTGCCCGAAACAGTAGGATTGGGTAATAAACTTGGGCTCCGCAGTCAGACCCTGAAGCACGGTAAGTTTGCCGGTGCTTTCAATCTTTTCCAGACCTACGATCCCGCGGTGCTTGCTTCGTTACGCCGAAGCTCCACTGCTACCTATGACGAGTTTAAAGCACGTGTAATCAGTGCCCGCAAATACCAGCCAGGCACCATAGATTCCGTGGCTGAAGGCAGA
>CAYSGM010000213.1:0-2384 GCA_964430595.1 uncultured Candidatus Cloacimonas sp.
CTCGGGCATAATTCTCAGCTCCTTAGGGTGGATACTTTTAAGGGTGACACGCCAATCGCATAAATCGCAAACAGATACATGCTTCTTCTTTACTCCTTCCTTACTCCATAGCGTTAATCAGGTGATCATCTACCCTTAATCAAGCGTTAACAATTAACGCTTGATTAACGCTAGATTAATAAGTGATTAATGCTTTCAAGCAAGGGCGAAAAATGGGTTAACTTCTTTGAAGTCTGGCATCAACTGGCATCAAATAGCTCTGATAATTTGTGTTATCAATACGCCTAATTACAGCTTTGGGGTATAATTGCAGAAATGTAGAGGCTTTAATCTTACGATTAGGGTTCCATTTAATCTCACAGGCATCGATTTTATCTTCATAAAGCTCAAGGTAATCCACTTCACTATTATGCAGATTCCGCCAGAAATACGGCATGCGGTATAATCGCCGGTTGGAAAGCAACTTCATGCGTTCTGATATGATATAGTTTTCCCATAATTTGCCTATGTCATCCCGATGAGTAAGGTCGCGGAAATCATTAATCAGGCAGTTTCGCACCCCATTATCCCAAAAGTAGATCTTTCTGGCGCGCTTTATCTCATTTCGTAGGTTAGAACTGAAATTTGAGAGCTTAAAAACAATGAAAGCTTGCTCAAGAAGGTGGATATAGCGTTGAATTGTGCTATGATCAGTACCGGTTAGCTGCGCTAACTCGGTATATGAAACCTCAGAGCCAACTTGTAAGGCTAATGCCCGCAACAGCTTAGATAACAGATCAGGTTTACGCAGATCCTGAAACATAAATACATCTTTGTAAAGATAGCTCCCCACTAATAGGTTAAGAGTATTCTGCTCTTCACCAGGGTTATTCACTATATCGGGATAAGTGCCAAAAACCAGGCGGGTTGGCAAGTTTTTCAATTCCGGAAAAGCACCATTATGGATAACCAATTCTTCGCAGGAGATAGGGTGCAAATGATACTCGAACTTCCTGCCGGTTAGTGGCTCATTTATACGGTTTGATAACTCGAAAGAAGATGAGCCGGTAGCAATTATCTGAATCCCGGGAATGTTATCCACCATGATTTTTAAGCTTAGCCCAATATCCTGAACACGCTGTGCTTCATCAATCAAGATCAGCTTAGACTTCCCGACCAGTGAACTTAGAGCGACCATTGACTGCCTTTCCAGTGCCTGTCTATCCTCTGCTACATCACAATTTAAGTAGAGTTTGTTATCTGCTTTAGCTGCAATTTCTTTTAAGAGAGTGGTTTTCCCGCTTTGCCTTGGACCCATCACGATGATGGCTTTTCCTTTGAACATATTAGCCAATAAATCGGCGGTGATGCTTCTATGAATCATAAATTCTCCTGGAAGCCTAGCTATGGTTGAGCACCAACAGCCAAGCTTAGCAAATATCATGATTCACAAGTTGCTCAATCGCTGTTTTCTGTCAAGCGAATACTGCCTATTACAAGACTATACTCGTGTAATAAGGGCGCTATTGCAAGAGTATAGTCTTGTAATACGGGTATATGTATTGTATGTTAGCTGCGGAAAGTGCTGAGTATCTTCTTGCGGCTAAGCTTTTGCAGGTCTTTGTATTGGGATAGCACCAAGCCCGTGAGGGCGAGGGCAAGCCCGAGGGCAGCAAGGGAGCTAAGGGTATCGCCTAAAATAAGATATGCCAGCACCACGGTGAATACGGGGATGAGATTGGTAAAGACGTTGGATTTTACCACCCCCAGTTCGCGGATAACGCCGGTGTAGAGCATGAAGGCACCCACGGAGGCAAACAGGGACATTCCTGCGATAGTAAGCAGTCCCACTGCGCTATGCTTAGTGGCAAGAAAGTGGCTGCCGTCGTAATACAGGAACAGCGGCAGAAAATAGAGCATGCCAAACAGGCTTTGCCAGAACACGATGGTGAGCGCGGAATAGCGATGCGTAAGGTTGCGCACCGTGATGGCGTAAAAAACTCCCGCAAAAACGGCAATCATCAGGAACATAATCCCTTTGGTATTGGCGGATAAGTCACCGCTGCCAAGGCTCATCACGCCTACTCCGAGACAGGAGACGATTAGTCCTAACAACAGGGTAAGAGATATCTTTTCCCGCAGGATGAGCCACGCACCCAAGGCGGCAAAGATGGGGATGGTGGAGATTACCAAGCTGCCTAAGGTGGAGGATACATATTGCATGCCGTTGGCTTCGCCAATGAAATACATGAAAGGCTCGCAAAACGCCACCAGCATCAGGCGCAGGTAGTCCTTTTTGCTTACTTTTTCGCTCATCTTGCCCAGCCACATCACGATAAACAGCAATAATACGGCAAGGACAAGGCGCAGAAAAGTGATCTCGTAGGGGCGGTAGGTAACCAGCG
>CAYSGM010000214.1:0-1167 GCA_964430595.1 uncultured Candidatus Cloacimonas sp.
CGCTTTTGTTGAAGGGGAAGGAATATACCGTGCCATCGAAGGTGTTGGATTTAAGAAATACGGGGTAAATATCGGCTAAACTGGCGGGATCAAAGCTTTTATCCTCTTTCATCAGCTCATCAAAACTGCAAAGCACGCCTGCCTCGATATACTTAGATGTCCAAGATTCAAACACTTGCGCGATATCGGGTTGCTTCTTCGCTTGAATAGATGCCATCAGCTTCTGCGAAAGGGCTGCGTAACTACTAATGGGATTGGCAACTACTTCCACATTATCGTGCGTGCGGTTAAATTCGCGGATCATTTCGTTCAAAGTATCGCCCAGCGGACCGCTTAAGCCATGCCAGAAAGTAACCTTCACCTTATCGGATTTCAGTGCGCTTTTACAGCCACCCAGAAGGGCTAACACTATTATAATCAGGACAATTAGCTTGCGCATCATAGCTCCTATTTAGTATCATTAAGCTCGGTAAAACCACCGTTTAACAGTGAATATCCAATAAATGGAAAGGGGAGTTACAGTCAATCTATTTCTGCAAAACTTATATTTGCGCGCACAACCGCTCATAGCCGGTTATCGGGGCAAGCAAACCCGCCTCAATCGCTGTTTTAACGCTGATACATGGTAGTTCCTGCGCATAAATCTCCGCTCTGGTAATAGTCATCAGGTCAGTGCCCAAACTGCTTGCCATGGCGTGCATCAGCTTCATATACACATTGCGCCAGTTCAGATATTGCCCTTTACGGCTAACCATCGCCGCGTAATACTTCAGGTCCGTGGCGTAGCTTTCCGAGGGCTTGATCGCCTTTAAGTTACTGGCTATCAAGCTAAACCGCGTATTGCTCGGCGATGCTTTGGGAATCGTATGCCTCCTACAAAGCAGCCTGTCCAAACCCGGGTGATAGTAATATATCAGCCCGTCACACTTACCAGAATACGCTTTAAGGATGTTCTTTAATACAACTTGCATGTTGCCTCCTTCTTTTACCTTGTTACTTCGTTACTTCATCACTTCATCTACCTTATACGGGCTACGCGGGGCGGAAAAGTGAGTACTGCGTTGTGAGAACTTAGTTGGTGAGAGCTCCGCAAGTGAGATACTCACTGCCGAAGGCACTCACTTAATGCGCAGCTTTTCTCACCTGCCTCCGGCTCTCACCATAACC
>CAYSGM010000214.1:1267-2361 GCA_964430595.1 uncultured Candidatus Cloacimonas sp.
GCCCCTACGCAGCGTTCCTCAATGAATTGGCGCAGGGAATCGCACTCATGCGCGTATTCGTTCAGCGCGGTTTGCATGGCATCGGGAAGCACCTTCATGCCTTCTTTTTGGTATAGCTTCCAGCCGTCCACTATCCACCTCAGGATGCCTGCCTTTTCGCGGATGAGGGTATCCTCAAAGCGTTCTATGCGTTCACTTTCCGGCACTTTATAGGCAAAGGGCACCAGGCAGATACGGCGCATCATTCCGCCATCATGCACATTGAACAGGGGTTTGTGATTGCTCCGTATCCACAGCTTGTGGGTGGGCATAAAGGGCGTAACGCTCTTGAAAACCACTTTGGCGGCTATCATATCCCGGCTGCATAGTTGCTTGATTATCATATCGTTATAGGTGGCGCGCTCGGGGATTTCGTTGGAAGTGGCGAAGCGGATTCCGCGCAGATTTGCCATGTTTTCCAACGCTAAACGCTGGTCTTGCACCTTGCTTTTGATCAGGATGGTGGAATCTATCTCCTGATGGAAGCTGCCAAACACGCGGTTAAGCAACTCAAAAAAGGTGGTTTTACCATTCGCGCCGCTGCCATAGGCGAAGAACAGCTTTTCCTCCCATACATTACCGCTAAGCGATAGCCCCACAGCCTTTTGCACATAGCGGATAAGCTTCGGGTCACCGCAGAATATCTGGGCAAGGAAGGCTTCCCATTTGGGGCACTCTGCACTGGCATCGTAAGCCACGGGGAAACGCCTGGTAAGGTATAGCGGACGGATGCTTTTCGGGTCGCAGATAAGCTGGTTGGTATCGGTGTTGTAAACCGCGTTCTCAAAGGCGCAGAGGTGTTCGTGAGCGTCGCAGTCAAGGCTAAGCAAGCTAAGCTCGTCACGGCTTTCGAGGTGCTTTTTTATCTGGCTAAGGCTGCGCTGATTGGCAAGTTTTTTAGCAATCTCTTTCAGATGGTAATTGGAGTGATTCGCAATTAACATCTTGCGCATATCTTCAAGCGAGTTAAGCAGTTGTTGCCCCTTGATGTCCGCGTTCCAATGCGCGCCGTCCCAATACAGCCAACGCTCCTCATCGCGGATGTAGCGGTGATT
>CAYSGM010000215.1:0-996 GCA_964430595.1 uncultured Candidatus Cloacimonas sp.
GACGAGATCTTTGGCAATTGAAGATAAGGCTGGATTAAAAATGGGGGAATGCCAATTCCAATTAATACTTGACATAGAAACTGAAACTTCAGAGTTGACTGAGGTTAGGAAAGGAGAGAAAGCATTATGGTAAAAGAACTATGGAGTATTGACGATGAGAAGCTTTTTTTCACTGAAGCCTTAGAGAACTTTTTAACTGAGCAGCAACTTTTCTACAGGCTAGAGGGAGAATACTATGCTTATGTTCCCAAAAGGATGTCATCTGAAAACCAAACTTTGCAAAGTAGAAACGGCTTCATAGGCAGATACACAGAAAAATGGTGTCAGAAATTATTAGCTCCTTTTGCTAAAAGTCTTGGGTTGTTTGCAGTAAATGAGGTTGTTTGTGATGAGCTAGCGCTACCTCGCAATTCAGCAGCAGACTTAGCATTTTGCTCCACAGATTCTAAGATTCAACAAGCTGATAATATCAAACTAATATTTGAAGTAAAGATGAGCATTGTCAACAACTATCATTATTCTTCTGATAAAAATATCTCATACATTGGAGACTACAACTCCCATAAAGGCACTCCTGGATTGTTAAGATCAGATTCTATGCTGAAGGCTATTGGTAAATCACTTAACATTAGAGTATCAAGTAAGGCTGGGAATCAAATCCCCATAGTTATCATTGGTAATAGCCCTATTACAGGTTCGTATGTATCTAAAGTTGACCTTCTTAAGGACTCTGGTGTGATACAAGGATTTTGGTCTCTATACCCAGACCCCTGCGACACTGATCGGGTTATCTGCACACCAAAACAAGGGTTTCAGACTTTGCGTAGTAAGCAAGATTTGTATGCAATATGTGATAGGCTTATCAATAGTGAATTAAGATATTTCTCATCAATGCTTCCAAAAGCAAAGATTGGTGAGTTCATTCAATTAGCCAGTAAAGAACCAACTAACGAACTCAAAGCTGACAAGTTTATACAAATGCTTGGTGAATAAAGT
>CAYSGM010000215.1:1006-2338 GCA_964430595.1 uncultured Candidatus Cloacimonas sp.
TATGAAGAGAGAATTCGGAACATCAACAAGCTCTTTCGGTACAAATGGTAGAATTAACCATGACTCATCAAAATTCTATAACTCCAGGCTCTATTCAGAGCTGGAGAATCACCCTGTTTTTGATAACAGTGAGAATCCAATCCCCAGCGAGTTTGTCAATAGAGTAATTCTTGGCTCTGCAGAGAACATGAAGGAATTGCCAGATAACTCCGTGCACCTTATGATTACATCACCTCCGTACAACGTAAGCAAAGAGTATGACGAGGATCTATCTCTAAAAGAATACTTTAACCTGCTTAGAAAAGCGTTCCAGGAAACTTATAGAGTGCTTGTGAATGGTGGCAGAGCTTGCATTAATGTGGCAAATCTTGGCAGAAAACCATATATCCCGTTATCGGATTACATTTCTACCATGATGATCGAATTGGGCTTCAATATGCGTGGAGAGATTATCTGGAACAAAGCAGCCAGTGCTAGTCCATCCACGGCATGGGGAAGCTGGATGAGTGCGGCTAATCCAATTTTACGGGATATTCATGAATATATACTTGTATTCTCTAAAGGTGATTATTCGAGAAAGCGAATAGGTAAAGAAAACTCAATCTCAAAAGAAGATTTCATGCTCTGGACAAAATCATTGTGGACTATGAATGCTGAATCAGCCAAACGCATTGGCCATCCGGCTCCTTTTCCTATAGAATTGCCTCATAGATTGATAAATCTCTATTCCTTCAAAGGAGATATTGTGTTGGATCCTTTTATGGGAAGTGGTACAACTGCAATTGCCGCGTTAAAATCTCACAGAAAGTATGTTGGTTATGAGATAAACAAAGACTATCTGACGCTTTGCGAAAGAAGAATAAGTACATATGATAATCAGCAAGAAATCGCTTTAGACTAATTCCGCCATATTGGTAAACAGATGGGTCACAATTCTGATTAACAATTGGCATTAAGGAAATTCTATAAGTTACTAATAATTGTTATGGAGTAAAACCATGAAAATCCCCGCTGGTTTTGAAAATGTATCCCCCTGTGGGATCAATTGCGAGATGTGCTCGGCATTTATGGTGAAAGACAAGCCGGAACTCATGCCCATCCTAGTAGCGCATGGATTGAAAGAGGAATTGCTTCCCTGTCCCGGATGCCGGGCGGTGGATGGCAATTGTCGGCATCTGGGTAGCCGCTGTGAGCAATATGCCTGCACTACCAAACACGATGTAGTGATGTGTTACGAGTGTGAAGACTACCCCTGCAGGCGGCTGATTCCCGCTGCGGATCGAGCCAATACATTGCCGCACAATCTAAAAATGATTTCCCAGGTATATATCC
>CAYSGM010000216.1:0-2337 GCA_964430595.1 uncultured Candidatus Cloacimonas sp.
GTACAGAACACTACTCTTTCCTACCTTTTGCAACAACTATGTGCAAAGGTCTTTATTACTGGAGCTACAGACAGTGCTACACCCGCAAACGCCCTTACCTATGATCTCAAGATCGGCACCAGCCCTGGTGCAGCAGATGTATATCACCCCATGGCAGATATTGCTACCGGATATCGCAGAGTGGCAAGCAAGGGACGCCCAAGCTTTGCTGCTCACCGCTTGCCTCCGGGACAAGTGTATTATGCTTCCGCGCAAGCAATTGATGGTGGCTTTATGGGTTCCGCCTGGGGTCCACAGATCACGATTGATCTCAGTGTTGCCAATCAGGACGATCTGCAAGCACCGCCCATGGCAAGCATCTACCCCAATCCCTTCTCAGATGTTTTGAATATCAAAATAGCTTCAAATACAGCTAAGAAGCTAAGCGCGGAGATATATAACCTCAAAGGGCAGCGAATCATCAGGTTACCGGCAGGTGATGTCCTTGATGGGAACAAAGCCATGCAGTGGGATGGAACTGATCAACACGGAAAGCATGTGGGCAATGGCGTGTATTACCTACGCTTAACGGATGGTGCCAAGGTTAGCCTGCACAAGCTGCTGTTCATCAGATAAACGCTATTTATGCGATATCGCTACGCCTCCCACCAACATATAGGGGATTATGGCAGAGCCGGTGTTAAAGGTCTCGTAAGATATGTCCTTAATGTTGTTAAAGATATCCACCAGGTTCAGGCTCATCATGGATTCGCTGATGGGGTATTGCACTTCGCCGTCCTTGATGTAATAGCTGTTCTTCAGTACGGCGGACATATCGCAATTGGCATTGGGCTGCCCGAAGGAAGCCCGCATGCACAGGATGCCTTCATTAACTTTTTTTATCATATCTGCAAGCGGAGTCATGCCTGATTCCACCACCAGATTATCCACATCACCTATGGTGCGCGGTTTGCCAACCTTATTGGCAGCAAAAAGCCCGATGGGATAGTGGTGCAGCACGCCCGCTTCGATGATTGCTGCTTCCTTAGCCAGGAATCCGTCACCGGTTATAGGATTTTTATTGGCGAAGCGCTCGTCGGCAGGTTTGTTGTAAACGGTTAGCTTGGCATCCAGGATCTGTTGTCCTATATGATCCGGGAAACGGCTGCTGTTGGTAAGTAATCCGCCACTACCAAACTGCTGACTGATTAAGCTATCCAGCAAATTTCCGGCTACAAAGGGACACAGGATCACATCACCGGTAAAGTTATCCGGGAAAGCCTTGGTTTCGGTTTGTTCGGTTATCTGGCGCATCAATTCCCGCGTTGCGTTAATCTCCATCATGGGTTTGTCCAGATTGGCAACATCAAAGCCGGTGTAATTGAATGAGGACATCTTCCTGCCCACCTTTGCCGTGAACATAGTCACAAAGCTATACGATGCACCTGTTTCCTCATAATCCACACCGTTGCTGTTTAGATAGTAGTTTGTGTGCTTATTAAAGGAGAGCGAGGCATCGAAGAACACATTGGGAAAGTCCTGCTTCATGGTTTTGGTGAATTCATTCAGGCGGAACACGATTTTATCCGCCTCCATCTGCGCAGGACCGTCGGTAAACACCTGCCCTTCCTGCATAGGCGAGATATCGAAAGCGGGATCCGCATTGCTGGACTGAACCGCGGTCATCACTTCGTTAATGGCATCTGCCACGGAGGCTTCGTCAAACTGGTTCAGGCGGGTGCTGGCTTGCTTATTATCCTTAATCACCACCAGGGAAAGGCTTTGGCTTTCCACGGTGCGCAAGAGGTTCAGCTCTTTATATACAATGTTGAATTCTTCTTTCACTCTGCTGCCAAGCCACATGGATGCCTTATCCGCACCCTTTTCCTTTAGGGCTGCCAAGGCGTTTTTCATAAGTAAGCGCTTATCCATTATTTACCTCCCATGTTTACTTTGCACTTAATGGCGGGACCGCCCATGCCAACGGGGATCATCTGTTTTTTACCGCACATACCGGCAGCAGTCCAGTTCATATCATCGGAGATCATGGTAACGGTTTTCAGCAGGTCGAAGGCTACTCCGGAGATGCTGGTTTCTTTTATCGCTTTGCCGATCTTGCCGTTTTTCACTTCGTAGCCAAGCCCCACGCCGAACATGAATTCGCTGGTGGCGTCTGCCTGTCCGTTGCTGGAGGTAACCAGATAATAGCCATCTTCTATGGAGGCAATCATGTCCTTCAGCTTATCTTTGCCGGGGACAATCATGGTGTTACGCATACGGATTAGCGGTTCATCGCTGTAGGAATAAGCGCGGGCGTTTCCGGTCAAGGAGTGCCCCAGCCTTAGCGCGCTTTCTTTG
>CAYSGM010000217.1:0-2332 GCA_964430595.1 uncultured Candidatus Cloacimonas sp.
GGCCATCGGTAGGAGACTCACAGAGCGCACAAAGAAAATATCGGGGGGATGCGTGGATAATATGCCACCTGGCTGGCAAGCAGAGCAGTGGGATTGGTAAGCAGGCTGTAGGCGGCGGTTTCTGTACCGTTGTTGGTAACTTCCATAAATTTGGCATCCGTATAACCGGGCTGGGTGTTATGGTGGATGCTGTCCGGAAATGTGGTTAAAGTGAAGATTCCAGAGGCGGGAGCCCCTATACATACTAATAACACTAAAAAAAGCAGATGTTGTCTCATCTTTCCTCCCCGTATTGTGTCATTAAAGCGATAATATGCTCGGTTACAGGCATCTAAGCAAGCGAAAAATGATGCTTACCTTACCCGTTCAGGGACATCGGAGCGAATATCCTATGGTGCTCTTTTCACACAGCGGAAGCCGATGGTGGCGTAACTGCTGTTGCTCGGTATGGCGGAGTTGCGGGCAGCAACCTTGCACCAGGTGGATGAATTGTAATAGCTTCCGCCACGGATAACGCATTCCTCCCCAGAAACCGCTCCATGCGGGTTATCCTGTGCACCCTCAGGATACGGCGCATAGATATCCCAACACCATTCCCACAGGTTCCCGCTCATGTCCCACAAGCCCAGTTCGTTAGGTAGTTTTTCTTTTACGGGGTGGACGTTGTAATTGGAGTTCACATCAAACCACGCCACGCTGTTCAGGTCGTTCGAGCCGCTTGCAAGGTAGCCCTGCGACAGGTTTCCCCCTTTGGCAGCGAACATCCATTCCATCTCCGTGGGCAGCCGGTAGCCATTGGCATCCCAATAGCAGTAGATATTATTCAGCGTGGAATAGCCTACATCACCCCCGTTAATGAAATCTTCATTTGCAATGCCGTAGCAGGGGTCTAGTCCGTCCAGCATACTACGCCGGTTGCAGTATTCTATCGCCTGCAGCCAGGACACATAATATACCGGATAATCGCCTTTTGCCTGTGCAGTTAAGGGTGGGAGGCTTCTCATCACATCATTATATTCCGCCTGAGTAACCTCAGTTTTATCCATGTAAAAGCTGCTTAAGCTTATATCGGACACGCCGTTATTAAAGCTTCCCCCTTCCACCAATGCCATTTCCGGTTGGGTGTGGGGGATAAAGTACATTTGGGTGGATATGTTGCTCGGGTTGCTGCCCTGCAAGAATGCTCTGGCTTTCATGAAGGTTGTGCCGCTCTGGGTGATGACAATTGGCTGATGATACAACGGTGACAAGATGCCCGGTTCGGAGTTATCCAGAGAATAATGAATAACTGCATTTGGGGTGGTGGAGCTTATCGTAAAGGCAGTCCCGCTGGGATAAGTGCCATTGGGAGGCGTTATCTCCGGAGTGGAAACAGTGGCGGGATAGTGAACATTATAAGCTCTTCTTACCGTCTGGCTGGGCAGATAACCCGCTTTGAATGCCTTTACCTTGATTGTCCCCTGATTGCTGAGATCCGGGAGAATATCCTTCACCAACAAGGGTGCTGTGTATTGCATTGATGATGTATTCGGCTCTGTCCCGTTAGTAGTATAGCGCAACACTGCATCGGGATGTGAACAGGTGATAATAATCACATGATTCTGGCTATATAATCCGTCTAAAGGGTTAACATAGGTTATCAACACGCTTTCCGGCTCGGTCGCCTTGTCGCAGGACACGAGAAAAAATAGTGCAAGGAGTGTAACAACCAATAACTTAAGAGCTTTCATGCCGGATTAACCATCCTTTCCTGTATGATATGCCTTACAGCATTTCGTATAAATACATGCAATAAACAAGTAAACATGCAATATTCTTTCCAGAAAACCTATAAAACCTTCCTTCTTCCTTACTCCACAGTATTAATTAGGTGATCATCTACCCTTAATCAAGCGTTAACTATTAACGCTTGATTAAGAGGTGATTAATAAGTGATTAACGCCTTCAAGCAAGGAAGAGGTTAGAGCTTAAAAAACGCAGCCATGGCTGGAACACCTCTGGAACACCGGATTTATCCGGTTGGCACTGCCGAATATATTCGGTATTTGCGCCTGAATACCAACTAAAGTTGGCGGTGCCAACCGAATGAATTCGGTGTTCCAATGCAAGAAATGATTTTTCCGCTTGACATATCAACAAAGGATATTATAGAGAACCGCTATGGAAATAAATCAGCTAAGCCAAAATCCTTACCTTTGCCAACTGCCAGACTTGCTTGATAATTCAAGCTTTTTTGCCCGTATCCGGCAATTGGTGGCTTTGGGTTACTATCCCCTCTTCTATTTTGGCACAGAGACCAAAGAACTGCTATGCGGTATGGCAAAGGCGGAAC
>CAYSGM010000218.1:0-2323 GCA_964430595.1 uncultured Candidatus Cloacimonas sp.
GATGTTCATATCTGCGGGAAGCTTGTTGCCCAAGCCGGGAATCATGCGGATGATAGATTCGATAGAACCCATTTTCTTGATGCTTTGCAGTTGTTTAAGAAAGTCGTTCAAAGTGAACTGGTTCTTCATCATTTTACGGGCAAGCCTTTCTTCTGCTTCCATGTCCATGGATTCTTCGGCTTTTTCGATAAGGGTAAGCACGTCGCCCATGCCCAGTATCCTGCTAGCCATGCGTTCGGGATAGAATATTTCCAGATCGCCGATCTTCTCGCCAATGCCGACAAAGGCAACGGGAGTATCGGTTACGGCTTTGATAGAAAGGGCTGCCCCACCACGCGCATCACCATCCAGCTTGGTGAGGATAACCGCATCAAACTGGAGCTTGTTATGGAATTCTGCTGCAACGGTAACGGCATCCTGACCGGTCATGGCATCTGCCACAAAGAAGATATAATCAGGCTTGATATGAGCCTTTAGCCGGGCTACCTCGTCCATCATCACTTCATCGATGTGAAGCCTACCGGCGGTGTCGAAAATTAGCAGATTTGTATAATCCTTTTGGGCAGCAGCAAGGGCAGCATCAGCGATCTTGATTACATCCTTGGTTTCTTCGCTAATAACGGTGACGTCAATTTGCTTGCCAAGGATTTTTAGCTGATCCACAGCCGCGGGACGGTAAACATCGCAGGCTACCATCATGGGCTTAATGCCTTTTTTGCGGTAGAGTGCGGAAAGTTTGGCGCAGGCAGTGGTTTTACCTGAACCTTGTAAGCCTACCATCATAACTTTGGTGAGTTTGTTGTTATGGACTTTGAACTCAAAACCTTCGGTATCCATCAGGTTAATAAGCTGGTCATGGACTATTTTTACCACTTGCTGACCGGGAGTGAGGGATTTTAGTACTTCCGCACCTAAAGCCCGCTTCTCCACTTCGCTAACGAAATTCTTAACGATTTTAAAGTTTACATCCGCTTCCAATAGAGCCATACGGATTTCACGCATGCTGGCTTTGATATTGTCTTCGGTAAGGTATCCCTTGCCTTTAAGGTTGCGAAAGATTTTGTCCAGGCGGTCAGAGAGGCTGTTGAACATAGTTATATCCTTTATTGGTGAGCAGGTTAATGGGTTAACGGGTTAATCGCGCAGAGTCCGGATTGCTTGGCTGTAATTGCCGGAAGAAAAGATGTAGGAAGCGGAGACGAGGATGTCGGCTCCGGCGTTCTTTAAGGCTGTGGAATTGGCTGCTGATACGCCGCCATCCACTTCGATGTGGAAGCTTAATCCACGGGTGGTGCGGTAATCGGAAAGTAACTGGAGCTTATCCAGCATTTCCGGGATAAATGCCTGTGCAGAATAGCCGGGATTAACACTCATCACCAGAACGTAGTCCAATAGGGGTAGGATGCTATCCAGGGTGTTTATCGGAGTAGCGGGGTTTAGGGCGAGTCCGGCTTTGATGCCATGCTCTTGGATAGATTTGATGAGGCGATGGCTGTGGTGCACGGTTTCCTGATGAAAGCTGATCCACTGGACGCCAATTTCAATCAGTTGGGGAACGTGGAAGTCCGGATTGGTAACCATGAGGTGAACATCCAAAGGGAGCCGGGTGAGATTGCGGATGGTCTTTATCAGGGGGAAACCAAAGCTGAGATTGGGGACAAAGTGACCATCCATAACATCCAGATGGAGGATATCGGCACCGGAAGATTCCAGCGCGGAGATTTCCTCAGCCAAACGGCTGAAATCGGAAGATAATAGCGAAGGGGCTATTTGCGCTTTGTACATTTGCGTTTCGGACTGCTGATCAAAAAGATGATCTCGGCAATCTCCTCCTGATGTATAGTTTTGTATTTGGAGATGATATCCTGCTTCAATAGAAGTAATTCCTGCATCCAGGTGTTATTTTGCACACCTACATACAGTATATGGTTTTCCAATTTGATGGGATGAGAACGGCTGGATAGCAAATCCCCAACCACACGCTTCCAGCAGAGATACACGTGGATGAAGCCTTGATACTTCTCCCCGCCTAAGCGGTAAACGAGATCGCGGGAAAGCTCTACGATGGAATTGAAAGCCATGATATCACCATGAATGCCATACCATCGGAGTGATTGCTAGATCACTCCGAAAGCAGGACATTTATTAGTAACAGAGGTAGGGGTGCTTTAATCCTGATGGGTGATAAACCCAATGCCGTTATAGGCAAGGATCAGAACTGACATAGCAACATAATACACGGAACCGATGCCGGAGGTGGAACTATCCACACGTCTCATAAGGATCCCGGGTAGAGCGGCTGCTATCACAAACAGCACATAAC
>CAYSGM010000219.1:0-2291 GCA_964430595.1 uncultured Candidatus Cloacimonas sp.
CCAATATTGGATCATGCCCTAAACTTTGCAGTCTGTGGGTCTTTGGGCTCAATCCGGGAATAACTTCACTCAGACCATTACCATCTCTGTTAACAGATACATCGTAGGGAACCTTAGCATAGTTTTCCATGGATTGCTGTGCTTTGTGCAGCCATTTATGATATTGACTGCCATTTTCTCCGGGGTTCATTATTTTTTTACTTTGCCCCTTAAAAAACTTCGTTAACTGGCTACCCTTGTGAAGCTTACCATCAATCATCTTGTCCTGAGGAATTCTGACAATAAGGATATCGGTCAAAATAGCTGCCAACGCACTCAATCCTACTGCACAATAATCCCACTTGTTCCACTTTTTATCACCAAACTGAGCCTTATAGTCATTCAATAGTTTTGACGCTACTTCAGGTGGTAAAAGCTGCACTAATGGATCAACCTCCGTATCCAGCTCGTATTTTAGCATGTAGTCATCAACGTTGCTCATATAGGCAGACCATGTATCATTTGGGTTTACCGTTTCAATTATAGAGATTTCGGGAGTGGATTGTTTTATTGTTTCTCGCTCAACCTGAGATACGGCAGTGAATTGCTCAATACCTTCTGATACTTCAACATCATCGAGGTTACTTACATCAATACCTTTCGATTTTAGTAGAGCCTCCAATGAAGCGGTCAACTCATCTAACTCGTTTTGGTTCTGATCTGCTGTTAAGTTTAGTTTCTTTATCCCTGAGGCTATCAATGTGGAAGCATCATTAGCTTGGCTCAACTGATGGTTCTGAACTAGATACGCCTTGCCAGCATCATCATGGAGTTTATTTACTTTCACTAAACAACCCCGAGAACATTTCCTTCGTCTTGGACACCTTGTCTTTAAAGTTACCCTGCATGGAACCGTAACCGATTGCATTTATTATGTTAGCGAGACTCTCATACTCCTGAGATGACAAATCGCTTTTAAGCTTGTAAACAGCCACAGTCTTTTCTTCATCATCAGTAGCGCAAATCTCCTCATAGTTAGCAATAGCCAAATCGTAGTACTTGGCTTTTGTAGGCTCTTTGGTAAGATTTGCCAGTTTTACAATATCCAAATTGGCAGGGCAACGGTTCTTTTGAACTTCAGTATCAACACTAAGCACTTTGTTGTTTAGTTCAATACCTGCAGATGCATAGAGGGTGAGCATTTTTTTTAGTTTACTGATTTGAAGTGATTGACCCTCGCTTACTTCCAAAGCCTTTCCAAGCTCTCCGGAGATATAGTTAATGTCTTCAATAAGCAGGTTAATGGTTCTTTGAGTACTTTTCACAACTCCTTGAAGCAACACCTCACGTTTTCTCTGAGATTCTGTCTGTGCTCCACCTGTTAGAGCTTTCATGCTTGAATAAGCCCCCATTCCAAGTAATACTGCAACTCCGATACCAGGCAGGACACTTGTAAACCCCAGAATACCCCCTAATCCCGCTAAACCTGTAATGATCCCAGATACTCCCAGGCCAATAACAGAACCGGACATATAGATAGCTGCCAAGGGTACGCCTATTGCTGCGGCTTTCAACCCCAAGTCTTTCATGTTCTGGTCAATCTCATCCGCGCTTAACTCGCCACTGATCATCTTCATATCATTCTCAATTGCGAGATCGGCAAGATGGATTTCATCCTCGCCCACTTGGAAAAGATCCTTGTGCTCCTCTAAGAATGGATACACTCCCTCATTGTTATGGTCTGTCTTTTTATATATATGAATGATGTCTTTTATCAGGGAAAACCGGATAGCTTTTTCGTTACCATTGGGGGTATGCTTGTCAATTACTGACATTAAATCTGTTACTGATTCCTGAATCTCAGCATTACTCATGTAATCCCTTAACAACGCTCTTTCTTCGGCAGAAAACTCAAGCCTGCATATCAAAGCTAATAACTCTGCATATTCTCTGGAATCAATAATACTGTCGTTGCTAAAAGTCAAGTTTACAAGGATCTTCATATATGACAGCTTCAGATCAATGTGCATTTCATTTAATGTCAATATCTGGTTTGCATCCTTGTATTCGACATCAGAAGAGATAATCTCGTTTAAAAGTTCAGATAATTGCTGAGCATTGCATTCGCTTGAGTGGCTTATTTTGATCACTCTCTCATCATTCATGGTGATCAACAAATCCTTATCGATAACGGTCTTTTTTTGACCATCTTTCCCTTCAACAATGCGCTCTACTTCACAGTACTTTGCCTTAGCTATCTCAGAGTATTCAATCACTACATTGTCCACCAATGGCTCTTTCCAAATCATTTT
>CAYSGM010000220.1:0-2263 GCA_964430595.1 uncultured Candidatus Cloacimonas sp.
CCATCTGCGAAAAGTATTCCTGGATGTCGCTCTCCTATTGCATCAGGACGTTATGGGGATCAATTTCGGCTTGTTTATTGCCGGTTGCCAGATCCACATTAAAGCCCCTGGTGCTGTCGATACAGATAATATTACGCAGGGTTTGCAGATTGTTAAAGCTAAATTCCAATTCATACAGATATCTGAACTCATCGGGATTATGATTGGTGGAAGTTTCATAGAGGCTTAGCGTAGCGCCAGGATTACCGGCAATGCGATCGGCATAATCCTGCAGGGCGTTATCATCGCTCGGCCCATCTCCTTCTTCACCTTCCGCCATGCGGGGAATTACAACTTCCGCTTCCAGTCTGGCCCGGCCGGAATTATCCTCATTCAGCCAGATTTCCTGTCCCAATTCCAGTTTACAAGCCCCCAAGCCAAGCATCAGCACTGCGCTTACCAGCATCCAGAATTTGAAATTGCTATGTTTCATCTTTTCTCCCGCTGTTTGTCTTCTGCTGATAGGATAACCGTTTCTGCACCGCAGGCAAATAAACATCGCCACGCAGCGAACGATATTGACACAAAGCTCCCCCTTTGGAAAAGTGGATTAAATGATCATACCGATAGGATAAATATATGCGTAAATACCTTGTAATAATGCTGGTTCTTGCTTGCCTGGGAAGCCTGTTTGGCGCTCAGATCTTTGTGGTGAATTCCGATTCGCGCACTCTTTCCCGCATCGACACTGCCAGTTCCGCAGTTAATAACAGCTTTGCCCAGCTTGGCCTCACGCCCAATCGCATGTTAATCCAGAACGATGAAATCTATGTGGTATGCTCCGGGGCCAATAGCATTCAGGTATTTTCGCGAATTAGCGGAGCAATGCTGGATGATATCTTCATCGCCGGTTCCTCCAATCCCTGGGATCTGGCCGGAGAAGGTGATCACCTCTATGTAACGGGTTATTTTACGAACAAGGTATATAAAGTGCATCGTGCCAGCAGTAGTGTAGTTGCCAGCGTGAATGTAGGGGTCAGTCCCGAAGGCATGGCAATCGTGGGTGGCAAGCTATACGTGGGCAATACCGGTGGTTATGCCTCAGGATATGCCAATAGCAGCGTTTCGGTGATTGATTTGAATAGCTTTAGCGTCATTAAAACCATCCCCGTGTGGACCAATCCCCAGGATTTACAGGCCTATGGCAACGAGATTCATGTGGCCTGCACGGGCAATTGGGCCTCCATTTCCGGAGCTATAGACATCATTGACACCACGATCGATGAGCAAACGGACCGCATTCTTACCGGGGGTAATCCCTGGAGCTTGTGGATCAATCCTTCCGGCATCGCATTTATCGGCGAGGGTTACAATAGCGGCGTGTATAGCTATAACGCCGTGTCGCACACCTTGCTGCATGGCTATGATAATCCGCTTAACCCCGGAGCAGTAGCAGTTCATGGCTCTGCAAACGCCACAGCGCTGCTATCAGCTAATTGGGGTGCAAATGGCACAGTATATCTGCAAGACGGCGCCTGGAACACCAAAGGGCAATACACGGTGGGCCTGCTACCTACCGATCTGTGGCTTTGGGAGCCTGGATCCGCAGCCGAAGATGAGCTTCAGCCGCAAAGCACTTTGCAGATTTACCCCAATCCCCTTTCCCGCAATGGGATATTGCAGGTGCAGAGCGATGGTAAAACCGCCGGGGATTTTTACCTCTATAACCTCAAAGGCCAAAAAGTACTGCAGCAACGCCTGGATAAGGGTTCGCTCAGCTTGCCCCTGCAGCAGCTTAAGCTAAATCCGGGGCTATATTTTTACCGCGCTGGAAGCAAGCAAAGCGGCAAGCTGATAGTATATTAGGCTCTTCCCAACCGAGTGGGTAAGCACGCTATTGTTCTTAAGCAATGCTATATAGTCAGTTATCATGCGATCCCCATGCGACCAATAGGCATTTGCATGGGCATCACATGGGCATCGCATGGAAAAAGATATGGAAGTATGGCTGGCTGGCTTTTACCAGCTACCCACTTGATGTGAATGAGAGCTGTATATTAAAGCAGGGCCTACACTAAAGCCTTTACCAGCAGCGGGATCATGAGCTCGTGGTGGCCGATGAAGTAATAACCCTTTCCTCCGGTGAGTACCGGCCGCTCTGCTACATTCACTCTGGCACGGTAGTGCATGTTCATGTCAAACACCGCGGTAGTGAAATTGCTTACTTTCCCATTGAGGTTGCGGGCAACGGAGAGGGCCTTCAAAAAGACTTCGGGAACAATCA
>CAYSGM010000221.1:0-2188 GCA_964430595.1 uncultured Candidatus Cloacimonas sp.
AGGAGTGTATTGCCACAGCTTTATCTGAATCATTAATAGCTGGATGTGCCTCTGAGCACTTATTTCAATCAAGTTTATGATGATATAGCTTCAGTGGATTATCACAGCATCAATCCAATAAGAAAGGAGCCTTTACGATGTTTTATGTTGGCATTGATATTGCCAAACTTCATCACTTCGCTTCTGTCCTATCTTCAGATGGTGAAGTGCTCTCGGAGCCTTTTGAATTTTCAAATGACTATGATGGCTTCCAAAAGCTGCTCTCTGCTCTCGGTTCTTTTGAGAAAGACAGCCTCATCATAGGTCTTGAATCTACGGCTCATTATGGCAACAACCTTGTAACCTATCTGTTTTCTCTTAATTTCAAGGTTTGCGTCATCAACCCCATCCAAACCGCCGCATTACGGAAAAACAATATTCGTAAAACAAAGACGGACAAGGTGGATGCTTACTTAATAGCAAAAGAACTTATGCTTAACCCTCATCGGCCAGTTTCCGAGGTGGACATTCAGATCATGAAGCTCAAGCAGCTATGCCGCTTTCGCCATAAACTGCTGAAAGCCAGAACCAGGGCTAAAATACAACTAACCTCATATGTGGATCAACTGTTTCCGGAACTACAGTACTTTTTCAAATCTGGAATCCACAATAAGGGCTGCTACGCCCTATTAAAAGAAGTTGCTGTCCCCCAGGACATTGCTTCCATGCATTTGACTCATCTGACCAACCTTCTCAGAAAAGCCTCCCACGGCCACTTTCAGAAGGACACGGCTCAGAAATTAAGAGTTCTGGCACAGAAGTCTGTCGGTACAGGGAACAAATCTATCTCCATACAGATAGCCCAGTCTATTGAACAAATTGAGCTATATGACAGACAAAATGGAGAAGTGCTTGTCCAGATTGAGTCCATCATGAAGGATCTTGATTCCGTCATCATGACCATTCCTGGCATCGGATATTTAAATGGGGCTATGATACTCGGCGAAATCGGTGAAATCAGCCGCTTTTCCCATCCTAGCAAAGTTCTTGCATTTGCAGGTCTAGATCCTTCAGTGCATCAGTCCGGTAACTTTAAGGCAAATCATACGAGAATGTCGAAACGCGGCTCAAAACTTCTTCGCTATGCACTGATCAATGCTGCCCATAACGTAGTACGGAACAACAAAACCTTTAAAGCATATTATGATTTGAAAGTAGCCGAAGGTCATTCTCATTACAGCGCGTTAGGGCATTGTGCCGGAAAACTGGTCCGAATCATCTACAAAATGCTTAGCTGTAATGTTAGCTTCAATTTAGAGTAACATTGCCCTATTACCCACTCTTTGAAAAGCACCTGTTAGATGCTTTATTGAGGTTGCCATTTTTTTGGTAACCACAATATTTAAATATTTTCTGAATTTATGGTTGACTTTTCATAGCTGGTCTCCTTATTCAAAAATTCTACTATAGACTTCATATACTAAGAAATTTTGGGAGTATGGTCTATATGTTGTGTCACTATAATACTTTTATATCTTCTTCCTTGCTTACATCATGTCTGGTGGGATTACTTAGCATTGTGTCCTGCAATGATACTTTCAACTTATTACAGCATGGCCCAAATGAGAGATATGTAATTCCACCTCCGATAAATGCTCCAAAAATAGGGATCCCCTTATTCACGGCGCCAGCAAACACTTGCTTTGTCATTTTTATGTTAAACCATTTTGCCACGTTTTTTACAATTGGATATATGGCTCCCTTCGTTAATGCGGTATTCAATAATTTTTTTTCAACTCCCTTCCCTAATGCTTTCCCCATTGTCACAAGTGCTTTATTAGCCCCCGCCACCCCATACATAACTCCCAGACAAATGATTAGAATGTTCACAGTTTCTGCATCTATCATTTCTCCTTTCTCTTCACTGACTATCTCAGGAAATCCATATAAGTATAGTAGCTTTTGTGCTGCTCTTATCATATATGCATAGTTTTGCAGAAAATCTGCAGGAGCAGCCACAAGCATAAATATACCACCTGGTACTCCTAGTACTGTGGCAATGCGTGTTACGAATTTTCTTTCATACTTTATAACTTCACCTGCTATTCTATCAATTTCTTCGGACGGTATCCCCGCGCGAGCCGGGTTATATTTTATTGCTATATCAATAACTTCTTGTGGGTAATTTTTAAAAAGCTCCTTCTGAAGG
>CAYSGM010000222.1:0-2181 GCA_964430595.1 uncultured Candidatus Cloacimonas sp.
CACGTTCCGATCTTTCTGAAATCACCTGGAATAGAAGCTCTGATTGATGCCGATTGAAAGTTAAATAGGAGAGCTCATCCAGTATTAAGAGGTCCGTTTTGGATAGGTTCTTTTCAAACTTAGAGAGTCTTTTTAGCTGTAACGATTCCGATAGCTCATTAACCAGGTTAGCCGCAGTATAAAACCTGACATTAAAACCGGCATTGCAAGCTTTTAAGCCTAGTCCGATACAAGTGTGAGTTTTTCCAGATCCGGAATTTCCAATCATTACGATATTCTGTCTGTTCTTAATGAAATCGCAGCTTGCAAGCTCCCAAACACAGGCGCTTGAAACGTGTTCCAGTCGATTGAAATCAAAGTCGTCAATGGTTTTGAAGTAAGGAAACTTAGCTGCCTTTACCTTTCGCTTTTGTTGATTTTCTTGACGGATAGATATTTCCTTTTGCATTAGTTTGCTTAAAAAATGCTCGTAACTCTCGCTATTATCCAGCTGCCTTATGATATCTTCATACTGGCTAAAGGAAGGAATTCTCAGCTGCTTAGCGTACAATTTGATGGTTTCTTTGGTTGGATTAATTGTGCTCATATTGCTATCTCCCCTCTCAGTAAGCCGTCATACTTAGATAAACTTGTGCTTCTAACTTTGATCTCACTAGGAAGCGAGAGCGGCTTGATCTTTTCATGTGGGGTTATTAGGTAAGCAATGAGCAGTGCTACGGTCACCGTTACGTTAAACGGGATTTCTTTAGAGGCCTTTAAAACACGCTCCTGACCATAATCAATACACAAACGCAGTAGTTTGACCATCTCTCTAGGAGCTGAAAGACGTTTACCGAATTCCAGGAGCTCTGGATGGATGGTCTGTTTAACAGGCTTTGCGTTGTAAACACTCCTGGGTCTTTGTTCGATAAGATCAATGTAGTGTTCAATTTGGTATTTCACCTCACCGCGCCCGTAACAACGTGGATAGACCGCAATTTCAATGTTTCGATACATCAATTTGATGCTGTTACCATAACCTTTGACGGTGACATCCTTGCCGACATAGTTGAAGGGAACGGAGTAACTGTTGCTATCGAAACGGATCGTTGCAAATTCATCAACTTTTGCAATCAGGCTACGGCTTGTATCGAAGATGTACTGGGGCAAAGCAATAAAATTAGTTTTTTCGAGCTCTACCATCTGACCAACGGTCAGCTCTCGGCCCCTGATTTTATGATTTCTGTATTTAAGACATTTGGCCAGCAAAGCTTCATTAAGCTGGTCAATGGTTTCAAGCCGGGGTACCGGGACCAGAGCATTCCGTCTGATATATCCTACCAGTCCCTCTACTAAGCCTTTTTCGTGCCCTGCTGCAATGTTACAAAACTCTGCTTTAAATGCATGGTGGGCCGCAAAGGCTTGGTAGGTATCCTGCACTTTGGCAAAGACACCGAAACCTTCTTTGACTGCTACTTTGGCGTTGTCAAAGATCACTTTTATGGGAGCTCCACCGTAGAATGACAAACCAGATGCTAGTCCCTCTAAAAAGCTCTCTTCATTCTGTCGGTAGAACGCTCTGACAAAGATATCTGCACTATAGCATTGTCTCATGCAGAAAAGATTTAGTTTCGTTTTTTTACCATTCAGATAAACAGTGGCTTCGCCCCAGTCTATTTGAATAGCTTCCCCGGGAGCATAACTCAGCGGAATAAACGCCTTAGGTACTTTCTTTTTCAGTTCAGCAACGATAGGACGCAAGGTGGATTCACCGCCAGGGAAGCCTAGTTCGTCTACCAGTCGCTCGTGAATTTTCCGTGCTGTGTGTTTTTGTTTCTTGATGTTCTCGGTCTCATCTTCCTGCAGGCAGGATTTGATAAAGTTAAGAACTTCGTCGGTAATGACATATGGAGTTCGCCCGCTGGTGCCAGTTCTTTCCCATGGTACGCTCGAGCCATCCAGATACTTTTTGACGGTCTTACGAGATATGCCAAGAGTGCGGGCAATTTCACGCTGAGATTTGCCTTCTTGTTCGTGAAGGCATCTTATTTGTTTATATATTTCCACCTCTATAATCATCCTTTCCGGACCTCCTGTAGACGTTATCTAATTCATAAAGTCTACAAGATTATTGATTGAGGTGGTCTACTATTTTCTCATCATTTTGGTGATGATTGGTATACTTTTATTCTAGCGTTGATA
>CAYSGM010000223.1:0-2181 GCA_964430595.1 uncultured Candidatus Cloacimonas sp.
TGCCAAAGGAATGAGCGTATCTGACATTGAAGATGAGTTGCGCAATATTTATGAAATCAACCTTTCCGGATCCTCCATATCAATAATCACCAACAAGGTTACTCAGGCAGCCCAGGACTGGCAGAACAGACCCCTTGAAAGGCAATACCTGATTGTTTGGATGGACGGAATAATGTTCAAGGTAAGAGATGGCGGAAAAGTAATTAATAAGACAGTTTATATATGTGTTGGACTTAATAAAACCGGCAAAAAGGAAGTGCTGGGTGTATGGGTTGGTAAAGCAGAAAGCTCGGCCTTCTGGATGAGTGTTTTGACAGATATAAAGGCTCGTGGAGTGGAAGACATTCTCATCACCTGCACAGACAACCTCAATGGTTTTACCGAAACAATACGCACCGTATTTCCTGAAGCAGCTACCCAGGTTTGCGTTGTACATCAAATAAGGAACAGCTGCCGGTATGTGACCTACAAGGATTTAAAAGAGTTCACCAAAGATCTCAAAACAATATATGGGGCTGTTAATAAGGATGCTGCAGCTCTGGCCCTTGATACATTTGAGCAAAAATGGGGTAAGAAATATCAATATGCCGTACGAAGCTGGAGAACAAACTGGGATGATCTTACCACTTTCTTCGACTATCCTATGGAAATCCGCAAGATCATTTACACCACTAACCTTATTGAGAACCTTAACGGAAAAATTAGAAAATATACCAAGGCTAAACTATCATTCCCTAACGATGACGCAGTTAAAAAGTCTGTCTATCTTGCTATTAATGAGATCGAAAAGAAATGGACTATGCCCATAAAAAACTGGGCAATAGTACTTAATCAGTTTATTCTTATATTTGATAATACTAGTGATGCGTTAACTTTCGCATCTGAGCTTGTAACTAATTAATATTATATAATTTAACTAAGTTCTTTGATAACCGCGATTTGAAATGAGTTCGTAGCTTTGCGGCCTTAATCCGCAGAATATGAACGAAGGCAAGTATATATTCACCCAGGTCATGAGTTTTGCTTCGAGACAGATCTTCCAACGACTTGTTGACAAGTACAAGGGAGACTACAGAGTGCGCGACTTCAACTGCTCAAATCAGCTGCGATACATGATGTTCGGTCAGTTGACTCCATGTGAGTCATTGAGAGACATATGTTTATGCCTTAATGCCCATAAGGATATCCTCCATGGACTCGGCATCTCAGCAGCAGTCAATGAGTCAACACTCTCCAGAGCGAATGAGAACCGGGACTATCGCATCTATGAAGGACTCGGGCAAGCACTGATTAAACAGGTGCAACCGCTCTACTCCAAGATGAGACTTGAGTACATTTACTCTCAGGATCACGATGTCTTTGCTCTCGACTCAACGACCATCTCATGCAGTATCAATCTCATGAGTTGGGCGATGGGCAAGTACAGCAAAGGTGCAGTTAAAATGCATACTCTCATTGACTTGCGTGGAAGTATGCCAGTCTTCATAGATATTACTGATGGCCGTTGTCATGACAGTAATATTCTGGATAAACTCAACATTGCACCTACTGCCATCTATACGATGGATAAGGCATATGTTGACTTTGAAGCACTCAATCGCATTGATGAGGAGGGAGCCTTTTTCGTAACACGAGCAAAGGACAATATGAAGTATGAGGTCATATCCAGCAACTTCAATATCGATGAGCGCTCGGGATTACGAGGAGACCATACTATCCGGCTCACTGGTTACAAGTCGAGCAAGCTATACCCTAAAGAGTTACGCTTGATAGAGTATTGCGACCAGGAGTCCGGCGAGGTGCTCTTCTTCATTGTAAATGTGGTTGACTGTCTGGAACTCAATGGATTGGAGATAGCCGAGATATATCGTCACCGATGGGATATCGAGTCTTTCTTCAAACTCATAAAGCAGAATCTGACAATCAAACACATGCTTGGATGCTCAGAGAATGCCGTCAAAACTCATTTGTGGATTGCCATTTGCGCCTATCTGCTGCTTGCAAAAGTCAAGGCTACGTACGATAGCCCCTACTCTATAACAGAGATTGGGACTCTCATTAAGGTCTATGCTTTGGTAAAAACAGACCTAAAGACACTCGTGACAACGCCACAACCACTCATTCAAAATCAGGATTTCAAAGAACCAATTTTATTTGATAATTTTTAACGCATCAGTACTA
>CAYSGM010000224.1:0-2177 GCA_964430595.1 uncultured Candidatus Cloacimonas sp.
TGAGGACGTTCGTCGATATGGTCATTGGGTAAAGGAAGAAGCATATAAGCGCATTGGTCACTTATATCCACCAATCAAAATTACTGAAGAGATGGTAGTAGAACGCCCTGATCTCGCACAATATAGAGGTAAAGAACTGACTGTAATTGCCTATATCTGGGCAAGGACTGTAAAAAGCCCTAATCCTCTATATTCTCATGTGGATGTTCCCCTGACTTCTACCTTCCTTCTGTCTGATAAAAAGGGGAAAGAAGCCTGGATTGAACCCAGTATTGAAGGTGATACTTACAAATTTAAAGTTAGAATTGGTAAACCGGATAATTTAGCGACTATTAAAATGGGCACTAAGGCAAGTGGCAAGACAGCCAACTTTTTTTGTCTAATCTCAAAGACACCGATAGATAGTGCTTACATTAAGTCCGAAAGTATAAAAAATAGAATTGGGTCAAAACTATTAGCGATAGTAAGTGAAGGTGATAATGGACGAGTTTATATATCACCAGATGATATTAATGAGATTACTGCATTTAATTCTGTACCAGATTGGATGCCTGAACAAGAAATGAATCAAGATTGTCGTGATTTAGTTAGTGGGAGAGGGTATGGATACAAGTATTGGTCAGAAATATTTACGTCACGACAGTTAAAAGCACTTACAACATTTACAGATATTATTCTTTGTATTGATTCACTTATTTGTCGAGACACAGATAAGGAAAATCTAATAAATGATTGGTATTCATCCGCAATAACGGTATACTTAGCATTCGCACTAGATAAAATGGCTGATTATTCTTCATCCATGACTTCTTGGATATCAAACAGAGATACAATGAGAAGTACTTTTGGGCGTCAAGCAATTGCTATGGTATGGGATTATGCCGAAATCAATCCATTTAGTAATTCAACAGGTAATTGGATAGCAATGATAGATTGGATCACAAAAGTTATTTGTAATTTACCCTCTCAAAATAGTGGTTTTTCATTACAAGCAAATGCGAGTAATCAAAGGATATCTGAAGGAAAGATTATATCAACTGATCCTCCATACTACGATAACATTGCATATGCTGATCTATCTGACTTCTTTTACATTTGGATTAGAAGAATTACAAAGCATCTATACCCAGAATTGCTTACTACATTAACTGTCCCGAAAGTTGATGAAATAGTAGCAATTGCATATAGGCATGAGAATAAATATGCTGCTGAGAAATTTTTCTTAGAAAAAATGAAAGAAGCGATGCATCAAATATCAAATCAAGCTAACAATATCTATCCTGTCACAATATACTATGCGTTTAAACAGACTGAAAGTGATGATAGTGGAAGTTCTTCAACAGGTTGGGAGACCTTCTTAGAAGCTGTTATACAATCCGGATTAGCAATAGTAGGAACGTGGCCAATGAATACGGAAAGAGAGAGTAGATCTATTGGTATTGGTACTAATGCTCTTGCTTCAAGTATCATCTTAGTTTGCCGTAAACGATCTTCTAATGCAGCAACTATAAGTCGCAAGGACTTCTTACAAGAACTAAGTAAGGCTATTCCAGAAGCATTGGAAACCATGATCAATGGTAGCGAAACATCCAGCCCTATTACACCCGTTGATTTAGCTCAATCTGCCATCGGTCCCGGAATGGCTGTATATTCCAAGTATAAAGCAATCTTAGAATCTGATGGCAGTCCGATGACAGTGCATACTGCACTTATTCTAATCAACAAAGCTCTGGATGAGTATTTCAAAGAGCGGGAAGGCGATTGGGATAACGATACACGTTTTTGCCTGCAGTGGTTTAGCGAATATGGATGGAAAGAAGGTGTTTATGGAGAAGCAGAAGTGCTTGCCAAAGCAAAAGGGCTTTCTGTGGAAGGTGTGCGGGACAGTGGAGTCTTGATTGCTGGAAGTGGCAAAGTGCGCCTATTTCGCCCGGCTGAATATCCTTCTGATTGGAATCCACTTAAAGATGACCGAACTCCTGTCTGGGAAGTATTGCATCAGCTAATCCGGGCTCATCAGAGCAGTGGAGAATCTGCTGCTGCAGCGATAGCATCTGCAGTTCCAGAGTTAGCTGCTACAGCTCGGCAGCTTGCCTTCTTGCTATACACCTTGTGTGAACGTCAAGGCTGGGCAGAAGATGCCAGACCCTATAATGATCTTGTAACTGCCTGGCTCT
>CAYSGM010000225.1:0-2151 GCA_964430595.1 uncultured Candidatus Cloacimonas sp.
TCTCCAACATCAGTACCCGTGATGTGATCATCATCCTCTCCACGCATATTGTGGACGAT
The DNA here is from genome assembly GCA_964430595.1 of uncultured Candidatus Cloacimonas sp. Classification (GTDB taxonomy): domain Bacteria; phylum Cloacimonadota; class Cloacimonadia; order Cloacimonadales; family Cloacimonadaceae; genus Cloacimonas. Next base: position 60 of record CAYSGM010000225.1, read on the forward strand.
GTAAGTGATCTTTGCACCAAGATGGCGATTATTAACGGAGGCGAATTGCAGTATAGCGGAGAGCCTCTTGCAGCGATCGGCACTATGCATGGCAAGGTGTGGAAGAAGATTATTAACAAGGACGAACTGGAGCAGCACAGCACTAAGTACCAAGTGTTGTCTTCCAAGCTGTATGTTGGTAAGCTTGCTCTTAGGGTGTATAGCGAGCATGATCCTGGCGATGGTTTCAGCTCTGCCGAGGCTCACTTGGAGGATGTTTACTTCCACTATGTGGGTGCTTTGGTAAACCAGGTATAAGGGGGCTAATATGTTCCTGAATGTTCTTGCTTACGAGCTGCGTTATCGCTTTCGCCTGGTATCCACTTGGATTTATATCATCCTGGCTTTCATCGCTGCTTTCCTTATTGCCAATCTTTCCGGAGGGGCTTTTGACGGTTTCGAAATCCAAGCCGGTAAAAGCGGGGAGTTCACCTACGTAAACAACCCCCTAAATATCTCCACCTTTATCCTAATGATGATGTATCTCTGCACCATCATCTTCGCCGCCATCTTTGGCAGCAGTTCGGTGCGTGATTTTGAGACAGGTAGCTACGAATTGTTCTTCACCAAGCCCGTTAACCCCAAAACTTACTTCCTCGGTAGGTTTGCCGGATCATACCTCAGTGCCTTGGCAGTGGTAATCTCCATCGTGTTGGGATTTGCCATTGGGTTTCAAATGCCCTACTTATCCGCATATAAGATCGGTCCCCAGCTTCCCTTGGCATATCTGCATGTGCTGATCTACTTTGCCATCCCAAACCTGTTTGTTATGGGAGTGTTATTTTTCAGTGTGGGCATCCTAACCAGGAAGGTGATAAACAGCTATGTTGCCGGTATCTGCGTGTTCTTTGCCTACATCTTGGCAGGAATGCTGGCGGGTGATGCGGAAAAGCTTACCCTGGCTGCCCTTCTAGATCCCCTTGGTATGTCCACAATTGCTGCTGTTACCAGATATTGGACATCTGCCCAAAGCAACAGCAGCTATCTTAGCCTAAATGGCTTAATAGGTTGGAACAGGCTAATATGGCTTAGCTTGGGTGTTTTGATGTTGTTCTATGGACTGTATAAGTTTCAGTTTGTAAGCAGATTGTTAAGCAGCAAACGCAAAACCCGGAAAGAAACCAAATCTCTGCCTCCGCAGATAGCACCGGGCTTTATCACCGGGATAACAGCCAAGCCATACAGCTCTTGGCGGCAGTTCTGCTACCTCGCTTGGTATGAATTCAAGAACATTGTGTTCAACCGCAGTTTCCTGGTAATAATCTCCGGCTTTGCCCTGTTCCTAATCATCACCGCCACGCAAATGGTGGGGAAGATCTACGGCACTCAAACCTACCCCCTCACCAGCCAGGTATTGGCAGCTCTGGGCGGGAACTTCATCCTCTTTGGGCTAATTATCAGCACCTTTTATGCGGGTGATCTGCTGTGGAGAGACCGAAACCTTAATCTGCACCAGTTATACGATTCCAGTCCCCACCACAGCTTTGTAAGCTATTTCTCCAAGCTGGGGGCAATCATCATGATGCAGTGGATGCTGCTGCTTACCATCATGGTGGTTGGTGTAATCGTGCAAATCACCAAGGGATACTTCCGCTTCGAATTTGGACAATACTTCTTTGAACTCTTTGTGGTTTACTTCATCGAGCTAGTCCCGATTACCCTGATGCTGTTTTTCTTTGCCATTGTGATGAACAACCGCTACACAGGCTATATTGCCATGATAATCTTCTACACTTTATTGATCAGCCTTGGTGCCCTAAAAATTGATCACCCGCTGTTAACCTTCAATTCCGGCGGAGTATCCTATTCCGAGATGAACGGCTATGGCAGCTTCATCCCCAGGTTCCTCGTCCGTAAAGCCTATTGGTTGCTATTCTGTATCGGCTTCAGCTTCGTAGGCTTCAAGTTCTGGAACAGGGGAACGGATACGGGTTTCAAAGCCAAGCTTAAACGCATCAAGGATGCCGGCTTTGATACCGGCTGGAAGCTTGCGGCAAGCACCTTCCTTGCCTTCATCCTCTTGGGTGGATTCCTGTTTTACAACATGAACATC
>CAYSGM010000226.1:0-1437 GCA_964430595.1 uncultured Candidatus Cloacimonas sp.
CTAAGAGTTGCCGTGAGATCAAAAGAAATAATTGAAAACCGAAAAAATAAGCAAAAAGATCATGATGATCAGAATAATTAACTGCCATAGAAAATAATCCGCGGAGGAGTAAAAAATGCTGAAAGAATTCAAGGAGTTCGCGCTTAAAGGGAATGTTATGGATATGGCTGTGGGCGTGGTCATCGGCGGCGCCTTCGGAAAGATAGTAACCTCTTTGGTGCAGGATATTATGATGCCGATTCTGGGATTTTTAACCGCCGGAGTTGATTTTACCGATCTTAAACTCATCCTGTCGGAAGCCGGAGTAAATGAGGCGGGGGAAGAGGTGGCGGAGGCGGCTATCATGTACGGCAACTTCATCCAGACTGCCATTGACTTTGTCATTATAGCTTTTTCCATATTCATAGCCATAAAAATGATTAATAACTTAAACTTCGCACATCAATAATATCGATGCACCTTGAAAATTCAATATAGGGCGTTATTCAATTGCCAAAAAGTACTCCACTATGCACATAACTTCAGGCATCTTTTTAGCTCCTTGGGAATGGCTGCTATGAAAACTTCAAGCAATTGATCCAGTTGTTTTGAAGTTAGAGATAATTTGTCGGCGATTGTATCTATAAACAACTGCATGAGCAGTTGGAAAGCCTGTGCCAGTGTAATATCCGCCATTTCATCTGAAACAAGATGGAATAATTCACCCAACGTTCGCGGATCAGATGTCTGGCGGTTTTCCATCGCCAGCATCATGTATCTTGTAAAGACAACGGCTGTATGTGCGGTCATAGCATCGTATGACAATGAGTTGCACTCCTTGCTTAATCGTAGATATGATTTACAGACCTTGAAGAAAACCTCGATATTCCAACGCTTTCCATAGATACGAATCATCTCATCCTCGCGAATGCTCATATCAGTAGTTATCAGTGCAAGATAATCCTTACGCTTATTCTTGTTACGAACATAAACTATTCTGGCGGGAATGGATTCACCGTCTTTAACCAGAGAAACTTCTACGGAAAGCAGATATCTTGATCTACCTCTTCGTTTTCTGTTTTGCTTGTATATCTCCGTTAATGGCTGCATCTTTCCCTTGTACAGGTAATGCATCTTTGATGTTTTCTTTGCCATAGCTATCACATCATAGCCTATCTCCTTAATCGCGATTAAAGAGGATGGTGAACAAAACCAAGTATCAAATAGCACATGGGTTGCCGGAATGAAGGATTTTTTAGCTACCGATAAAAGCTCAAGAACCACAGTGGTTGCTTTGGTTTGTGCTAAACTCCTTCTGGCATAACCAACGGATCTTTTGTCCAACGGAGCGGCTTCATTTATTCGATTTTTACTGTTTTCTGTGGATAAAAGACATCCGTTGACGGGAAGAAAAGTATTGCCATCAGACCAGCCAAGGGTGAGAAGCCGAAATCCGTA
>CAYSGM010000226.1:1447-2120 GCA_964430595.1 uncultured Candidatus Cloacimonas sp.
GATCATAGACTTTGGCCAAAAGTTCAACTTTCTTAGAACTCGACCGTTCATACAATGTGTCATCGATTATTAGGACATTTACACGCTTACCATCCGTTAGCTGAGTAAGTGATTCCCTAATGATAAATGAGCTAATCCAGGTTGTGAATCGAATCCAATTGATATGACTTGAGTTCATGAATCTGTACACAGTATCCTTCCCGAAACCGGCGCAGTGAGTACCCATGAGCATGTTCATATACATGCTTCGGTTCGTAAAGACAAGACCAAACAAGTATTGATAAATCAATACAGCCGATATCCCTTTGCTTTTATAGGCGTTTGCGCATTTTAAGGCCGATGATACTCTGTACTTTTTAAAGAAGTACTTAATTGATGACGAAACTTTCTTATCGTTTTGGTAAGCTTGTGGTATACTTTTCATAGCATAAGTCCTTTCCATCTGGTAGATTGTTTCTGGTAACTCAATTATACCAAAAATGGAGGACTTTTGCTATTATTCCGGCTGTTTTATTGCCCTATAGTATTGAATTTTCAAGGTGCATAGGCACTTTTACAAGTGCGAAGTTTAAGTTTATTACCTTTAAGGATTCCTCCTTTGACAGGCCGGCAAACACTGCGCCCACCACGTTCCCTCCGCGGTCTAAAAGGGGCTTATATTTTGTTATATGAG
>CAYSGM010000227.1:0-1836 GCA_964430595.1 uncultured Candidatus Cloacimonas sp.
ATCTCAACCACAGTCTGGATTCGGGAGAAGACATTGGCAAATTCAGTAGAGAAGCTCTCAATCTGTCCAAGGAGCTTCTCATATGTTTTATCGTAGTTGCGAATGACATCGGCAAAGGCATCCAATTTATCTATCAAAGAACCCAGCACTTCCGAGACTCTTAAGTTGTCTTTGCTAACCTGCTTCAAGGCCTTGTATTCTTTCCCCAGCTCATCCAGCACTTCTTTCATGGTGTTGTTGTTGGATTCCACATAAGTCTTCACTGCCTCCGTGTGGGATTTCACCACGGTTTCCGACCATTGCTTAAACTCAGCCTGGTTCTTAGCAGCAGTATCTCCAAACTTCCTCAAGCCATCGATGAAGTAGTTCTGGATTTCATGATAAAATTCCACCGGATCGTAGCTAAGCGTTTCCTTCTTGGTTTCGGCAATCAAGCCGGGAAGCTCGAAGCGAGTGAATTGTGACCTGATAGCTCTGATGTTCTGTCTCAGAATGTGGTACAGGCCCGAAAGCACTAATGAGCAGATGATGCCCAGAATACTGGTATTAAAAGCTGTTTTGAACCCATCTGTAATAATCCTAAAGGTATCCTTGAAAGCTATTTCCGACACGTTACCCGTGCTAACTACAGCACGGAGATTTTCAAATTGCGGAACGATCAAAACTGCCAAGCCGATGAAGGTACCCAGTAGTCCCAGAATGGTCAAACTTGAGATCAGGAACCTGATAATTTCGTCAAACGATAGCATTGTACGGGAAAAGTAGCTATCCACGTAATCCAGCAGAACCCTTTCGTCGCTCACTTTTGATTCCTTGGTATATGTACGTATCTCGTCAGAAAGATCGTCTGATTTGAAACTCAAACGCCTGACCAGTTCTATGGTGATCAAAACCAGTGCCGTGACCGCGAAAAGTGCAATAAACTGGAAAGCTGTTCTGGCCCAAAAATTTGAACCCATGGCACTTACCTGCATTAAACACATATACATCATGTCCTTCCTATTGATATATTCTTACTTCAGATTTATAGATAGTTCTCTTGTAGGAGCCATTCTCCAGCTCAACCAAGCCCCACGCCGATACGGACGATATCTGCCCCCTGGTACCTCCGCTGTCATATCCCACAAACTTATGCCTGGATGGATCAGCAGATGTGCCGCGTTGGGGCACTTCAATCGCCAGGCTGTATTGCCTAAGTTCTTCGTTCAGGGCATTTATCTCAAGATCAAGCTTGGAGCGGAGCTGAGGATCTGCCAGTTTGCTTTTAATAGCCTCGGCAATTATCATCTGTGAACTAAGCTTGTTGTAAGAGTCTGTAAAATAACTGTACTTTGAGCCCACCTCTTCTTTTATCAGAGGGAAAGTGCCCAGTAACAGTGAATCCGGTTGTTGATAGAAACTCTCCAGTTCACTACTTAACTCCCCAGTTTTTTTATAACTTTTTGCTATCTCATCAATTTGGTTCTTTAGCTCATCAAGGCTTGTATCTTTCAATGATGATCCCGGGGCAAGAGCTTGGCTGAGATACTCCGCCTTCTCCCTCGCTTTTTCAGGTGTTGCGTGCAAGAGATGAACAACTCTGCGGAGATTCTCAGCTTCCCCTCCCAAGGCAGCTAAGTTATCAAGATTCTCTCTTATCCGATCTTCTAACATGTTATAATCATCAACATTGCACAAAGTCAGAACTCTTTCCAGAATTGATAGTTTAACCTTGTTTGTTTCCATCAAGGATCTGAGTTCTTCCTGCTGTTGATTGAGCTTTTTCTGGAAGTCTTTTTGTTCTAGTTCAATTCTATCCAGATCAGCTTTCTTTGTACCTTTTATTTCAATCTTCCA
>CAYSGM010000227.1:1846-2110 GCA_964430595.1 uncultured Candidatus Cloacimonas sp.
CTCGACCTCTTGCTCAACACCTCTCCCCCCCTGCTTGTTAAACTGTGCCTCGGGGAAAACACCTTCGGTTGTATCGTTCTTCTTGAAATTTATTATATACTTATCCTGATCTGGTTTCACACGGTTTGTCGGGTATTGACATGCAGGAGTATTCTGTACTTGATTATCATTGGGATTAACTACAGAAGCTACATCTTGTACTGTTCCGACTTCATTGCTAGTCTTGTTTGCTAACTCCTCTGCTCGGTTTGATTCAGATAGAAT
>CAYSGM010000228.1:0-2092 GCA_964430595.1 uncultured Candidatus Cloacimonas sp.
GTCGTTTCAGTCCCCGGAGTTATCGCATCAAAGTCATTCAGTTCCTCAACCGTTTTCATTCCCTTCATTACATCTCCGTAAAAGTCGGTAGCGTGAAATCCTATGTTGCGCCACATTATCATTCGTTTGCCGTAACGCTGATAGATGTCCTTTCCAAACAATCCTGCTTTTTTCGCATCCATAACGGAGAACTCAGACCTGAACTCCCCTGGCAGTCCTTTCCTCTTGCTGATGATGATATGTTTATACTTGTCATCAGGATACTCCCCTTCCGTGGATTCCTCCCATTTGTCAAGAACACCACTGCTGAATATCAGAGATCGTGCTGCAGAACCCATCATACCAACCCTCCCCTTTACCGGATAAAGGTCACTCAATGACTGCATCCAGGTAAGTCCCAACTGCCTCCCTGCCTCAATGCACATCACAACGCCAACGGCATCACTCTTTTCTTGAAAATGCGCAGGACAAAAGCCGGACTTAACAATAATCATCCCCACCTCTTTTATTTGTTCGAGAGATTCTGAATTTAACATCAGCTTCTCGATAAAAGACTGAGGTACTTCTCTTTTTGCTAATTCATTTTTCTTTTCGTTTTCCATGTCTGTTTAAAATTAAATTATACGTTATAATTATACTCTCCTTTTTTATCAACCCAACTTCTTTCTCTTGGGTGTACCCATGGAACACTAAGAAATGCAAAAAAATCTTCTTCCGTGTTAAATGGAGGAGGCAATGTCGGACAATTTTTATACTCAGGTTTGATTTTCCATACATTACCTTTCTTTATACACTCAGTCTTTTTCCTTAATCCATCTACTGTTCCTGCCCAAGAAAGTCTGTTCCATCTCATTGCTAATTGCGTATGTGAATAGAAACTACTGCCAGTTCTCACAGCCAATATCCTTCCCCAATCTGCTTCGTTCACCACGATATAAAGTTCAATTTGTATTCCGGATTCCGGATATTTGAATCTCTTGAGGCGACTGCCATTGACAACCAATCCCTTGAATCCTTCCGGGAAAGCTACTCCCATGGAGAACTCATCCTTGGCAACTACTACACACTCAATGTCGCCTACAAATTCGCATTCTCTCCGTACACTTCCGGCAATACAAGACTTGCTCACATAGGGTTCCAAATACTTCAGGAACCTGTCAGCAACGTTCTTGGCTGTACTTAATGGTATCCTGCCGTCACTCATTTCTTTGGATTTAAAGGATTCAGAAAGTTTCGGTTATAAGTCCATACCCTGTTTAATTTCTTAAATGCACCAGGACGACTTTCACTCCACTGGCACTTAATTAACCGTCCTTCCTTTGTAAGATTTGTGATACTCCTGCGTACTGAGGTCAATAACATAGGCATACCCCACGTAAGAGCATTATCGTTCACCTCTCTCCATACCTCATTGGGTGTGAAGTTCATCGAAAACCTCTCCCTGAAAAATGCAAGTATGCACTCGTTTTGCTTTCTTGCAGTATCTCGTGCCTCCTGAAGATTTTCTTCTTCTATCGGTACGGTATCATGGAATACAAGTTCACGTTGCTCTGGATACATAGCTCAACCCTTTATGACTGTTACGCCTATATTTTCTGCAAAGTATCTGGGTTCTCCCTCCTGCTTACCCTTGAAGCCTCCCATTTTGTACTGCACGTTAACCCAATCCCCGTCTTTTATACCGTTCAGGCAATCCATACGGTTATTCTTAAAAATAAAGGGCACGGGTAATGCTCTGTCTCCGTCAAATGCTTCGAGAACTAACGTTCTTGTCGATAGTTTCTCATTGATGTACTTGGTGGCTGAGATGTATAATACCTTACCGTCCAAATCCTTGTCATTGTTTTGCTTGTTGTGACTCATGTTATTTATATTAAAGTTATTAAATGAATTTCCGTTCTTGGTCTCTCTGAGTAGTATTTTCTGGCTCTGAGTACGCATATCAGTGCATCATCCCGATAATAGATTCCATTCAACGCATCCTGGCAGAATTTTACAAGGTTATCCACGTCCGGACGACCTGAATGATACTCGGGGGCGTTCTCTTTGAGCATATCGCTGTTTTTCCCTGTCTTGTAATGATTCTTGGGAC
>CAYSGM010000229.1:0-2086 GCA_964430595.1 uncultured Candidatus Cloacimonas sp.
ATAGTGTCAGCAAACAGTCCAAAAACGTCCAAATAAGCGCTTGGACATTTCCAAAGCCAGTCCATCGTATCTCGCCACCAATCAAGGTGTTATCCCCACTTTACCCTTGTGTCACAACTTGCAGCTTTGGGTGTCAGTTTATACCCACTTAGTATAAATAATAGCCAATAAAAAGCTTGACAATTATCGAAGGCTAAGCAATTGATGCATAAGTGGTAAAATAGTGCGTGCAGTATGAGCAAAACCACATACAGGAGTCCGGTATGTTTAGGAAAAGCAAAACTATATCCTTCAGCACAATCTTGTTAGCAGTGCTATTTGCATCAATCTGCCAAGCTGCTTACTCCCAGAATACCATGGGGATAAACCAAATTGCCGGACTGAATATTCCTTACCAATTCGAAAGAGCAGGCATTCAAGGCGATAGTCTGGCACTTTTCCACTACGGTGTGGCAGATAATGTTATAAGTATTTCCCGGGCTTATGTAAGCCCCCAGGGAACTTTATTACTCCAGGAAGATATCTTCACTTATGAGGTTAATCCGGATTGGGGAACGCTGGTTACTGCCCCCTTAGCCTTTGAGTTCAAAAACGGCAAGCTGTATACTGCCTTTAAAACAGATACCAAACTGATGGTGTTCTTCACAGATACAAGTCACACGGATACACATGTGTTCGACGTCAACGGGATCAATTTTTCTGAAAGTCTGATGTTCCCTTATGGCCAATTTCTTATCCAGAATGAAGATATAGGCTATATCGCACACTCTGTTTACGATTATCCATTCCGGGAACATAAAGTCTACCGTTTGGATTTTAACACAGATAGTCTGGTTGTTATGTTAGAGAGTAACAGCTATTCTTTTAACTTCAGCCCCTTAGGATCTAACTATGTTCTTGTTTCACAATTTAACTGGGATACTGGTCCAGACTTTTTGATAGAAGGTGAGTCGATTGTTCAAACCTTTGAAAACAACTGGTTTCCCTACCAATATATGTATATCTGGGATATTCAGCATGTTTGCGGGAATTACTACAGCTTTGCCTTAAACGATGGGCTGGACATGCGAAATGGTTCAATCCAAGTGTTTGTGTATGTCGAAAACCATGAGTTGCATTACATTGGTGAACAGCTAGAAGTTGGAAATCGCTTTTTTCTCGGCTCATCTAGCAACTTTGCAGCACATTCAGACTCTACTTACACCAGCATCACAGGTCTTTACAACAATATCTACGATCCATACCAACCACCCGTTATTCCAGAGTTTGTCAACAGGGCAATTAGCAACAATCAGGTTATTGAACAGAATACTTTCCCGGACTTATCCCATTATACCAGCCCCAGTGCACTTAAAAAGATGGATTCGGACTATATGTTAGCCGTAAGTGGCAATGTCCCTCGTTGTTTCACGTTAGTTGACTATCCCAACCAACTCATCAGAGATTTCTACTTTCCATTAGAAAATGGCTTCTGGGGTAATCTTTATAGCTCCCCGCGATACCTATATTATATCAATAGCACTAAGGTATATGTGTTTCACCTGGAGCTTATGACTCCCGTCGCAGATGAGCAGCTAACCCCTGCACCAACAAGTATCAGCACCTACCCAAACCCGTTTAGCAGCATCTGTAATATTGAAGTGAAGTCCCCTCAAAACAGCTTTGCGGATATAGCCGTGTATAATCTGAAAGGGCAATTGGTAAAGACTTTACACAATGGAATAGTAACCTCTTCCAAACACAGTTACATTTGGGATGGCAAAGATGCCAGCAATGGAGAGGTTGCCTCCGGTGTGTATTTTATAAAGATGACTACAAAGACTGGAACATACACGCAAAGAACCCTGCTTCTAAGGTAAAAGAATCCATAACCTCCCCACTCCATACAAGCACTAACCGATATACTCACTCCGCTTTAAGCTAAGCATGGAGTTCAAAGCGCCGCAGTTAACTTTATGCTTAGCTCCCATCAATTTTGGCGCATTGGACTTCATGCGGGCATTTAGTTGTTATCACCGGCAGGTGGCCGTTTGAACTTCGCTGAAAGGATTTTTTCGCTACCGGCAATGAAAACTTTACAATAGTA
>CAYSGM010000230.1:0-2071 GCA_964430595.1 uncultured Candidatus Cloacimonas sp.
TAATCAAGCGGCCCAGGTTGCGGGCATCAATAAACAGGATCTCGTTACTGCGGTTCCTGAATTTACCATTGGTACGGTTGCGCCTCATGAACCACAGCGATGCCGGTATCTGTGTATTCAAAAAGAGTTTGGCCGGCAGGTTTACAATGCAGTCAACCAGGTCGTTTTCAATCAGCTCTTTCCTGATATCTCCTTCGCCCGATGTTTTTGTGGTCAGCGATCCTTTGGCCAATACAAAGCCTGCCTGGCCTGCCGGGGCAAGATGGTACAGAAAGTGTTGTATCCAGGCGTAATTGGAGTTGCTCGCCGGGGGTACTCCATATTGCCAGCGGCCATCTGTACGCAGCTGGTCGCCTCCCCAGTCGCTCATATTGAAAGGAGGATTGGCAATGATGTAATCGGCCTTCAGGTCTTTGTGGGCATCGTTCAGGAAGGAGCCCTCGTTGTTCCACATTACCTGTGAACTGTCAATGCCACGTATGGCCAGGTTCATCTTGCACAACCGCCAGGTGGTCTGGTTGCTTTCTTGCCCATATATGGATATGTCATGTACCCGTCCCCGGTGTTTGGCTACAAACCCTTCCGATTGCACAAACATGCCACCCGAGCCGCAACAGGGATCAAAAACCCTGCCCTGGAAAGGCTGCAGCATCTCGACCAAGAGCTCTACCACGCTTCTGGGCGTGTAGAACTGCCCTCCCTTCTTCCCCTCGGCAAGGGCAAATTCCCCCAGGAAATATTCAAACACATGGCCGAGGACATCAGCGCTCCGGGCTTTGGTATCGCCAAGGGCGATGTTGCCCACCAGGTCTATCAATTCCCCGAGGCTTGTGGGGTCAAGGTTCTGACGTGCGTAAACCTTGGGCAAGACGCCTTTGAGGGACGTATTTTCCTTCTCGATGGCATCCATGGCCTCGTCCACGATCTTGCCGATGTCCACTTGCTTGGCCTTGGAGAGCAACAGGGACCAGCGGGCTTGCAGAGGTACGAAAAACACATTTTCCGCCTTGTATTCATCTTTATCCTCTGGATCGGCTCCCTGGGCCTTTTCGGCATTCAGCCGGGCGTATAACTCCTCAAAAGCATCGGAAATATACTTTAGGAATATCAGTCCCAAAACTACGTGCTTATACTCCGCAGCGTCAATGTTCTTCCTGAGCTTGTCAGCTGCTTTCCAGAGTTGCTTTTCCAGAGGTTCGTTTGTGCCGTTCCTGTTCTTTTTAGTGGTCTTGCTCATGTGTAGTATGGTTTACTAATTCTTAGTTGTTTCTGATTATAGATCCTTCTTTGCTTTCCTATTTGTTTTGGTATCTTTTGTAATGCCTCTCATTATCATACAATCCATTTTGATCGGATCAGCACAGAGGCACCAGGGTCAAATCTTACAAGAAAGCAAGGAGTGTGGCATCACTGAATCTATGGCAGTAATGCGTAAAGTTAGCAGTTTCGACGATTAATGCAAAGTGTTTTCTGTCAAATTCAGTTAGTTACAGCAGGACAATATTCATGCGTAACCAAAATCAAACCCAAACCAACCTAAATCAAAGCCATATTGACTAATAATCAAAATAGGTGTATTTGTTTGATTAACAGTCAAAATAAATATTATCCTACCTAACAATGTAAAAAGGCTTTTATTACTGGACAAATCAGGTAAAAAGTACAGAAGCTATATAATATTCATACTTCATACTTGGTTGTCAATTATTTAAACAGACTGTGTGTATAAGTAGATACTTAAGAAGACAAGTGCTGGCCGTTGACCATTTCAAGGCTTGTGAGCAATGCTCCATTTACAAGGCATTTGTAAAAGGAATATCCCCAATACTAATAATTTTGTATATTTGTATAACAACAAAAAGTTGTTGAGATAAATTGAAAAAAAGCACCTGCAGAAATTGTGGGTGTTTTTGCTGAAAAAAAGGCTCGAAACAAGAAATGTTTCAGTATAGTTTCAGCAGCCAAAAATTAAAGCCCTGTAATTCCTTACGAATCAGGGCTTTTCTTTTTGTTGTTGGTACCCGGAGCCGGGATCGAACCGGCACAGCCTTGCGGCCACTGGTGTTTGAGA
>CAYSGM010000231.1:0-2047 GCA_964430595.1 uncultured Candidatus Cloacimonas sp.
ATTCCCTGCTCCTAACGAAGCAAATACACCTATGATACATAAGTACCATGCCGGAGTAAATACCCAAATGTAACACGCATCCAAAATGAAGCATAGCCACGGAGATAAACAAAAAATACAACTCAAAAATTTTGTGATAAGATGTTGTTCTCCACGTCCAGTTTTCCACGTATGAGTGAGATTTATATGTTCAAATAAATCCCCGACAAAAGAAAGAATCATGCCGGGCATGATGATTCTCGTCCAGAATCCGGCTATTGTCCCGGCTATCATGCCCATTATTGCTAAAAAGAGTATGTGTGTCATGGCTTTACGATATTTTTGTTTCAAGGAAGTTCACAAGATCCTTTACCGTGTAGTCTTTCACGTTTGTCAGTTCATCATCCGAAATGCTTATCCCAAATGATTTCTCAAGGTCCATGATTATCTCGACCCCATCAAGGCTGTCAAGCCCAAGGTCGTTTTCAAGATGCGTGTCGTCTGTGAGGGCTTCTGCACCCATGCCGGATACGCCTGCCAGTTCATCAATGACGATCTCTTTGATTCGTTTTCTTGTCATAACTTAGTCATTCAATAGTTTGGCTATCCCTACAACAAACAATACCACAAGGAGAATGATAAAAAACGTCAAAGTTATAGTCCCAAAAATATCCATTTCTTTAACTATCCATACCTTGTCATGATCTTTAGGATCAAAAACCAATACATAATCATCTACCATAATAGCAGACAGATATTGCGTTGAGTCGGTTTGTGCCAGAATCAACTTTTGGGAATCATCAAGAGACTTAACTGCCGTTTCTCCTGAAGCTCTTGCATATTTCCTTACGTCTTCTGTACAGCCCATAAGAAGCAGAATCAAAACCATGCCGAGAAATAAAATTGTCTTTTTCATGTCTTTCTGTTTTTAAGTTTAATGATTGTCAGCACCAAAGATAAAATACATTTCTGATATAAACAAAAATATTTTTATTTATTTTTCATAAAAAAAGAGGGAACCCATCTCAGGTGTCCCTCCTTCTTATTAGTAATCCAAGAGTTCTGTGACTACAAAGATATATCAGTTATTGTTCAAAAGCAAGTTAATCTCGCTTATTGATGCGTTTCTCAGAAATATCTCTCTGTCCGGGTACTTTGTCAATATCCCCATCTGTCCGGCGACCTCCAAATACCGTGGATTATCCAGTTTTGGTGTTATGCCAAGGAATAGATTGTATAGCTTCTTAACCTCTGAGAAGTCCCGGGATGATCCCTCTGCTACTTCAGGAATCTCCAAACCGTATTTGTTGACAACAGATACCTTATTCTGCTTTGGCTCCTGTTGCTTTGGTGCTATGCCAAGAAATTCATCTGTCTCCCTTTCTGTTCTTTCTTTGTCAAACTCTTTGTTCGGCTTACTTCCGGGATCTTCCGTGACGGGTGTCGGTGGCTGTTCCTGACTATCTACATACGGTGCCACGTGTTCTGCAAGATTTCCGTTCTGCCATGCAAAGATGATCTCCCGGAGTTTCTTGTTGGTGTTCTTGCCTCCTATCATCTCGGATGCTTCCCTCATGTCGGTATCGGAGTTTACCTTTGTTAAGAGCAACTTTGTGTCCATCTCCTCCATTTCCTTTAATGTCCACTTGCCCTCATCTCCTGATCCTTGCGGATTCTCTTTCCCCTTGTTGATCTCATCCATGTTGGTAATCTCATTTGTGGTGGCATCCCTGAGAACTTTCACCCCGTTCATGTACTCCCCTGAACCTTTGTCTGCTTTGAAGGGTGATTCATCCTGTACCGGAGGATCGTTTATGGTCTGCACTTCATGTTCCGGTATAATAACTGCTTCCTGGATGTGCTCTGTTTCTGTCTTTACTGGTGCAAACTTATCCGGCTGTATCTTGTCGGCAACCCTGGTCGTAAGTCTTTCTGACTTTCCTCTTGCTCCTGCCTGAATTTTTATCTTACCCCCATCCTCCTGTTCAATAACGGTATCTCCCAATCCCGGAATGACATCAAAGTCATTAAGCTCTTCAACCGTTTTCATCCCTTTCATCACATCTCC
>CAYSGM010000232.1:0-2023 GCA_964430595.1 uncultured Candidatus Cloacimonas sp.
TACATGATGGCCGGCAAGCAGCTGGACTGGACAGGTCTGTTTGGCCTTACGCAAAGTTTCGGAATAGACAGCAACGTAAGCGCCAGCAAGATCAGCCATTCCCTTTATGCAGGCCAACGTTTGAAGGACGCCATCTGCGATCAATTCCGGGCAAAATACGGTAGCCGTCCCGATTTTAGGAGCAGCGGCGCCGACATTAACTTTAATCTGCACCTTAGGGAAAACTACGCTACTATCTCGCTCGACCTCAGCGGAAGCATGCATAAACGCGGTTATCGCAGCGCTTCAATCGCCGCACCCCTGCAGGAAACCCTGGCTGCCGCAATCATCCGCCTATCAGGCTGGCAGGGAGAAAAACCTTTTTATGACTAATCTTTCCCAGTTGTCTATCAGATTGGGGCACAATAAATTAGACAAAATAGTTCTTGACAAAAACACCTCGCATGTTATTGTGGCACTGTAACTAAGCTACATAACAAAACGAGGTGTTACAGTGGAATATCTAAGAATTGCCCAAATCAGTCAAGTCAAAACTTCCAGTTTCGTGGAAAATAACGCCAACCAGTTATTCAAGCGTTTCAAACTGAGCAGCATGTTAAGCAGTACAGGCATCACCAAGGAGAAAGGATATTCGGTTCCTTACATGATCTATTTAATGTTATTGATAATCCTGGGTGGGAACAGATCGGTGTTTTCCGGGATAACTCGCTTACAGATGGAAAAGCTGAAAACTCCTCTGAACAATATGCTTAACAATGAACAATACAATTGGCGCAATTTGCTGTATCGGGTCTGTGCATTGTTTTCCAGGCAATGTCCGACTCCCGAGGGTAAGATATCTGCCTTGATCATTGATGACACGGCCAAAGAGAAAACGGGTAGAAAGGGAGAAAACAGCTCCTGGTTCAGAGACCATTGCCGTAATGTGTATTACATGGGATACCAGGTAATTACCTCCGTATGGTCAAATGGAGTTACAGCAGTTCCGCTTGATTTTGAATTGAAGATCGGCAAATCACGGATCAAGCATGCCAGCAAAAGCCATTACCATAAGGGAACTCACACCGCGCAGCGGGAACGCATGGGTAAGGCCAAGAAGACCCAGATTGCAGTTTCATTTATCAAGCGGGCAATACAAAGGAAGTTTAGGTTTCAATATCTCTTGTGGGATAGCTGGTACAATTGCAGTGCCAGTCTGCGCTATATCTTTGAGAGTATTGTCCCCAAAGGGATCAACCTTGTTGCCATGGTCAAAAGAGACAATCAGAAGTATCTATACAACGGCAAGTATCTCTCGATCAAAGAAATCTATAGTTATACCGGGAAATGGTGGACACAAGAACAAACCGGCATCAAATACAAATCTGTGACAGTGTCTGTTTTGGACAAGCAAACTGGCAGCATCCCTGAAGAGCAGGAAGTTCTCGGTGCTGTTAAGATGTGCTTTTTCAAGTACCCGACTCATAAAAAATTCAAGGTAGTTATCAGCACAGAACTGGAACTGACAGAATTGAAGATCCTGAGCATCTATCTCAGGCGTTGGGCTATAGAAGTGGTTTTCAAAGATATGAAGCAGTATTTTGGATATGATCAGAGCAAATCCTCAAAATATGCTCCACAAGTTGCAGACCTTAGCATACGGTTCATATTCTACACAATGTTCTGTGCTCTCAAGTACGACTACCCGGAAAAGACTACCGAACAATTGGTTATCGAGTTCTACACCGAAATGCAGGACAATTGGCTTGATATCCTTTGTGGCATTATCTTCCAGACTAAAGTCAAATCCTTGCTTGGATTTGCTATAGATCAAGGCTACACTACGATCAGCGGCATGCTTGATGATATCAGCTTTATCCTCAGTAAATTCTTCGAAAACAACTGGTATGGGGACAGAATTGAAGAAGTAGATATAGCAGGTTTTCGCTCATCTTCATATCGCAATGCATCATAAATACTTAGGATTGTATAATGCCTTGATCACATACCGTTTTTCAATGACTTAGGTGTTGGAAAGATTAGT
>CAYSGM010000233.1:0-2016 GCA_964430595.1 uncultured Candidatus Cloacimonas sp.
AGAGATAGGCGTTGTAAAACGTATCAGGGCGCATGTTTTTGTCTATCAAGCGCGGGTAAAAGCCTTTGTAGATAACGCTGTCAACATTCTTAAGATCGCTGTTAGCCTCACTAAAGCAGAAGGGGAGCAGCTCGAAAATAGCGGTTCTACCTGCAAGCGACTGCGATAAACCCTGCATCATAACAAACTGATTAGAGCCGGTAAGTATAAATTGCGCCTGCAAGCCGGAATTATCCACCATAACCTTCACATAGCTAAGCAGCTCCGGCACATATTGGAATTCGTCTATTATATAATGCCCCAGAGGCTCAGACAGGATGGATCGGGGATCCTCCATCATAATCCTGCGTAATGCAAGCTGTTCCAAATCCAGATATATATAGCCAGGGTATGCCATTTTAGCCAGGGTTGTTTTCCCGGACTGACGTGGTCCGGTGATTGTGATGACCGGAAATCCCGCCGCTGCATCCAGCAGGTTATCCTGTAAAGCTCTATGCACCATGTTAAACTCCCATATCTGTGCTAATCCGGAATCAGATTCCTGATTTGCACGGTTATGGGATTAGATTTACTTGTCAAGAACTTTATTAAAAACTGCCATAACTTATCTATTCTTAACGTATTAGGGTGAAGAGGTGAGCTTAATGAGGGAAGAATAATCCGGGAATATGAAAATAATCCCGAAATCTGTCCCAAAATTCCGGATTTGTCCCCCACACTACTATGAGAGATGAAAACGGGAATATAGTTACACTTTTCGCTTGACATATTGTCAACTACATTTACAGTGGATATGTAAACTAAGGTCTCCCGAGCTGGAGGAAATATGCCAGAGAACATGACCAAGCAGATGAATAGTTACATTACAGGCAGGATAGCTTTATCCAGAGTGATAGGGATTTTGCGGGATAATTCCAGCAGCCATTTGGTGGAGATCACAGGTAAATCCGGTTCGGGTAAAAGCTATTTTGTGCAGCCGCTGATGCGAAGCCTGGAAGAAACCTATTCGGAAAGGATTTTCTTTTCTCCCCACCCCCTGGATTTGAACCATTTCACCGAGCTGATCCAGCTTTTATCCAATATCGATGAGGCTGGTTTACAAGCGCTTTACAGCGAATTCCAGCAAAGCATAGGCTCTGATAACAAGTTTGATTTCTTCTTTTTTATCACAGAGCGGATATCCGGCTTGGGCATGTTCAAACCTCTGTTATTGGTGATAGATGATTGTGATGTGCTGGATAAATACAGCCGGGATTATCTGCAATACCTGGTGCAGTATCTGCCGGATATGGGAATTCAGATTGTAGTCTTTTCCCAGGAACGTTTGTTCCCATTCTCGGAGATAGAGCATATCCCCGCTTTGGGAGTGGAGGATTGCCAGCATCTGTTGCAGTTAACCTTCCCGAACAAGGATTTTACTTATATAAGCGAAAGTGAGATATTTCAGCGCATAACCTCCGGAAACCTGATGATTATCGAGCGGATATTCAGGGAAATGCTCTCCCGCAAGCCGGAAGGTGATTTTGATCTTAGCCCCTACCTGGAAAAGACCTTCGATGCAAAAGATATATACCACCAATCTCTGGCAGCACTATCCGAATCCCAGAAAGAAGTGTTGATTGCCATGTATGTGCTGGATGGCGTGGATAAAGAGGAATTGCAGGTAGCTTTGGGGAAGCCCAAGGGCATGAAAGCGGATAGAACCACCCTGACGGAAATGGGGCTGATCTCATGCCCGGAAGTGCGCTGCTGCATCCAGAAGAAAGGTGCTTTTGCGGACTGGCTGAAGGAAAATCCGGATCAGTTTAGCCCCGCCCTTTTCGCCAGGCTGATGGAGCATTTGGAAAAGAATGCCAAGTTCATCCAGGTGCAAGTTAGATTGTTGATGCTGTTCAAGCGTTATAATGCAGCTCTGTTTGCCAAGCTGATAAAAGAGCTTGCTTTGCTGAACGATTCCGAAAGCCTGCTGTTTCTGGAAGATTATGTTTTGAGCCATAGCAAGAGCGCGGCTAACAA
>CAYSGM010000234.1:0-385 GCA_964430595.1 uncultured Candidatus Cloacimonas sp.
ATGATCTGGAGAAAGAGAAAGAGAAGACCAGCAATCAAATATCTAGCCTGTCATTTCAGTTGAATGGCTCTGATGGAAAATCTGGTAAGATTGGCGATTTAAAAAAGCTTGATGACGATTTTATCGAAGCCTGTTGGGCACAAAAAACCAAGTATGATGATGACTTCAAAGAAGTGTTCAAAGGTTTTAGAGACAAAAAGGTAAGTTTTGCTAATCAGGTAAAAGCCAATTTCAATAATCAGGATGTTTTGAAAGAGCATTCTGAACTGAAGGATAAGTATCAAAGCTTATATATTGATGAACCGATTGAAGAGCAAGCGATCGAATCCATTGATACCACAGAAATCAAGCTTCTCCAAACCCAATCAAAGCTGTCCCATCCTGT
>CAYSGM010000234.1:395-1987 GCA_964430595.1 uncultured Candidatus Cloacimonas sp.
AAGATGTAGATATAGCTGCTCTTATTGACAAACTTCAGGCTAGCGACTGGGTTAGAAAAGGATATCAAAACTATTACAATGCAAATGATAGAATCTGTCCGTTCTGCCAGCAAAAAACTTCTGAAAACCTCGCTAAGAGTCTACAGGATTACTTTGATGATAGTTACTCACAAAGCATTGAGAGTATTAAGTCGTTTCTCGATCAATATGAGACTAAAACCAAGGAGATTGTGCAAACAGCAATAGGCATTATAGATAACAATGAGAAGTGGATTGATGCTAATAACTTGAGGTTGCTCATTCAGAAACTGGAAACATCAGTATCAAATAACATTCTAAGAATAAACAAGAAAATCAAAGAACCCAGCACTATAGAGAATTTAGAGCCCATTGACTTAGTCATTAACGACATAAACGACCTATTAACTGGTGCAAACCACAAAATCAACAGTCATAACAAAATAGTAGCCAATATAAAAAGCAAACGATCACAGTTGAAGAGTCTAGTGTGGAGGTTTATTGTAGGTGATGCCTTAGAACCCAACGTAAAGCACTATAGAGCTGAAAAATCTGGTTTAGATAGAGCTATTGAAAACATTTCAAACCGCATTACTGAAGCCAAGGAGAATTTGGATAACATTAACCAGAAACTCAGAACCTGGCGAGCCAAAATTACGACTACTCAGAAAACAATAGATGATATCAATAGCATTCTGGAAAGCTTTGGTTTTAATGGTTTTAAGCTTGATAAAGCCGCTGATAATGACAAGTACAGGATTATACGACCTGATAATCCTGATGCCCAGTCATCTCTAAGTGAAGGTGAGATATCGTTTGTTACATTTCTTTACTTCTACTTCCTGATAAAAGGAACTCAAAATGCTGCAGATACTATTGATGATAGAGTGATCGTTTTTGATGATCCTGTGTCCAGTCTTGATAATGACGTGTTGTTTGCAGTAAGCTGTTTGATAAGGAAAATCATCAGAGAAGCAAAAGGTGGAAAGAGTAAAACTAAGCAGGTTATCGTTTTAACACACAACGCTTACTTTTTCAGGCATCTTACATACTTGCCAGGTAAGAAAGATAAAAAGGATAAAGAGATATTGTATTGGCTAGTAAGAAAGGGAGACACTGGGTCACGAGTAGTTCCCCATAAGGTTAATCCAGTCAAGTGCACTTACCAGTTGATGTGGGACGAGTACAAGCATAATGAAGATAACTATCATATACTGCCTAACACTATGAGGAGAATTCTTGAAAGCTATTTCACTCTGTTAGGTGGTGAAGAGATTCATAAGCTTCCAGATAGATTTGATGGATATGACAAATTGATATATGAATCCCTCATAACTTGGGTTAACGTAGATTCTCACAGTATATTTGAGGATGCAAACTACAGCATCACCAAAGATAACATAGATGGATACAAAAACGTGTTTAAGCGAATCTTCGAAGAAACGCAGCATATTGCTCATTATAATATGATGATGGGATTAGAGAATGTCAGTTCCTAAACAATAACCGTTGTAGTCCTACACTTCCAATGGAACGGTGGAAAGGGAGTATGCGCTCCGGAGACACCTACCGGG
>CAYSGM010000235.1:0-1962 GCA_964430595.1 uncultured Candidatus Cloacimonas sp.
TGCTCAAGATGGTAGGTAAGGAATAGTCGTTCATTCCTTCTCCCCCAACTCATACACCTTCTTCCCCACGATGTCACCGAAATAAGTTATTGTCTCTTTTGCTACAACTTCTGATAAGAGTCGTGCCTTGAAATGCTGATAAAGTTCTTCCTCTGTTAAGCGTCTGTCAAACAATTCGTCTAATTGTGCCACCTGATGAAAGAACTCCTGCCAGTTTGCGAATATCATTCTTTCCCCTCCCACAATTTACCTTCAAGTTCACATTTTCCCCATTGTCTCGCGTGTTCTGCTAGGGGAAGGCTTTCTCTCGATACAAAATGATTACCCATCCAAAAAGCTGCTTCGTTTGAACATTTATGCTGTTTGAAAACATGATATTCTTCATCTTTATCGAACCACTTACAATCTTCACAGTATTTCATTTGTCCTCCTTCTCTGTTGGCTGACCGTCTATTCTGCAATATTTCCAGATCATTTCTTTGAGACAACTCTGGCAAATATCACACTCGACCCTTGAACCATCTCCAAAAATTGAGCCAAAACCTCCAGTAAACTCTATGTGGTAAAACTCTTGAAAATCCCACAGTTCACCAGACTTCCAGTGTTGTTTATCTACAACTGATGGGTCACTATATTGGTTGTGGCATACATCACATTCCTTGGTGGCTTGAAATTGAGCAGTAACCTTTTGCTTGATATGATGAATCACAATCCCTCCCTTAATTTTCCCCCGCACTTAACGGGCAGAATTCAAATACCTCACCGCACTCAGCACACATATTGACTATCTCCATTCCTTCCTCTGCCAATTCGACAAAGCATAGGTCATTGAAGTCGGGGCAGGGGATGAAGATATAGATGGTGAGGGCTAGCGTGGCTAATCCCAATGACGCTGATAATCAACAACTATTTTGTTATCTATCCCGTCAACTTCAAATATTTCAAAACTATGTTGTCCATGCCAATCTTTCTTTTGTCTTTCTGCGTGATCTTCGATAACCTGATCTGCCAAGTCTTTATCAGAAAATATACCTAATACCGCTGAACCTTCCCCACACTCAATGCAACCAACATCTACGGCAACGTAGTATTTCATCACCCCTCCTTCTTCTCAAACATGGGTCTGATAATATGCTCCCGAATGAATGTGCTGACCCCCATACTTTTCCTAATTTCCAATTCCTTCCTGTGCGTGGCTTCCCATACCTTGTCGTACAAATCCCGTAAGTCGATTGCTATGATGGTTTTTTGCGGATTGCCTCTGCTCATTTGACCTCCCTTGTCTTATTGTATTCGTCCCAAGACGGTTCACTCCTTGATAGTCGTTTACCCCCATTCATACTAATTCTTGAATCTATCTTGTTGTTTTTGAACCTTTGTACTGTATTCCCGCACCACGGACATTCTGCATTTTTATCTAAAATATTCACCTTGCTTGTTGTATTGCATTTATAGCAAGTCCACGGTACTAGATAACTCAAGCCAGTGTTCCCCGTAATACCCTGCCCCTTTGTTGCCAAATGCTGTCTCATTAAATTCCTCCTTTATTAAACTTTATATAACAACATAATAGTACCATTATATCAAACATTATGTTTAATGTCAACCTATCTTTTCTTTCTTAGTTGCGCTATAACGCAAGTATGAATGAATTAAATATTCCCTCCAAACAGGCTCAAGTTGATACTGACAGCGAGCAGGGGTCGGGCGGGGGAACTGACGAAAGGACAGTTTATACCGACCCCTATTTACCTGGTGTTCCATGCTGACACCCGAAGTGAAGTATGCCAAAGACAAGGTGTATCCAGGTAATGCGCCGTTCAAGCGGCACAACCAGCAGAAATATCTTGAACGAAAGGAAAAGGAAGATGCCCTGCGGAAAGAAGAAGAAGCCGAAAAGGTAGAGTCTATTGCCGAAATCAAACTTTAGCAATAACCATCCGGTTAAACGTACAAAACAAT
>CAYSGM010000236.1:0-1961 GCA_964430595.1 uncultured Candidatus Cloacimonas sp.
TACTATTGTAAAGTTTTCATTGCCGGTAGCGAAAATATCCTTTCAGCGAAGTTCAAGAGGCGGTCTCAAGGCGAGGGGGTTCGCTTGAAGTCCTAAGTGCCTGAAAAGTTATACATACCGATAAAGAGAACAAGGCACTTTGAACTCCAAGCTTAGTTTTGCCCTAAACCCTGTTTTGTGAAAAGCTTTGACATTATCTCTTCCCTTTTTACAAAGACACCCATGAAGAAACTGCTTGTTATCATCGTGCTTTGGCTATCCCTCCTGCTGTATGCGGAAGAGGGGAAATACCTTTCTGCATACCTGCACTCCTATCCGCAAACCATAGCGAAGGGCATTAGCGCCCCCACCCGCTGGACTACTGCCGATTGGCTTACCGCTGCGGGCATAGTGGGCATCGGCACCGGACTGTATATCTTCGATGAGGACATCAACCGTTTTGCTTATGACCACAAGACAGATTTAACCCAAGACATCAGCCTCACCGCCAAGCAATTCGGCGAAGGCAAATACATCCTCCCCGCCATCGCGCTTACCACCCTGGGCGGCTACGTGTTAAAATCCGACAAAACCATGGACACCGGGCTGTTAGCAATCAAAAGCTTCATCCTCGCCAATGGCAGCACCCAAGTACTGAAAGCCGTCACCCAACGCGAACGCCCCGACGCCAACCTGGGCAAGCAGTTTTTCAACAGCGGTGGCTACATCAAGAGCCGCGAATCCTTCCCCTCCGGTCATGCCACCGTCGCCTGGTCTGTTGCCCCCATCATCGCCGCCCAATACAGCGCAAACACCTGGGTTCCGCCCCTGGCGTATGGCATTGCCACCCTCACCTCCTGCTCTCGCGTACACGATAACAAACACTGGGCAAGCGATGCCTTCACCGGCTCCCTTATCGGCTACCTCAGTGCCAGGCTATGCCTAAGCACCACTCCCCGCTTACATGTTATGCCCAATCCCTATCTGCAAGGCATCAGCTTCCGCTGGGAGATTTGAACTTGTTTTACTCTTAGCATCAAAGCACTGATTCTCTACAAAAGAATGAATTGATAGGAGTTAGCAAGTTTCATACAAGGCAAATGAAATATGGAACTCAAGAATATAACTCGGTGGCATCGTCTAGTACGCTCTGTGTTACTCCTAGTCATTGATTTCGCGATTCCTTCATCCCAAGTCGACAATAATCCCCAACAAAAGCGGGAGTCTGCCAGAAAATAGCTTGACCAAAAACACAATCATCTTTAATGAGCCCACTTGTTAATTGATATTTTAAGGAGTATAGCATGGGAGTAATAAAACTCATTCTTAACATCCTTGGCATTACCGTTGGAATAACATTTGAGAATTGGTTTAGTAGAAAACGTCCTTATTTATACATGTTTTTGCCCCTTATCATCCTAATTGTAGTGTTTTCATTCATAGCCTGGAAGCACTTCTATCCGCCAGTGATTGACAACAAACCTTTGTCTGATGCCATTATGCAATATGCCGTTGAGCATTTCACAGCCGAAGATTTGGTACTGAAAGGCGAGGTAAGCAATATCCGTTACACTGAGGTTATTCTGCATATTGACGAGGAAGTTGAGGGAGGGAGATCAGCTCGGGCCAGCATCATCGGCAGCTATGATCTCACCGGAACATCTGGTAGCATATCAAGCAAGAGCTTTAGAATTAAGCACAGATTTTCTTACAATGTAGAGAATGGCAACTACTATATAACTTTCAAGAGAGTACCGGGGATTAAGTATTATAACTAAGATGAACCCGGCAGTCAACAGATTTTAACACCCATAAATCGGTTTGCAATTAGTCTTGTCACAAACAAGGAAATACCGCTGAGCTCCTAACTGACTCCTAACTGAATCACTCTTCCATTCTTCAGCTCTCTTAAACAAACCAGTAGCCATGCGGAGGTGATTCCCTCGTGAATCCCTCGTCCCACCTCGGAATCACGAGGGGTT
>CAYSGM010000237.1:0-1937 GCA_964430595.1 uncultured Candidatus Cloacimonas sp.
GGCTCTCTTTCAAACTAAGTGGGTAAGTCCTTGCATAAGGTATCCACATTTCTGCAGAACTTTCAGTCTGAAGTAAGAGAAATCTTTATATCCGTAAGCTCTTTTTAACAGGGACTTGATGATGTTATTGACAGCTTCTGCCTTAGCATTGCTGATGTGGTATTTGAACCAGTTTAGAAGTATGTGCAGCCTTTGTTTAATCAGTTTTGCAAGTCTCACAAATGGTGCATACGGACCGTTTTCTACAAGAGAACACCACTCCAGGAGTCTTTGTTCCGCTTCATCCTTTTTGATATCTTCATCAAATACAGATAGCAGCATCTCTTTCAGCAAGTAGGATTCATACAGAGGTTGATTGTCTATCTTCATTTGCTCAAGGGCATTTATTTGTTTGCTGTTTGAATTGTTAAGCCGTCTTAGTGCCAACCATCGGTCAATTTTCTTGCAATGGCGTCGATCTTCATCGCTAAGTTGTTTTTGGATGTTGCGCCTTATCTGCTCCAGATGACGGTTGACTATTCTGCTGAAATGAAAGCGGTCAAAGACGATGTAGTGCTCCGAATAATATTGACAAGCAGCTCCAATATAGGATTGGCTGAAGTCCATAGAGATGGTCTCCACCCATTTCAGTTTATTCCCCCAGTCCTGGAACAACTGGAGGGCACTCTGCTTTGATTTGCCAAGAGATACATCTATTACTTTGGCATCTTCCTGATTAGTAAGAACCGTAGTATATTGGTGCCGTCTCTTATGGGCAACCTCATCAATGCTAACATGAGCCGGCTTGGGAATACTCCCCCGAAGCCATTGCTCCAATGTTTCCAGACCAGCCTTATCAATCCTGTAGATACTACTCTGAGAAAAGCCTAACAGTTTAGCTATTGAGCTATTGTCCAGTTTCTCTGAAAACCTGAGCGTCATTGTCTCCAAATTCTTTGAATGCCGCTTGATGCCATCTGCTATTGACTGATGTTCTGTCTTTACTCCACACCGTGGGCATGCAGTTCTACGTAAAGTGAGAACCAGAATGAGAGGGCGACAAAGAACCGATGCATGCTGTATGTGGCGTATCCTTGTATCATAGATTGGTAGTTCCTTTTGGCATACTGGACAACAAGGATGGCCTATTCTTTGCACATGAACCTGGATCTCGCTTTTACCTTTGTGTTCTTCAGTTTTAATCTGAGTCGCAAAATATCCTTGCAATCCTAATAGGTCTTCACAGATTTGTACTTCGAGGGGTCTGTCCATGATATCTTTCTCCTTGAGGTGAGATTTTAGGAGTCATGATTATCTATGGGCAGTTTCCCTCAACTCTTTTTCCCTTTACCCACTCGATTTGAAAGAGAGCCATATTTTGTTATTAATTAGCTATTGGCATAAGAATTCTTCCTTGCTTGGCAGCGTTTATCAAGTATTAATCAAGCCTTAATCAAGTCTTAATAGTTAACGCTTGATTAAGGGTAGATAATGATGTGATTGACGCTGTGAAGCATGGACAAAAAGTGGTCTTTCCTGATTTGAGTTGACAGTTAAAGTGCTGAGTAAAAGTGCGATGATGTTAGCATTTAATAGAGATATGGGGTATGTAGACAATCTTTTCTGAAGCGACATCCTGTCGCTTGTTTATCATGCTTCGGGACGAAGCATCCACCTTGGTAACACCTTGGTAAAATTGAGTTTGCCAAACCAGCTTTACATGATGTCAGGTTTGTTCGCTGCTTATTTCATCAGGATCATCTTTCGGGTTGCCTGGAAGTCTCCCATTTTCAGTTTGTAGAAAAAGATTCCTGAGCTTACCGAAACTCCTTTGTTATCACATCCATCCCAGTTAAACTGCTGTTTTCCGGACATCAGTTCGCCGTCGAAAATGGTTTTAACCAGTTGTCCCTTAAGGTTAAATACTTCCAGTTTGGCTTTTCCGGCATGCCTGGTGG
>CAYSGM010000238.1:0-1910 GCA_964430595.1 uncultured Candidatus Cloacimonas sp.
ATCTTGATAATTTTGAAGTGGATTATGCTCCCCCTTGTGTTCAACCGATTAATCTGAATGTCACCGATATTACCCTTCATTCTGCTCAAATATCATGGTCTCCGGGCGGTGATGAGTTGGAATGGACTGTTGCATACGGAGAAAGGGGATTCAGCCCGAATACATCGGGTACGGTTCTTCATGCTGATACTATTCCGCTTTCCATCATAGGACTAAATCCTGCTACTCATTACGATTTTTATGTGAAAGCTGTTTGTGCCCTTAACTATGAAAGCGACTGGTCGTTGGTTTCTTCTTTTACTACTTTGTGTGAAGATATTAGTTCTTTGCCTTATACTGAAAATTTTGATTCCTATGGAACAAGTGATCTCTCTTACCCTACTTGCTGGACCAGACAATCGAACTATACAAGTGAGGTTTATCCAAATCTTTCTACAACCAACTTCAGCTCTCCGGCATCTCTTTATTTCTATTCCTCATCCAGTACCTATTCTTATGCAACTACTCCTAAATTCAGCAATGCTATTGACATTAGTGATCTTAGAGTAGCCTTTAAAATGCGTAAGAATACTAATTTTAATACTATCCAAGTGGGAGTTATGACAGACCCGACTGATGAAAGCACCTTTTCACCCGTGGATATTGTGGCTCCTCATTCTCTGAATTATTGGGAAAATATGGAAGTGCTCTTTTCATCCTATACCGGAACAGGAAAATATATCGCTTTCAGATCCGACAACGGTGCCGCAAACTTTGTTTATATTGATGATGTGATTGTTAGTTATATTCCTGCCTGTGTGGCTCCTATTAATTTAGAAGTTACGAGTCTGAGCTCAACATCGGCAACCATCTCCTGGCACGAAAGAATGTATGCAACAAGCTGGAATATTGAGTATGGACCATCCGGATTTACCCCCGGAAACGGCTTATTGGCTATTGCTGTTGATACTACCCATGCATTTAACGGACTGACTCCCGATACAGAATATGATGTTTATGTCCAGTCCGATTGTGGCGATTCTGTTAGCGCTAATGTCATGCTTTCTTTCAAAACTTATTGCTCGGCTGATAGCCAATTCCCAATAACTGAAAATTTTGATAGCTACGGAACAGGTGTTGACCTTTTTCCTGATTGTTGGCACAGAGTTACTTCATCGGCAACAGCATCTCCATACATCTCGACTAATTCATATTACTCTTCTCCCGCTTCTCTCCACTTATATTCTGATATACAAGGATATACTTTTGCAACAACCAATGAAATTGTAAATACAGTTCCGGTAAATACTTTAAAAGCTACTTTCAAATTGAGAAAAGGGACGAATGAACATAGTCTGCAAATCGGCGTTTTTGATGATCCTGCCGATAAAACTACTTTTGTTCCGATTGATACCCTCTCTCCAATCTATATTAATTACTGGGATGAATTTACAGTACCTTTTGATTCCTATACCGGAACAGGCCATTATATCGGCTTTATGTCTTCCACAGGTGCTGCTAATTCAATCTATTTGGATGATCTCGTAATTGATTTTATTGTTACGTGCTTACCGCCAACAAATATCACGTTCAATGCCGTTACTTCTAATTCTGCTAGTGTTATTTGGTATCCTGCAGGAGATGAATCTCAGTGGGTTTTTGAATATAAAGAATCTACTTCTAATACATGGACTTCTATTGTTTGTAATACTCCTACTGCTAATTTGACATCTCTGGCTTCTAATACTTCTTATGAAGTTAGAATTAAAGCACTTTGCTCTCCATCTAATGAAAGTGATTATAGCACCATCTATTCTTTTTCAACATTACCTGCCACCTATACTATCGTTGCAACAGCCGGAGACCATGGAACGATTAATCCATCAGGAAATGTTACCGTGAACGAAGGAAGTGACCGTCTCTTCCAGATT
>CAYSGM010000239.1:0-1873 GCA_964430595.1 uncultured Candidatus Cloacimonas sp.
TCTCACCGATAACAAGCTGCAAGATCATAGCCTGGCGGATTACAAGGGCAGCAAGATACTGCTGAACATATATCCCTCAATAGATACGGGTGTATGCGCCACTAGTGTGCGCAAGTTCAATTCCGAAGCCGCCAAAACCCCCAAGACAGTGGTTCTGGGGATATCCCGCGATCTTCCCTTCGCTCTTGGCAAGTTTTGTGCAGCAGAAGGGATCGACAAGCTATTCACCCTATCCGAACTAAGAAGCCATGATTTTGGCAAAGCTTACGGACTGGAGATAGTAGATGGACCCATGGCTGGTTTGCTTGCCAGAGCGGTAATCATCATAGATGAAGCAGGTAAGGTAATTTACCGCCAATTGGTGGAGGATATAGTCCAGGAACCGGACTACAAAGCTGCTCTAAAAGCCCTTAAATAGTATTGTATAAGAAACGGGGTGCCAATAACCATGGCACCCCGTTTAACATCTAACCCGTTAATCTAACGAACTGGCATTCTCATTACGCTTTCTATCGGTATGATGCAGAATCTTTTTTCTTAAGCGGATACTATCCGGAGTTATCTCCAGAAGCTCATCATCTCCCACATACTCAATCGCCTGTTCCAGCGTGAAGATACGTGGCGGAATCAGCTTGATCGCATCGTCTTTACCTGCAGCACGGTTATTGGTTAGCTTCTTGCCGCGGCATACGTTGATCACCAAATCTTTATCTTTGCTGTGCTGACCCACTATCATCCCGGCATACACCTCGGTATTGGGGTTGATGAAGAAGGTTCCGCGGGGCTGGAAGTTATTGAGGGAATAGCCAAGCGCTAAGCCGGTCTCCATCGCTACCATCGAACCATGGCTGCTACCCTGGATCTCGCCTTTGTATTCTTCGTAGCCATAAAAGCACTGGCTCATAATCCCGGTTCCGCGAGTTTCGGTTAGGAACTCATTCCGACAGCCAATTAAGCCCCTGGCAGGAACTTTAAACTCCAGCCGGGAATAACCATCGATGGGAGGAGTCATGCTGGTGATCTCGCCTTTACGGTTACCCATCATGTCTATCACAGTGCCCACAAATTCTTCAGCAACGTCTATCACCGCAAGTTCAATGGGTTCCATGGTCTTGCCATCCACTTCTTTATACAGCACGCGGGGTTTGGATACTTGAAACTCATAACCTTCCCTACGCATGTTCTCCATCAGAATGGATAGTTGCAGCTCGCCTCTGCCCTTCACGGTGAAAGTATCGGCAGAATCTGTCTTTTCCACGATCAGGGATACATTGGTTTGCAGCTCTTTTTGCAGCCTTTCCCAAATCTTGTTGGAGGTAAGCCATTTTCCGCTTCTGCCCATAAAGGGGGAGTTGTTAATCACAAATTCTATGGCGATGGTCGGTTCATCTATAGTAATGCTGGGCAGCGGGATGGGATTATCTTTGTTGGCTATGGTTTCGCCAATATCAATCTTTTCCAGCCCGGCAATGGAAACTATGTCACCCGCATAAGCCACTTTAACTTCTTTCTTCTGCAAGCCTTCGTAGGTAAACAGGCTGGTAACCTTGTATATTATCTTCTCGTCGTTGCGTTTCAGCAGCAACACTTCTTCGCCCTGGCTAATGGTTCCGTTATGGATTTTGCCGGTGCCCATCTTGCCCAGGTAATTATCGTACTCTATGGCAGAAGTAAGCATCTGAAAAGGTTTATCCACGTCGCCTTCCGTATCCGGCACTTCAGCTATTATCATATCCAATAAGGGGAATATACTCACCGGTTCATCGTTCAGTTCTTCCACAGCATAGCCATCTTTGCCGGAGGCATAGATCACAGGGAAGTCAAGCTGTTCATGCGTGGCATTCAGCTCCAGAAACAGCTCGAAAACCATGTC
>CAYSGM010000240.1:0-1773 GCA_964430595.1 uncultured Candidatus Cloacimonas sp.
TTGCTTTTGGAAACGATACATCTTTCCCACGATACACCTCCTTCGTAACTTTGGCCAAGTATTTTAGACTGGCTGTTTTTGCTGCATGTGCAAATAACGATATCATCGCCAGTATGTCGCCTTTTTTGGCAGCTTTTCTAAATTTATGCATGGAGTATTTACGGATTATCTTTTTGTTCCTCCACGTACGGTATCCAACAAAATTGATACCTTTTCTGATTCGTAAGATGGTTGACTTTGACAATGATAAGTGTAATTCCTCACGCAAGAATTGCTCTATCCTATCCCTGTATTCAAAGCACTGAGTCAAAGACAAACCAATCAGGATAAAATCATCGACATACCGGACGTAATGTTTCACCTTGAGGGTTTGCTTGACAAATCTATCTAATGGATTGAGATAGATCAGTGCATATAGTTGGCTTAATAAGTTGCCTATTGGTATCCCTACAGGTTGGCCATGATCAGTGTACATCATCATGATCTTGACCAATCGACTATCTTTGATTTTGCTTTCAATGAGCTTCTGTAGGATGTTTTTATCTATCGAGTAAAAGAACTTTCGAATATCCAGTTTTAGATAGTATTCTTCATCCAAATGCTCTCTCATCGCCCATTGGGTGTATACGCTTGCCTTATGGGTTCCGTATCCTTTTCTGCAGGCAAAAGAAGTGTTTATAAACGTCTTATTAAAGATAGGGTATATTGCCTTATAGATGGCATGTTGTACCACGCAATCCCTGAAAGCTGGCGCATGGATCACTCTTTCTTTTGGCTCGAATACTTTGAATTTGAAATATGGCATTGGGCTGTAAGTATTGCTACATAACTCTTCTATCAGGTTATTCAGGTTTGCTCCTAAGCTTTTGGCAAAATCAAAACAAGCACGCTTTTTGTGTTTTTTCTGGCTTGCATCGAGATAAGCCATATAGAGATTGTCGGCAGTAAAGATCTTGTCAAAGAGAAAGCCCACTCTTTTCATATCTTTCTTCTGCCTTTCGGAATCGAATCTACTAAGCAGTGAAAGCCAGAACCATTTCGGCAAAGCCAGGACAACTTATCCCTGTTTCCAATGTACTCATAAGAGTTATGAGGGAAATAGTCGCAGCGAAAAGAAACGTTGGCGTTCGAGTTCGTCCGGTTGTTGTTCAAGTTAACGTACCATACCCCTGCATTCGAGCTGTTGTTCCAGTTGTTCGAGCGGATCACGCATATTAATAAGTTGCCCTTTCTATAGGCTTTCTCTTTGCGATTTTATCCAAGCACCAATCATGGCGCCTAAAGCGTCTATCAGAACAGAGATTTTGCAAAATCTTTCTGAGTTGAGCTTCTTTTGATCTCGATCATCATGATTACCATTTTTATCCCCGAAATACTAAAGTTCAAAAGCCAAGTATGCTTTTTGTCTTAATCTTTCGTGTGCAATATCAAGCTCAGTTAGCGATGTTTTTTTGTAATATCGTTTCTGTCCTTCAATAATATAATCCAGAATTTTATAAGCATCATTCCTGATGCTTTGAGCCAATCCGAACTTCTCATGATTCGGAAAGTGATTTAAATAGATATGAAGCAGCTTTAGCATTTCCAAATACTTGCGAAACAAGACTGCTTCAGAATTAAAGCTCATCGTCACTATCGCTCCTCAATCATGATGTCTTAGGAAAACAGGCGCAGCGAAAAGAAACGTAGGGGTACGAGCTCGTCCGGTAGGTGCTCAAGTCAACGTACCATACCCCTGCATACGAGCTGTGGAGCCAGAAGTCCGAGCGGATC
>CAYSGM010000241.1:0-1688 GCA_964430595.1 uncultured Candidatus Cloacimonas sp.
AACCTTTTTCTTCATCTGGCTGACTCCAATTTACACCAACCTTTGAGACACTACCGCGAAAACCATATACAAAAACAAGCTTACTTGAGTTTTTGTGTAACAGGGATCAATTTATATACTACAGTCTATTAAGCAAATTATCATCATGGTCTCGTAGAATTCTAAGTCATGCCTGCAGCCCAGATTGCCCAAACAATGAACTTCAATATCCAACGTGTGTTCTCAATGAGATAACAACATATGTCGAAGAGATATTCTTCCCTATTTTCGGAGCTGACTTTAGTAGGATACAGTCTTTCATTGAATGTGAGGTTGAAGAAATCCAAAGTGGTCTGCACTTAGACAATGAATATCATGTCTCAATTGATGGGCAAGACATTCGTATTGAGGTCGGTTCAGTACATTCAGTAAAAGGAGAAACGCATGCTTCTACTTTGTTTCTTGATACGTATTTTTATGCATATGAGTCAACTCGACTGTTTCGATTTTTTACTTCAAATGTAAGAGCTTCAGATCGTAGAAATGAATCAATATGTAAAGCACTCCGGGTTGCCTATGTTGCGATGAGCAGACCAACCCATTTGTTATGCGTAGCTTTTCCACTGCCAGAAGGTCAACCTATATTAGAGTATTGGCAATCTAAACCAGAACTAGAAAGACTCTGGGATATAGTAGAAATACAATAATGTAATAATTGATATAGATAAAGAACACTCTAATAATGAGGTAAAGCATGAGTAACAAGATTGATGACACTTTTCTATCATATGCATGTAATTGGTTTGGTGAGACAAAGGGGGGACTTTCAGGCACAAACATTATTCGATTCTGTCAAAAGTATAGCGTTAAGTATGGGGTAAAATTAGTATATGAAGCAACGGACATGTATACAACAGGTGGAAAGAACAAAGCAACTGTCTTTGCATTGAACTTAAAAGAATTCCAAGGTAAGCATCAGTTCGAGATGCTAATAGAGTTATGTAAAATGCCAGAGTTTAGTATTCATCCGCAAACATTGGAGATCCAATCTAGGTTAATTGAGAGATATAGCGAGTTTGCTCCGGACCCAAGTGAATTGCTTGATATTTCGATTATTACTGAAACCAAACACCTACTTGATGACTATCCACAAGTAAAAAAACACTACGAATCAGCACTCATCAAATACCAAACACAGATATTCGAGCGGAACTTAGTAGATGATATGAGGTTCTCTTTTGAGCAGTTATTGAAAGAGATTTTATCAAATGACAGGCCATTGGAAAAGCAACAAGATGATCTTTGTAAATATTTGCAAGCTAATGGCATTTCAGATAATCTGATCAGTATGTACAACAAATTACGAGAATACTATTGTAATTATCAGAACATCCATGCCAAACATAATGATCTGACCAAGAAACAAGAGTTTGAATTCATCATTGAGTTGACATCGATTATGATGAAACTGATCTTAAGAGTGTCGGGTTAGCTTGACAACTCGGCGTCACAACCTGCCCAATAACTGTCACGATTTGACATTTCAGGTGTACATCTTAGCTAAAACATACAATAAGTCTATACCAATGGAGATACAAATTGAGAAAATATCTATTGCTCCTTCCTTGCTTCAGAGAGTTTATCATGCATTAAATGAAGTGGATTACTTCGTTAGGACAAAATCCCAGATTCTTTAAGGTGTGATATTT
>CAYSGM010000242.1:0-346 GCA_964430595.1 uncultured Candidatus Cloacimonas sp.
GATCGTCTTCTTGAGTACGTTTGCAGTGTTGTATCGCAATCTATATTGATTACTTTACCATCGTGCGCATTAGCAGCCACTAGTCTGTTTTGGCTAAACATTAGTTTCTGATCAACATCGTCGACTGTCATTAGATAAACTACTGGTGCTCCACCCATTGATTCCCATCTGCCGTTTTTGAAGAGAAACGAGAAAAACCTGCCCTGTTCAATCAGATTGGTTGCGTATTCTTTAATACCCAAAGATTCACCACTGATCTCGGGCAGACGAAACTCTCTCCTAATCGCCACATTCTTTCCTTTACTGAAACCAAGCGATTCTAAGATTCTTTCTTTATTTTCTCTGA
>CAYSGM010000242.1:356-1617 GCA_964430595.1 uncultured Candidatus Cloacimonas sp.
TCAGGTTTAGATTGTTCCCTATTGTTCCAACCACCATATCTGGGGTGAGACTTGAGGTGTCTACAATAACTGAATGAAATACTCGTCTCGATGTGTCAATTAGAGCTGCCTCCATTGCCAAGAATTTTTCAGGTTTATTTATCACCATCATGTCTTCTTCAGAAACTTCGTGAGGAGCTTTGGCAATTCTTTGTTGTAGTCTCTTTACTCTTTCTTCTATGCTGGCAGTAAAAACAAATGACGCGTCAAACTGTGGATGTTCTGGCAACAAATCGAGAAGAACCTCACTTATTCTAGGTGTTCCTCTGACAGTGTGAAACGCTATGGATCTCAGTATGATTGTTGAATCTTGAATTGTGTTCCTACTCGGCCATTGAAATGATCTTATATCAGCCATCAGTGCGGCTACATACAAGTTTCCAAGGACTTCAGCGTCATAGACCTCCTCTTTTCTTAGAGCATCAGCAAGAATATGGATAGGATTCTCTCTTGAGAGCGAGTTTCTTCTGATGTCCCATTCAGTACCAGTCGATTGAATAAAATTATTAGTAGCAGTTGTTTTTCCTGCCAAGTCCATTCCTTCAAAATGGAGATAGTATGGTTTTTCTTTCATAGTTTACATTTGTATAATATTGATTGCTTATCTGAATCTGACATTTCCTTTAGGATCTGTGCAAATTTCTGTTCATCGGTTTTGTTGTACTCTGCTATTACTACATTCACACCAGTCGGTTGATAGTACAGCTTTCCAGGTATCACTTGTCCACCAGTTCCCTGAGATCCACCATTGCAGATGACGATTAGTTTTAGTGGCAGTTCTCTGGAAATTGCTTCAATAATTGCATTTTTGCCTGAGTGTAAATAGGAAGCGTCGCCAGTAATCGCGAATGTTTGCTTAATCCCCGACATCATGCAACCAATAGCAACACCAACACTCGATCCAAAGCTCAGAACGGCATCCACAGAATCAAGAGTGTCTTTGGTATATTCGCCCAGATCACCAATCAAACAGGGTATTTCAGTCTCTTTGATAGCAGCAAATAATTTCTTATAATTGTCGGTGACAATATATCCCGCAGATTTATCAACCACGATTCCAGTGTTATTTGTACTTTTCTGGTTCATAA
This sequence comes from uncultured Candidatus Cloacimonas sp., assembly GCA_964430595.1. Taxonomy (GTDB): domain Bacteria; phylum Cloacimonadota; class Cloacimonadia; order Cloacimonadales; family Cloacimonadaceae; genus Cloacimonas. The sequence goes on from CAYSGM010000242.1 coordinate 1,484, forward strand.
CACTCTGCTCTATAAGCTTCCTATAAGCATAGTCACCGCCTTGCTCAACCACGGCATGTGCGTTATTGAGAGTAACTGATGATGGCAGCGGATATGAATAAATTTGTATTTTAGAGTACCCAGATTCAAGATAA
>CAYSGM010000243.1:0-1606 GCA_964430595.1 uncultured Candidatus Cloacimonas sp.
CTCTTGGTACCAGTATACATCTTTATCCCCGTTTCACGGAATTAGATAAAGAGCCTAATTCTTTAGTCCATTGTTCCTCTTTGCACCTTATGAAATACTAATGTACTCATGGTTCGGTTCAGTTTGCATTTGGAGAGCCGAGTTGTTCAGTGCAGTGAGATTAATCACCATTGCTTATCACACCGTTACCCGTGTCCCCGTAATGAAGATGACGGCCAATCTGCCATACTCGGTCACTTCGATATGGTCCAGAACTTGATTACATAACCCGTAGTCAAATTCCCTGAGCCTTCCCCTCTCCCCCAACGCCCTGACCATCTCCCGTGCCCGGTACCTGTCTAGTTCATCTTTCCCCTCCCGAACCAATTCATTGAAGCTGGCGGCGTACCGCAAACTGTGTCCCACCAGCAAGTTCCATGCCCGGATGAAGGCCTTGTCCACCTCCTCAGCAGATACCCGGATGTTTGTGGAGAGCATCCACCAGAATGGCCTATTTCTATTCTCTGGAAAATAAAAAATAGAATCATTACAATTACCTTTTTGAAGTTGCCCACATTACCTCACACCCGTCTTTCAACACAAGCTTGAACCCACCATCCGTGTCCACCTTCATCTGATGCCCCAATCCCAGCCACAAGTTTTCGTCAAACTCGATCAATAACTCGTCCCTGCCATCTAGCAATTTCAGGAAGCCCTCCAGTTCATTCCGTTTCGCATTGTGCGCAACAATGTCCTTGTTCACCTCAGCCAGCCGCATGCTGGCTTTTTCATACCTCCCAGACAGGCTGCCATACTTCACTTTGTAGTCTGCCTGGTCCTTCCCTGAGCGAGCATTATCCTGAACCATCTTGCGCGTCAGTTCCATGATCACCTCACACTCTTCCTGGAGAGTATCCCGCTCCTTTTCCATGGCAGCGTTGTTAGCGATGGCCACCTCTTTTTTACTGCTTTATAGATGTGTCCATTTTATATGTATCGAAATCGGTTAACTTTTCGACCACAAAAGGTTCAGATCTATGAATTTCCTCCGCTAGTGATCTATATCGGAATCCAATTTTGAGCAATAGTTTCTTAGTGAAGATTTCAGTGCTCTGACCATATCACTGATAACTAAAAGCTCTGTATTTGTGCACTTTCGCAGAATCTGATTGATCTCCTCCGTAAGAAGCGTTCCAGTATTGACTTCATACAGCAGGCTCAATATCGATATATCCAGCACAATCGAGATATTCTCAAGCAAATCGAGACCGATATGCCTTTCCGCCAGCTCTATTTGTCCCATATAGTTTACCGAGATATCTAGCATTTCCGCTAGTCTGGCTTGTGACATTCCTTTGTTTTTCCTGCAATTACGTATCCGATTCCCCAGCAATGCATAGTCCATGTCAAGCCACCCCTTTTATTCGTTTATTTGATATAGTCCTATTTAATATCATATGCTACTCAGAATAATAAGCAAGCCTAACTGACAACTAGCGTTCAGTCTTTTTCCAAAATCCACACTGAGAGTGTGGAAAACCACGCTCTCAGTTGGTGTTTTTATATTTGTCTGCATAATACAATTATCGCATCAGTATCTTGAGAGGATGAACAATGTGAACTCCTC
>CAYSGM010000244.1:0-1597 GCA_964430595.1 uncultured Candidatus Cloacimonas sp.
TCATCTTCAAGTCGCTGAGGACCCATGAGATCAACGGGGAATCGGAGGAGCAGGAGAAGAAGATGGACGATTACTTTCGTGACCATCAAACCGAATACACTCTATTAGCTAATCCAGTTAACCTAGTATCTTGGTTCTGTAGCAGAGAAAGACATGTATGTAGTCTCTGCTAGCTAGCAGAGACTTATTTTAGGGTAATAAAGGATGGGTTGAGATGCTTTAAAAAGGTTTCTTTTTGATAGACATTGTTTCAACAGCCATTTCTTTACGTAGTTCTGGTGAGAGATTCCATGGCAAGTATTGACTGTAATCAATATCTTTTGTATTCAGATCCCTTATTCTTGTCATCTCTCCTAAAAGATAGGTCACATAATCATACATGTTGCCAGGGCGCAAAAGCTTCAGCTCTCTATTATTCTCTAGTAGAAACATGTAAGAGGATGAAAGTTGATCCTCAAAAATACTTCACTTACCTCTTTAGTCATGCTGCTTCTTGCACAACTGATAATGACTGGGATGCAATGCTCCCTTATAAAGTTAACCTCTCTTCAATTGATGATTATTACGATACCCTTAGAAAAGCTACTGCTGACCCTGATAGAAAAGACCCCTACATCCTACGCGGTAAAAAGAAATAACTACCTCCTTTGTTATGCTCTTATACTATAATAGTTAGGAGCAAACAAAGATATTGGCTACGAAAAGACGCATACTTCCTGGTACCGATAGATCATCGATCCAATGAAAAATTACGCCAGGACCGGATGTGGAAAACGAGGATGTTCTACCCGGAACCCTGTTTCACCGAAAACCTTTAAAAGAACCCCCTAGAAGGTAAGCGGAATATAAATCACTATTACAAAAACTTTTCTCCTTCATTAGACTTGAGACAGCCTTAAAACAGGAGGAACAGGAAGTGAAGTACAACGACGAAGATAAATTAGCACATTTGGAAAGGGCAAAGGCCTATGTTAAAAACAGAGAAGGCAGCTATACTTCCTATGCAAGAGAGCATGGAATCGCCAGAACCACATTCCACCAATGGATGCAGACCTTTGGATCTGATACACAGATGCAACGAAGAAAAGAGGCCAATTCTTTTGTTAGAGTGGGCAAGCCCCTATCTTCTGTTACCGAAGAGCAGAAGTTCATGATTGAATACTATGGATCTAGAATCGAAGTAAACTCAACAGATAATCTGGTAGCATTGCTTAAGGGGATACGAATAGCAGGCTCTATCTAGTGGCACCCACGAAGTTGTAAGGTGTGGTTCTTCCAGGATTGGGTTTTGCAGCGAGACGTAAAGCGCGAACCTCCCCCAGTTTAGCAAGATCAATCTTATCCGGAAGCAATGCTTCCCATTCAACATCGGTTTTGCTACCAGGGCCGAAGGTGCAGATGGCTTCAACATAGTCCATTGGGTTCAAATCTGAGCGTTTTGCTGTCTCAATCAGTGAATAGAAGAAGGCTGAAGCATCAGCACCATCGACTGATTGGGCAAACAGCCAATTTTTCCTTCTATGTTCTATAGAGCATAGAAGGAATTATGTTCTGAGCAAAGATATGCTCTTCAGGGCTGCCTAAGTCATTGTGCATG
>CAYSGM010000245.1:0-1562 GCA_964430595.1 uncultured Candidatus Cloacimonas sp.
TGGCGTGTCACCCTTAAAAGTATCCACCCTAAGGAGCTGAGAATTATGCCCGAGAAAGACATAAAAGTTATGGGCAATTTGATCCAGGAGTTACTTCCTACCTATGGCATAGTAGCCGTGGAGCTTAGCAAGATTGAGATCAAGTATTTCAGTCAGGCATTGTTACATGAGGTAACTGATGAGATATAAACGTCTTACCTTGTGCAAGTACTATCTATATGTGGCTGATTGTTACTTGACAGCTAAGCATGAATTGGCAGGTTTGTCCTATCCGGTGAAACGGAAACAGGCTCTGCTGGGGAGCAACCTGTCAGGGATAGCCGGTGCCGAAACGAGTAGAAACAATGGAACACGGTCTTCGGGTCGTGTTCCTACTCATCATTTCGGCCCATACCTAAGAAAACCCAAAGCCACAAATGAACGGTATTGTCTTTCAAAGCATGATTATCCCACATTAACCACAAAAAAAAGCGTGCCAGATTTCAGCTATTGTGAAAGTCTGGCACAGATATGTTACATCTTATGACAGAGATTAAAGACAAAGGCTTTTCGTCAACAGAAATGATGAGATATCAGATGTACTATCTGTCAGAGAGGTATGGTGTGTCCGAAGCAGCCAGGCGTTTAGATACCACACGTAAGACGGTTAGGCGTTGGCGAGACAGATACCGTGAGGATAAGGAGCACGGGTTAAAGAATCTCTCAAGAATCGGGCAGAATCACCCTCTCAAAATGCCGGAATCAGTACAGAATGCTATTCTGAACGAAAGGAAGATCCGTGGCAACCCCGGTGCGCAGACGATTATTAATAACCTCAAGCTAAACTATTCTGCTAAAACGGTTAATAAGGTGCTCAAACGCGCCGGCTTAACCTCCAGGCACAAGACCAGATATCGTAAGAAGATGGACATGAGAGCTGTCAAGGCAAGCTATAAGCCCATGGAAAAGATACAGATAGATATCAAATACTATAATGATATCGCTAACCAGTATGAAGCCTATCAAAAGAAAGCCATCCCCAAGTACCAGATTACTGCCAGAGATTACAGAACAGGAATGGTCTTTATGGGCTTTACCAATTTCAAAGATGTTCTTTCTACGTCTATCTTTGCGGAATACCTGATTGAATACTTAAAAGGGTTAGGAACAGACCTTAACAACGTATCATTTCAGACAGATAACGGCACCGAGTTCGTTGATCCTCTCTATCATGAAACCACTCTGTTTGAACAAACGCTCGCCAAACATGGGATCAGACACCTAAGAATACCTCCCAGTGCTCCCACCTTTAACAGCGATGTTGAGAGTTTTCATAACACTGTGGAAAAAGAGTTTCTGGATATCGAAACCTTCCCAAGTCTCTTCGAGTTCTACGTTAAATCATTCATATACAGTACTTACTATAACCATATCCGGAAAATACGCACCCGAGACAATAAGTCTCCTGTTGAGACCTATATTGAACTAACCGGTGAGGTTAACAAACTCAAAATGTGCTACATACCTATCTTTTGTGATCACCTGAGAAAGATTTTCCTTGCCAACGGCAATAACCTTGATGA
>CAYSGM010000246.1:0-1529 GCA_964430595.1 uncultured Candidatus Cloacimonas sp.
TGCCTTGATAAACTTGGATGCATAAAAAGGATTCTGGATTCTTCTTATTATTTTATTTGGCATAAGTTCCTTGTTTGAGAAGGGAAAGGTTGATGAAAAGATAAGCTCAAGGTAATCAATATCTAAGAATGGTGTGAATAAATAGTGCATGTCTTTTTGGTATAGAACGATATCTTGGGCATCATGCAAGTGAGCTGTTATGTGCGTGATTGCCTTTAACTTCCTTTGAATGACAGTCCCTTGTATGAACTCACGGTTTATCTCTTTGCATAAATCGGCTATACATACTGATGAGCCAATAACTGATTTTTTAGCTAAATAAGTTATGATATCTTGATTGCTTAGGCCATTTTTTTCCCAGTTGTCAAAAAAGACATCGGATACTATATAGTAATCTTCGTCGACCCCTTTAATAAATTCCCCTCCTAATGTTCCCAGAAACATGGTATTAGCAAACTTGCTTTCTTCCTCAACAGCCATAATCCTATGAGCACGGTGGATTGAGCTTAATGAATTGCCCCAGGAGATGATTGAACTGGAGTACTCACGAAATCTCTCGCTGTTCATTTTGATGTCATGGATGTGGTGATCAAGACCTAATCCTTTAGCTATCTTGCTTGCTTTATCACAATCGCAAGACGCGGGATTCCCATAAGTATATAAGTGAGGTTTAATCCCTCTGCTTAACATTAGAGCAAGCAGATTGCGAGTATCGGCCCCTCCGGTGAGAGATAGGCTGATCGAATCATCACCGCAATACGCCAATAGGTCATCTACATGCGAACCCAAGCACTCCACAATCTCTTGTATATCGATATCTCTTCTCTCCTGCTCCAGTAATGCACTAGGTGACCAATAGCTATTTATGGTTAACCTACTGTCATTATATTCAAGCAACTGAGCCGGTTCATTATGCAGTATGCCTTCATAGATAGTTTTCCCATTAATGAAATGGTACGTAAGTGCGTATAGAGCCATGTTGTCCTTGGATAATCGTGGTTTAACCTCAGACACAATAGCTTTAAGGTCATCACTCACCACAAAGCTATCTCCATCCTGCCAATAAAACCATTTCTGAACTCCAAACCTATCGCTGAGTACTTGAAAACTGTCTTTACGGCATACAACTAAGGTATAATTACCTTTGATCATCTCGGGTTTAAGTTTGTTTTCGGCAATCAGCTTGGTTAGCTCAGCATCAACAGATTCTTTGCTTGTAGGATTATGACCTCTAATCAAGACATACCCATCATAGTGGAACAAAACATTTGGATCCATGCATACATGCCATTGTTGATTGCTGTAAAGGTTATACCCTTCAAACTCGCGATGGTCGCGAGAACTATTTAATTTTTTATTAGCTATCATCCACATTATTCATTACCCCATATCATAAAGCCCATACTTCAATGGTTTCCATACTATTCTCTATGATTGCTACTATGTTTATCCGCATTGAGTCTACCCATCATATGTGAAAAGGTATAACCCTAACCATGTATCCTATTTTCTTTCTACAATATTCAATA
>CAYSGM010000247.1:0-1504 GCA_964430595.1 uncultured Candidatus Cloacimonas sp.
ATGTCGTTTTTGGTTGCTGTTGTCTTCAATAGCACGTTGTTAAATTTATTGTTATTTGTTTTCTTGGCTGCGAAGTCTCCTTCTCCTCTCTTAATTTTTGTTTTTTTACGATCCCAATCATTCTTATCCTTATTCCAAACCCAATGTTCTTGATATCCCAGTGCTTTATCTAGCCCTTGGGAGCTTATTTCGGCGACCTTCCCATATGCGTTAGGGATGCTTGCTTGCGTTTCTGCAAAGCCTGTTGCACTCGATGCATAGAGATTGGGATTCGTTACTTTACCATCGGTGACCTTTAATTCGAATTTAGAGCTATCTCCCTCACTGTTCGAAGCAAATGCATAAATTGCAGAACTAGTCCCGGTTATACTGATTGTTGAAGCTTTCGGATTAGTTTTTGCTGTGGTTTTTGTTGTTTTCGTATTAACTGAATACCCTGATAATGCACCCTTGGCGGAATTAATATTTGCATATGACATATCACCTTCGGTATTTTGAGCCACGGAACCTGCTTTAATTGAGCTACCAGATGCGGAGTTAATATTTTGAGAGGATGATGCCGTTTTTAAAGCCGCAGAAGCAGAATCGCTGTATCCACTTAGAGATCCACTTGTAAGAGTAGTAGTATCCCATGCCTGATCGCCTTCGCTATTTTTGGCTGCTGGACCCGCCTGAACGGAACTACCAGACATCGATTTAAGATATTGTGTTGTTATCGCAGATGCTGAGCTAATAGCCGCATAGCCACTGTATCCACTCAGAGACCCGCCTTTAGTGATACCCTGTGCCTGATCACCTTCATTATTCTTAGCTACTGGACCTACCGCGATTGAACTGCCAGATGCTGAATTAATTTTTTGAGACGTTGCCGCTGTTCTTAAGGCGGCAGAAGCGGAATCGCTATATCCGCTTAGAGATCCACTTTTAAGAGTAATGGTGTCCCATGCCTGATCACTTTCTTTGTTCTTAGCTACTGAACCCATAACGATTGAAATGCCAGCTGCAGAGTTCGCAGTCTGATATGCATTAGCTGCATTGGTAAAGGCATTAGCATCCGTATAATAATTGCTGAGCGATGAAGTCGGTAATGAATTAGAATTGATATTTGTACTCGCGTAAGCGTTGTCTCCCTCTCGATTAGATGAGGATGATCCACCAGATATAGAGTAAGCATTGCTTGCAGTTAGCGATAACCATGCCCCTACACCAGAACCTGCGGTAGATGAAGTAGGCCTGTAGGTGTTCCAATCGTATTTCCATTTCGTAGTTACAGGTTTTCCAGAAACGCTCCTAGAAACATAGGCATAGTTACCTTTTGCGTCACGGATGCCGATAGAGCTAGATGGCAAGTTGCCTGTGCCCGAAAAGGCGTTGGATAGCATACCATCTCCTGGATTTAGTCCTATATGCTCGTTTGCATAGTCGTCGACATTTGCTCCATAAACGACCATTGAGGGTTTCGATTTAGCACCAATTAGAAGAGCTTTAAATTCCTGCGTTAATA